>CAZLTY010000048.1:0-23024 GCA_964562575.1 uncultured Pirellulales bacterium
CAATCGAGAGCTATATCTTCTGAGCACTCCCGATAGAACACTATACCTTATGATAAACGTCCTTTCTGGTCTCCATTTCTAGAAAATAAAACAATTGAGAAAAAATGAAATATCTAAACAACTTAATTGAAGATCCATGTAGTTTATTTACCAGAATTAAGAGTGGTGTAAGAACAGCTGGGTTGGTTACTAAAAGATGAAGAGCAAGCTGCCCGTACTGCAGCAAAACAAGGATTAGCACACATAAGGAAAAAACTCGGCTAAAAGGAGACAGTCTTGTCAGCCCGGCTGCATTTCTTCCAAGACGGTCCAATCTCCAACTAACGATGCTTTTCAATTTGCCCTCTTGTAGATCCAGCATCAGTTTTTGCATGCCAGGTCTGTCCATAGTGTTGCCAGTGAACTTGTCCCTATACCACTTTATTATCTGAGGCTTATGCAATTCTGCGCATCGCTTCAGTTCATCCTCTTGGCGGTGAATTTTCTGTGTGTTAGCTCCTGTTACCCTCTATTTGAGTGCTGTAAGTTGAACAGGAACGTAGTGGGCAAAGTGAAGGAGGCATGACTCCCATACAGCGGTGCTCATTCTCACTCAAACGGAGACCTGCTGAGCAAAGGTTGTGGGATTTCCTATTGAGTCTCAAAGACCTGTGTCTGCGCCAGTGCTGCTCGTAGACTTTCCGGCCTATAGCGTGACCCAAACCGCATGGGCAGGAAACCTGCCCATCCTACAGGCTGGGATGACAAAAGTCATTCCGAGCGAAGCGAAGCGGAGTCGAGGAATCTGTTCCAATAGACCCCTCGGCTTCGCTCGGGGTGACAACAAGGTTCAGGAATGCAGACAATTACCACGGTTCGCGGAGAGGGCCGTGGCGATTTCATGTCTTGATCATCCCCAAGGCACAATTTGCTGGAAATTCTTCGTTATTTTTCGTAGAATACCATGTTGCAGCATGCAGAAACCGCAGCATCTATTTCGAGAAGCTGAGGAGTTTCTGTGACAGAATTTGTTGGTTGTCGTCTATTTTAGGATAGAGAAGTTTTGTAGTGTCCGGGTACGCCTAGTTGCCGGCGTATCGTCGACGGCAGGAATGCGAAAGGGCTTGTATGGAACAGACAACCGGGCGAGGGGTTAAGAATTCACAGGTAAGCAACGGTGTCGACGAGGGCCAGTTGATGGCCCGCCTGCATAAGGGCTACGCCAGCCTGAAGCACCAGATACACAAGGTGATCGTCGGACAGGAAGAGGTGATCGACTCGATGCTCTGTTGCATGCTCGCCGGGGGCCATTGTATCGTCCAGGGTGTGCCGGGCCTCGCCAAGACGATGATGGTCCATGCGATAGCCGATGCGATGAAGCTGAAGTTCAACCGGATTCAGTTTACGCCCGACCTGATGCCGTCGGATATTACCGGCGCCGATATCATCCAGAGGGACCCGCAATCGAAGCAGAGACGAATGGAGTTTGTCAAAGGGCCGATCTTTGCCAACGTAGTCCTCGCCGACGAGATCAACCGCACACCTCCCAAGACGCAGGCCGCACTATTGCAGGCGATGCAGGAGCGGGAAGTGACGATTGCCGGCCGGACGTACAAGCTCGACGAGCCGTTCTTTGTACTTGCGACTCAGAATCCTATCGAGCAGGAAGGGACATACCCTTTGCCGGAAGCCGCCCTGGACAGGTTCATGTTCATGATCTATATCGACTACCCCAGCGCCAAGGAAGAGCACATGATCGTCAAACAGACCACGACCAAAAAGAAGGTCTCCGCCCGGCAGGTGCTCGGCAGAAATGACATGGTGCTTTTCCAGGAGATCGTTCGAATGGCCCCGGTCAGCGAGGTGGTGATAGCGTACTGCATCAAGCTTGCCCGAGCGACCAGGCCCGACAACGCACACGCAACTGCGATGGTCAAGCAATATCTCAAGTGGGGCGCTGGCCCGAGGGCGGGCCAGTTCATGACGCTCGGCGCAAAGGCAAAGGCGCTGATAGACGGGCGCGTCACTCCGAGCTTCGAGGACGTGCGGGCCGTCAGCAAACTCGTGCTCAGGCACCGCGTTATTCCAAACTTCAACGCCGAGGCCGACGGCATCAGCGTCGAAGGGATTATAGACGATCTCATCGAGAACGTGCCGCAGCCGAAATGACAGGCGCAGGAATTGACCCGGATTTACTCCAAGCTGGAACCACGAATTAACACGAATGAACACGAAATAGAAACCACCGCCGTCGCCATGACCGGAGTCGACGGTAATAAATAGAAGATAGTCAATAGTAAATATCGAAGATCCCGATTTGTCGGGAATCAATTGAGACGTCAAGACAGTGAAACAGAGCCGCAAGTATCTCGATCCGATGTTTCTGAGCAAGCTTGGGAATATGGATCTGGTTGCCCGCTGCGCGGTGGAGGGCTTTTTTTCCGGGCTACACCCGAGCCCGTTCCACGGTTTCAGTGTCGAATACAGCGATCACCGGGAATATCACGCCGGCGACGAGCTGAAATTTGTCGACTGGAAGGTCTTCGGCCGCAGCGACAAACTGTACATAAAGCAGTTCCAGCAGGAGACAAACACCACGGCTTATATACTGCTGGACAGCAGCAAGAGCATGGCCTTTACCGGCAACGGCCGCGTCAGCAAGTTGGAGTACGGCTGCTTTCTCGCCGCGGCCCTGAGCTATCTTATGCTCAGTCAAAGCGACAGCACATCCCTGGTCCTGTTCGCCGAAAAAATGATAAAGCGTATCGGCGCCCAATCGAAACGTACGCATCTAAGCACGATTCTGGCGGCTCTGCAAAACAGCAAACCCGCCGGGCGGACCAACCTTGCCGGCGTTCTTCGCACTATCGCCGAGACTACAAAACGGCGGGGCATCATCATCCTGATCTCCGATCTGCTCGACGACGAGGCCGACATATACAAAGGTCTGTCGTATTTGAAATTCCTCAAGCATGAGGTGATTGTTTTTCAAACCTTGGACCATCAGGAGCTTAATCTTGATTATGAAGGATTGATCCAGTTCGAAGATATGGAATCCAAAGCCAGGATGCGCACGTTTCCGCAGTCCCTGCGCCAAGGCTATCGCCAGCGCGTAGCCAAGTTCCTGGACGACATTGAAAGAACCACCGGCAACCGCGGTATCGACTATTGCCTGCTCGATACTTCCGAGCCCCTGGACCGAGCGTTGGTGGCGTATCTGGCCAAGCGAAAGAGATTGATGTGAGTTTTGTAGACTGGATATTCCTGTTCGGTGGACTCGCTGTAGCCGGGCCCGTCATAGCCCACCTGCTGGCAAGGCCGCACTTTCGACGGTTACCGTTCACGATGCTCCGATTCCTACATACGGGCCAGCTCGAGAGTCAATCCAGGCGAAGGTTGCGCGACCTGCTGATACTGCTGCTCCGCTGCGCAATAATCGTCCTGATTGCGATGCTTTTCGCCAGACCGCTTCTGCACGTCAGTCGCGATCCGGGACAAACCGGATCTGTTTTTTTCCTGGGGCTCGACAATTCGATGTCGATGTCGTACTCCGACGCAGACGGTAGCTATTTTGACAAGATGGTGGATTCAGCGGTTGATTTCATTCGCACGGCAAAGGCCGAACCCGGCGCGCCGGCGTTCAATATTTGCGCCCTGGCCTCGGGAGACTGGGCTCGCGACTTGACCACCGAGCAGGCCCTGGCCCAGATCAAGGCAGTCAAAATCGAACCGGACAGCGCAAATGTCGGCAACTTTCTCTCGGGTTTGAGTCAAGCCAATCGCGCGCAGCACTCGGGCAGAGAGATTTCAGTGGCGGTGCTGAGTGATTTCACACCCAACATCCTGAGGCAGTTTACCAGCATAGAGGAACCTGCAACTGTCGCCGGAATTGACCACAAGCAAATCATCTCGTTGAAACCCATTGACAACGCCGCAATTGTCGACGCCCACCTGGTTGGATTTGTAGACGGGAAGCAGACTATGAATGCTGCCGTCACCAACTACGGCCAGGTCGAGCAGAATCGACGTTTGACGGCGAATATCCAAACGGACAGTTCGCCTGCCGTAGAGATAAGTCTGCCCGCGAACCAGCGAGGAATCTACCAGGTGCATGTAGATATTGGCACCGCCGGGAGAGAACAACAGTTCTTGCCTGTGGAACTGAGTCTATCTGGCGACGACGGCCTGAAAGAGGACGACACGTTCTACCTGGCAGTTTCCGTGCCGGGGCGTAAAGACATCGACGTTCTCCTGGTCGCTGACAGCACAAATGAAATGTTCCTTGCCAGGACCGCTATGGATACTCTCTCGCGAATGAATCCAAACTACACGTTGAACGTCAGGGGCGTTTTGACCGACGATCTCGTCCAGTCGGACCTGGATTGGGCCGATGTTCTGGTGTGTTCGACGATTTCCGAGAGGCTGAGCTACCTGTCCTCGAACGTGCAGACCTTTGTAAACGCCGGCGGCAGATTCGTCTGCTTTGTGACAGAGACGATTGCGACAGAGGCAGCAAGACAGTTGTGGCAGCGGGATGTTCTCGCCGCACTGCCGGGCAACTGTTTTCACGAGCGAACATACCCCCAGCCGATACCCTGCGATAGCCGCCCCTTCGGCGTCGACAACGTGGCTGCAAAGTCACTGGCCAACTACCGCATCGACAAGATTCTCCTGAAAGGCTACCTGGAATGCAAACCCCATACGGACAGCAGATGTCTGTGGAACTTGCAGAATGGCTGCGGTTTCATTTACCTGAAACGTCAGGGGCGCGGAACGTCCATCCTCGTCAATACCAGTGCTGATGACTCGCTCGGGTCGCTGACCAAATCGAATGCGTCGGTTGCGTTTTGCCGGTATTTGCTGGGCGAGAGCAGCCGAGTCTCGGCACGCAGTTTTGTGCGTGATCAGCGCGTACTGTTGCCGATTCCCGACGCCAGAGCATCCTCCGGCGAGCCGAAGCAATTCTGGGTCGAGACCTGCGACGGCAAGAAGCGCCGCGCAGCAGCGGCGGACTCTTTCCTGCTTGTCCCGGACCCGGCGGGCATCGGATGGGTCCGGACGCTAGGGGAGCCAACAACGTATGCAGGTGTCAATTTGCCGCAGGGCGAAACCAATATGGCCAAGCCGGTGGCGGCCGACCTGGCTGGCATCATGAGCCGGGTTTTTCCGGCCGATGTCGGTAAAGACATTGCCGAAGCCGGAACATTCGATGACACCAATCGCAGGCCTCTGTGGAGGATTTTTGCCTGGCTGATTATCCTGCTGCTTCTTCTCGAGCCGGTCGTTGCGAATAGACTGAAGCGATAGACAAGGTTTTACATGCCGGAATCTACGGATGACAAACTGAACGCTCTTGTCGAGCGAGTTGGAAAGGTCAGGCGATGGCTGGCAGTACTGGCGGTCATGAAGATCGCTGCGCTGTGTCTGATTTTTGCTTCGGTTTATATCGGTGTCTACGCCTGTCTTGACCGCCGCGTGAACTTCGGCCAGCGCGGCAGGGTCATAGCTCTTGTTTTGCTGATAGCAGGTACTGCCGGCCTGCTCGGCCTGCTGACAAGACTGCTGCTGAAGCGTCTATCGTGCAGCGGCGCGGCAAATTACATCGAGAACAGAAAGAACTTCAACCAGCAGCTTGTCACGGCAATGGAATATCACGAGAACAAGCAGGAATATCCGTACTCCAGGGCTCTGGCCGAACATCTTGTTCTGCGTGTGGACAAAGACTGCGGTGGATTTCGGTTTGACTCGACTGTTGAGAAATGGCAGGGATATGTTCTCGGGGCGATCATCCTGTTTGGGCTCGCCACTGCGTGGTTCTACATTCGTGACAACTATGTTTACTTTTCTTCATACACCAAGCAATTGAACGGGGCGCAGCAGTCCACCTTCCATTCTGATGCCGATAAAAACGGCTCGGTAGAGTTCGATCTCGTCAACGAGCAGCCTCTGGCCAATGACGATCTGCCCGATCTCGAAGTTGCTGTAAAAACCGATGAGCCCCCGAAGCTCAAGCTGATCTGCCCCGACGGTGATTACCTCACGACTGATGTCGCAAGTGTGCCGATCAAGTTCGAGATAACCGACGGCTTCGGCCTGGATTCTGCAAAGATGTGCCTGGAGATACCGGGTCGCCAACCAACCGAACTCAAAATCCCGATTGATGAGGCAATCAAGAGCAAAGAATATAGCCATACGATCGAACTGGAGAAATACGATTTGACCGTGGGCGACAGCATCCTTTTCTACGCTGAGGCAACGGGCATTGACACTGGCTCGGCTCAGGCAAATCGAACCGCGAGCAGCGAGGTGTATTTTATCGAGATCAGGCCTTACAGGCAGAACTGGCGTCAGCGGCCCGGCGGAGGTTCGAGCCAGGGAGCAATGCCAGCTCCGGTCGAGCTTCTCAACATTCTCGAATACACGCGGGCGATACTGAAGAAGACATGGGCCATCGCCGGCAAGCCGAATTTCACCGAGCCGGATCGGTCCGCGCTGAATTCTATCGACAACGACCTCCGATATTGCGCCGAGCAACTGACGCTCATTCGCGACGATTCGGATCATGGGTATAACGATAGTCAGAAAGGTGTTCTCAATGTCGTTCTGCAGTATTACGAACAAGCAAGCAAGTACCTGACGCAGTACAATGCGCATTCGGCGATAGCGCCTGAGAAAGATGCTTACCGCCTTTTGCGAAAGTTCGTCTTCGAACTCGAGCTTCAATGGAATCCACCCAGCGCAGGTGCGGCCCAGCAGCCGCAGAGGCCGGACAGTGTCAAGCTGCAAGAAGAGCCTGAGTTTTCGCAGTATGAGAAGGAGCGTATCGAAGGTGAGTTGAAAAAAGTGCAGCAGGAACTGGAAAAACTGACGGCAGAGCAGAAAGACTTGAAGATGACTTTCGAGAACCTACTGAAACAGCAGGCCGAAGAGACAAGTTCCGCACAGAAGGCCGCGAATGGCAAGTCGTCAACTGACGGCGGTCAAGAACAGGGCCAGAACAAGCGGAGTAGCTCCCAACAGGGCAAAGCGAGCGCCGGTCAAGAAAGCAAAAGCCCTTCTATCAGTCAAGGTGGCAGCGACGGTGAAGGTTCCGCCAAAACTCAGAGTGGCGAGCAACGTCAGGATGGCAGACAGCGTACCTCTGCCAACGCCGAAGCCAGGCTGAGAATGCTCCAGGCCAAGCAGCGGGCGTTGCAGCAGCAGGTTGCGCAGTTGAAGCGGGATTTGGAGCAGTTGCCGCAAAGCCCGGAGAGCAACCGAGGTCAAGGAAGGGCCGAGGCCGAGAGGCATCTGGACGAGGCTGTTGCCAGGATGGACGACTTTCAGGAGAAACTTGCCGAGGCGCGCTACCAGGCTGATATGGGCCGCAGGGATTCCGCGGAGGCTCTCGAGCTGATGGAGTCGGCCAGGCGCCGGATGGATATGGCAACGCAGGCTCTCGATGGCGAGCTTACGTTGAGCGACGAAGAAAAGCTCGCGCAGGAAGCTCAGAAGATGGCTGAGCAGCTTGCCGAAGATGCGGACGCCCTTGACGAATCTGTCACGCCTCAGCAGGAGCAGGACATGCTGGCCCTGCTAAAAGCGGCCAAGCGCCTGCTTGAGACAATGCCGGAACCGCAGTGGGCAATGACAGACCAGAGCAAAGGCACCAGATCGGCGGCAGGCCTCGTTCTTACCGGAGGCTCGGAGCTGGCTGCCGCCGAGGCGGCGAGGCAGTTGGCTCGACAGTTCTGGTCGATCTCCATAGACGCCAGGAAACGCCGGCAGCAGTTGAGTGAGGACGAACCTTCCGACGTGAAGTTTTACGGGCAGGAGAATGAGTTTTTTGAAAACGCGGCGAAGTTCGACGCCGAGTCGGTGCGGGAATGATATTCGTCGACTATCCGGGACATCTTGTTGCAGGTTTGCTTCTGGCGGTCTTTGCCGTGCTTGTCTTCTTGGCCTTTCGTCTGGGCGAACTGCAAAACGCGAAACTGCGACCGTACAGGATGCCGTTGATTCTGCTGCAATACGCCTCGATAATAGTCTTGCTGCTGATACTGTGGAATCCGTCGCATGCCAAGGTCGGCGAGACGGTATCGAGCAATTCTATACTGGCAATATTCGACACCAGCCAGAGCATGTCGGTCGTCGAGGACGCACAATCGACCAGGCTGGACAAGGCGCTCAGCTTATTTGAAGAGAAATTTCGCCCGCTCGACAATGGCGGCGCCGGCTATAGAATCTTCGGATTCGACCGTCAGAGCTACCACGGCGGCTCGGCGGATTTCCTGCGACGGTGGGGCCCACAAACGGACATGCACAGTGTCTTTGCAACGCTGGGCAAATATGACGTCGCCCAAGAATCCCCTGCCGCAGAGGACACGCCTGATTCTTTCGGCGAGGTTCCGCATGATTCTGACAAAGCGCAACCGATTGAAAAGAGCAAAGTCATAGGGGCGGTCATCTTCACGGACGGACAGGCCGACGACAAGAACATCGATACATATCTGCCGCTGCGCAGCAAGGATTTCCAAACGGTCTTTGTCGGTGTCGGCTCAAGGGATAGGCAGGCCGACATCGCGATAACATCGATCAACGCGCCGGCGAGGATGGCGATTGACACAGCCTGCAATGTGCAAGTGGCCGTTGCCACCAGAAACTTGCATGATAAGCCTGTGACAATTGAGCTGCTCAAAGACAACCACGTGATAGATTCGAGGGAGATTCCCGGCGACCGATTCGCGCAGGATCGCCCGCAGCCGGCTTCTCCAGAGGCCGACGTGGCGGTGGAGTTCACTGTCGGTGCGGATCGACTCGGCAGCCACGCCCTCTCGGCCCGCGCAATTGCCGCCGGCGACGAAGTGAATCAGGCAAACAATGTTCGCAGCACGATGATAGAGGTCGTCGAAGAAACCAGGCTCAAAGTCCTTTTCTATTCGCAAGTGGCAAATTTCAATATCGGCAAGGTCCGCCAGGCTCTGGCCAGAGACGATAAGATTCAATTGGATCTTAGCCTGGATGTGATCAGAACTCTCGCGCTGGCCGAGAAAGCATCGAAGGCCTCCGGCTACGTCAAGCTCCCCGATGACAAGCATGGATTCTACGAGTACGACATCATAATCCTCGGGCCCTGCGACCTTGAGGCCCTGACTAACGCTCAGGTTGACAGTCTGTACAGTTTCGTCGTCGACAGAGGAGGCGGACTTATCCTGCTACCGGGCAAAGCCGACTTCGGACCGGCGGCATGGACACACAGAAAGGCTAAAGCGCTCGTCCCCGTCGTCTTCGATCTCGACGAGCCGACGATCTGGCCGGCCAGCCCGGGGGACATCGAGTTGACACTCGAGGCAGTAGACAGCAAGGTGGTCGGCCCCGAAATGCTGAAAGACTATGACGGGCAGGCCTTGCCGTACTATCGAATCTCCCACAGCAAGCCCGCCTCCACGACACTGATCTCAGTCAAGGATATGCCCGTGGTTTCGGTTCATCGAGTCGGTCGCGGCAGGGTCTGTCTGCTCAACGCTTCGCAGCTCTTCAGGTGGTATCGCGAAGACCTCCAGGGGGGCTTGCTCTACAAGATCATGGCGGCCCTGACAGCCCATTTGGGCAAGACAACAAGCCGTGAAGCTGGTGTCGAATTATTCGCCGAGCGCGTTGGCGAACAGGCATACAGACTGAGGTTCGAGGCGTACGTTTGCGACGACTCGTTTGATCCTGTCGGCGGCGCCAACGTGCTGCTCGGTCTCGGAGAAAACATCGTGAGCATGCACGACAGAGGCCAGGGACATTACGTCGCCGAGGTTGAGAACATCAAGGACCAGGCAATCGTGGCAACGGCCCAGGCGGAGGCTGACGGCGTCTTCCTCGGCGAAAAGACTGTCGCTGTGAACCTGCCGCCCGTCAGAGGCGAGATGACCAATATCGAGTTGGACGAAGAATTCCTGCAGGCGCTCGCAGAGAAGGTCAACGGCAGGTATCTCCACGCCGACGATGTTGATGAGAATGTCGCACAGATGTTTGAGGCCCGGGCGCGCACGGGCAGCCTGCGCCGAATGACAAGTATCTGGCCCAATTGGCTTCTGCTCGCGATCCTCTGCACACTAATCACCGCAGGCTGGTTCATCAAGCGGTCAATCGGTCTTGTTTGAAAGCCGTTTTCAGTTGACATGAAAAGAATAATTACTGCAATCATAGTGACAATCGCAAGTGCGTCGGTGATGTTCGGGACCTCGGGCACCAGGCCAGATCCGAATCGCGCAGGACAGAGCAAGACGCAGGCCCTGATTGTCACCGGCATAAACAAGAATGCAGAAGACCGGCAGACCAAGGACAAAGCTGTAGTGGATCTCAGCAGTCTTCTGCTCAATAGCGCCTCGATCAAACGTGATCGGTTGGCCGTGCTGGCGAATAGCCGGTCACTGGCCCGCACCGGATCAGACGTCTCAACAGCCGAGAATATAGAAGAGAAGATAGGCGCGTTTGCCGCCGCGGCAAATCCTGCAGACAGATTCATATTCTACTACGTGGGCCAGGCAAACGTCGTGGGCGAGCAGCTGCGTCTCAACCTTCCAGGTGCCGATGTTACGCACGAACAGTTGGCCGAATGGCTCAAGCCGATCAAGGCATCTTCGATACTGATCGTACTGGACTGCCCCGGCGCCGGCCTGGCGGTTAAGGCTTTGGCCGGTGAAGGTCGGATCATCATCGCCAGCAGCACGGCCGATCAGCGTTACAGTACGCGATTCAGCGCGTACTTTGTCGGCGCCCTCAGCGAGAACGACAGTGATGCCGATGGCGACGGCAAGGTGTCGCTGCTGGAAGCCTTCACCTCCGCTTCGAGGCAATTGGATGACTTTTATCAAAGCATGGGCCTGCTCAGGACTGAGACGCCATTGTTGGAAGACGATGGAGACGGCAAGCCGAGCGACAAGCCCTGGAGATTCAAACAGGACAGGACCGACGGCGCGGCGGCATCGAAGTTCTTTCTTTCGAGGATGCCAGCGTCATGAGTACTCTCGAGGCCTACTTTTCGCCTGTCAAAACCGGATTTGCGATAGTAGAATGGGTTCTGACACGGGACTCTTCCAAAAAGAAATGAGCAGCAATCATGTCATGTGAGCAGCACTGCGAAAAGATAAGCCGAAGGCAATTGTTGAAAAAAGCAGGCGGCCAGGCCCTCGGCGCGGCACTGGCGGCGAGAGGGTTGTGCTCAACAATCCAGGCGGGCGAGCCCGACAATGGCCCGGACGACCTCGATGAGTACGACTTCCTGATGCCCAGGGTCAAGTTCACCCACGAGAAACGGGAAGTAGACCGGTGGAATGTCCGCCCGGGCGGAGATGCGAACCTGCTTAGAGAACTCAGTTCGGCGATTCGGTGCCGAGTCAAACCGATAAGACAGGCATATGACTGGCAGCCTCAATGGTCGGCCGAAGGCCAACTCAACGCAGTAGTCGCCTTCGACGAGATGGAAGACATGGAGAAATATCCTTTTCTCTTTATGACCGGAGAGAACCATTACAAGTTTGACGACAGACAGAAGGCCAATCTGAAAGAATACATCCTCCGCGGCGGATTTCTGCTGATGGATGACTGCGTCGTCGCAAGCGGCGGCGATTTCTTCTACAAAAGCTCTTACGCCTTGCTCGAGGAAGTCTTCGGCAGCGGAGCGGTGAAACGAATACCGCTGCAGCACGAGGTATTTCACAACGTGCACGATCTTGGCAAGACGGGTCTGCCGCACATGCATGGGCAGAATCACGGCGCCAGGGGAGTTTTTATCGGCGACCGTCTCGCGGTTTTTCTAAGCTCGACCGATCTTCACTGTGGCTGGTGCGATAGCCGCGGCGGGGTATTTGGCAAGCACAACTACGATAAAGCCATTCAAATGGGGATCAATATCATCATGTACGCCATTTCACACTGAACCGGCTCGATACGCAAAACCGACCATTGGCGTGACTTGCGAAAAGGCGCTGTCTCAACGGACTCATATATGCTATAATAGACGAAGTTTACCTGTGTGATGGCTAGGAGTTTCATCCTTTTGGGAGGCCCTCGAGGGTCCAGCCGGTGGTATAGATCAACATTGAGGAAGGTATTAGAAGGTGTTTGGACATATGCGAGTTCTTCTGCTTGCTCTGGTTATAACCGTATCTTCAGCCGTTCTCGTCAAGGCCGACTGTCCTGCCGCTGATCTCAACGGCGACTGCCGCGTCGATCTGCTGGACGTACAGGCCCTGGCCGCCCAGTGGCTGACCCCGTCTCAAGACTGCCCCGATGACGGCTGCGCCGATCTCGATGGAGCCGACGGAGTAAACCTCGCGGATTTTGTCCTGCTGAGCCGCCACTGGCATGAGGCAGGCATCCCTCTTACGATCAATGAGGTCATGGCGTCCAATAACAGCTCTATCCGGGACGCACAGGGGCAATATGATGATTGGATCGAGATATACAACTCCGGCGCCGAACCTGTCAATGTGGGCGGCATGTATTTGACCGACAATCTGGATAATCCCACGATGTGGCGGATTCCAAGCAACTACAGACCTACTGCCACCACAATCGCCCCGGGCGGCCACCTATTGATCTGGGCCGATGACGATATCGGCGACGTCGGCCTGCACGCAAATTTCAAGCTCAATGCCGATGGTGATCAGGTGGCTCTGTTCGCAGCTGACGGGCGCACCTTGATCCACAGTCTGGAATTTGGCGATCAGACTTCGGACATTTCGTTCGGCAGCTATCCCGACGCAGCCGACAATTCGCGATTCCTCGCCAACCCCACGCCGGGAGCCGAAAACGACGGCGCCTATCTGGGCGAGGTCGAGGCGCCGAAATTCAGTCACAAACGCGGTTTCTACGGCAGGCCCTTTTTGGTGACGCTCGCCACGGAAACAGAAGGAGCAACCATTCACTATACGCTCGACGGCGCCGTTCCATATGAATCCATCGGGCGTTTTCCAACGGGAGCGGCTTATACCGGTCCGGTCTCTATTAACAGAACTACCTGCCTGCGAGCCAAAGCCATAAAACCGGGCTGGAAAGAATCGGCCCTGAAAACTGTCACCTACGTATTGAATGCCAGCGATGCGGTCAAATCGCTGCCGCTGATCTCCCTTGTCGGAGACGAGCACAAGACGTTCTACGAGCCGGACGGCGTCATGGCTATCGTCGGCGGCTCGTACAGCGATACGTGGACCTCGAGTGGCCCGGCAAGCCATAACAATCCGATGCGCCGGGGAATAGAATATGAACGTCCCGTGTCGTTCGAGTGGATCCAGCCCGGGGACAACTCAGGCTTCCAGGTGAACTGCGGACTCCGCGTTCACGGAAGTGACTATATGCGCCCGCGGTATCGTCGGCAGGACGGCTATTGGTCTGGCAACGGAAAGTTTGCCTTCAGACTTTACTTCCGCGACAGGTATGGCCCGAGCCGGCTGGAGTATCCGCTCTTTCCCTTTGAGGTCGAGAGTTTCAAGAGTATAGTCCTCCGCGGAGGCCACAATGACAGGGTGAATCCCTTCATCAAGGACGAATTGATGAGGCGCCTGCAGAAGGATATGGGCCACGTTGCCAGCGGCGGAACGATGGCCAACCTTTTTATCAACGGCGAATACAAGGGGTACTTCAACCCTTGTGAACATATCAAAGATGCGTTCTGCCAGCAATGGTACGGGAGTAATGAGCCCTGGGACGTCATGACAATGAGCGGCATGCGGGACGGCGACGCGGTCTCCTGGAATGCCCTGTTGAATTACGCTCGCAACAACAACCTCTCAGATGACGGGCATTATCAGTACGTCAGTAAACGACTCGACGTCCCGGCGTTCATCGACTATCTCATTCTGCAGCTCTGGGCCGCAAATTGGGATTGGCCGCAGAACAACTGGTCCGCCGCTGCAGAGCACTCGGACGAAGGCGTGTGGAGGTTCTTCGTCTGGGACGCGGAAGGCACCTTCGGACCGGGCGATCTCAACAAGTCGGGTTTCACGGACTTCCCGAGTTGGGCCACCCAACCCAGCGGGCTTAACAATCTCCAGACTCCTATCGCCTGGTTCTACCGGGCACTCAAGGCAAGCGAGGCCTTCAGGCGCCAATTCGGTGATCGTCTGTACAAACATTTCTATAATGACGGCGCGCTGACGGAAACCAACGTCAGCAGGCGATTCTTGGAACTCCGCGATCAGATGCTGGGCGTGATTCCCAACATGGACATGTACACACTCAGCGGCTGGGTGCCGAACCGCCTGGACATCTTCCTGGACACATGCGCCCGGGAAGGTATGTTTACCTCCGAAGGCCCGATCTTCAACGTCAACGGCACGCCCCGGCATGGCGGCCGCCTATCGAGAGGTGAGGCACTCGCCATGACGAATAAAGGCAGATTTCAAGTCATATACTATACCATGGACGGCTCGGATCCACGTCCTGCCAAGACAGTACAGCCGGTGGGCACGATCAATACTGTCCTGGTGCCTGAACATGCCGGCAAGCGAGCGTTTGTCCCGATACGAACGGTCAGCGACAATTGGACGGCAAGCGGCGCATTTGATGACTCGGCCTGGTCCTATGGGACCGGCAGCGGCGGCGGCGTTGGTTTCGAAAGACGACGAAGTCAGATCTATGGAAACCTGATCAGCCTGAATGTCGAATCGCAGATGTCTGCCAAGAACGCCACATGTTATATTCGTATTCCCTTCACCTTTAACGGCACGCTCGGAGATCTCAGCTTGATGACGCTGAGGGTCAGGTACGATGACGGCTTCATCGCTCATCTAAACGGCATCGAGATAGCCAGAAGAAATTTCACCGGCACACCGGCATGGAACTCGAATGCCGACGACGTCCGATCCGACACCGAGACTCTGCAGTTCGAGGACGTGGATGTTTCGGCCTCGCTCAGCGTTCTTCGCCGAGGCAGTAACGTGCTGGCCATCCACGGCCTGAATTCCTCGGCTGCAGACTTGGATTTTCTTATCTCTGCTGAGCTTCTTGCAGGCCAAATCGAGCTCGACGACAGCAGCAGAGAAGCAAACGTTTTCCAATTCGCCGGACCGATCAGCCTGCCCTACAGCACCACGCTCAAGGCCAGAGTATTGAACGGCAATACCTGGAGCGCGCTGAGTGAAGCAACCTTTGCGGTAGGCCCCGTCGCAGAGACTCTGCGAATCACCGAGATTATGTACCATCCTCAGGACCCGAACGAAGAGTTCATTGAACTGGAGAATGTCGGATCTGATACAATCAACTTGAATCTGGCAAGCTTTAGCAACGGTATTGATTTCACTTTCCCGAACATCGAGCTGGCGGCGGGCGAGAACATTGTGGTCGTCCGGGACCCCAGCGCCTTCGAAGAGCGGTACGGAACCGGCCGGCGCGGCACCACTGTCAACATCGCCGGTCAATATGCAGGCAAGCTGGACAATGCCGGTGAAAGAATCACACTCGAAGACGCGATCGGCGAGGTGATTCTGGATTTCGACTACAAAGACGGCTGGCGCTCCATTACCGACGGCGGAGGTTTTTCACTGACGGCTGTAGATCCGACTAACCCCGATCCGAACAGTTGGAACGAAAAGGGCTCATGGCGAGCAAGCACCTACACCGGCGGCTCGCCCGGACATGATGACAGCGGTGGCATCCCCGATCCGGGGGCAATTGTGATCAACGAGATCCTGGCTCATTCTCATGCTGACGCCTCGGATTGGATCGAACTTCATAACGCCACCGCGGCAGCGATAGACATCGGTGGCTGGTTTATCAGCGACAGCAAGAACAATCCGACAAAATACGAGATTGCAGTCGGGACAACACTCGGGGCGAATGAGTATCTCGTGCTCGCCCAGGACATTCATTTCGGCAATGCGAACGATCCAGGCTGCCATGTGCCCTTCGCCCTGAGTGAGAACGGCGAGCAATTGTTATTGACATCGGCACAGAGCGGTGTGTTGACTGGCTATCGCAGCGTAGAGGATTTCGGCGCTTCGGCAACCGGCGTATCGTTCGGGCGCTACTACAAGCGCAGCACAGAGGGCTACAACTTTGTACCAATGAGCCTGGCCACACCGGGTTCGGCCAACGCCGATCCAAAAGTCGGCCCGATAGTCATCAGCGAAATCATGTACAATCCTGATTGGCCCGTCGGCAGCGTGTACACCAACGATCAATACGAATACGTCGAGCTTCACAACTTCGGCGCAGAAGCCGCGACATTGTTCAGCTTTGACAAAGGCCAGCCATGGAAGTTCACTGACGGAATCGATTTCACCTTCCCGGATGAGTCGCCCGTTACGATCGCCGCAGGCGAGTATGTTGTGGTAGTGAAGAATCCCGAGGCGTTTTCGTGGCGTCATTCACGCGTGCCTGCAGAGAAGATCTTGGGCCCCTACGACGGCAAGCTTAGCGACACAGGAGAAAAGCTGGAGCTTTCTATGCCGGGAGACGTCGCTGGTGACGGCCGGCGGCACTACATCCGCATCGACCGGGTCAATTACAGTGACGGCTCTCACCCTGATGATAGCCCGGGCTCGATCGACCTCTGGCCGGCCGAGCCGGACGGTTATGGCAGATCACTCACACGCGACAGGCTCGCCGACTATGGCAACGATCCCGACAACTGGATAGCAGCCCTACCCTCGCCCGCTGAGTAACCTATAGGACCAACATACCGGATAACGGCTTGCCGGATCAACCACGTTGGCTGGAGAAATACCCAACGGCAATTTTTGCCTCAAAAGTTCTCAACTATAGCGGCGGTGTGGATTGCCAGCAGCATCAGGTAGTCCAGATCGCTTAGCATGTACTGGCCCTGTTGAATTGCGTTATCGACATACAGAATGCCGAAGCAGCCGGTCGGATCGATGATGGGTGCTATCATCGCAGAGCATATTTTGGGCTCATCTCCCGCAGATGAGAGCTGCCGAATAAGCAGGAACTCCTTTTTGTCGACGGCTTGGGTGACTTTTTCTTTGATTCCTATTTCGCCCAACTCCACCGCGCGACCATTCTGGGCTCTGCCTGCGTGACAGGTCATCGGGCCCTCAGCCACATTTCTCAGAGCACCCCAGCAACGATGTACAGCAAAATCCTTCAGCAGGATACCCAACAGGGCTTTGAGCACCTCGTCGGCGCCGTTGGCTCTGCAGATCGTCTCGGTGGCCTGCAGGAACTCCTTCGCCCGCCTGGCCGGAAGCCTGATATCGGGAGCCCGCTCAACGTCCGGCTTTCTTACTATGATCTCCGGGCCCGAGATTGCTCGGGCGGTGCTGGTGTGTGGGATAAGTGTGTCATCCAAATGAACGGCCTCGCCGGCAGACTCGCCGGTTTCGAGGCTTATTTCGATTGCGAAACCTCCGAGGCGAAGACCGTCGCCGCTCTTGAGCTGTGCCTGGTGAGTCTTCCTGCCGTTCAAATACGTCCCGTTGGCGGACTCAAGGTCTTCGACCACCCACTTTCCCTCACGGGTGGCAAAGATTGCCGCGTGCTTTCGTGAGACTTCCCTGTCGGGCAGGAAGACCTGACTGTGCACGTGCCTGCCGAGATAGACCGGGCCGGCGGTGAACCGAAACTCTTTGACGGTTTTGCCGTCTTTTCTCAAAACCAGATGCATCTGTATTCCTCGCCACACTTGTGCTAGGAGCTTTATAGATGATTATCGGCAATTTACCGTGAATTGATAAGCACACAATCGTTGAAAGTCGGCTATTTTTTCCCGCTAAGGACCGTGCACGAAATAAGTTCGCGAATTTGGTGTTCAAGTGTGCCGTAAATTTGGCCGCGACAATTGAGTGGAATCGGAAGTCCGCCGAGGCGGATTGAGAATTCCGCGATTGAGGAGCAACCGAAGGTGCGGTGCAATTGACCAGCAAAACGGCAAGTTATTTCGTGCATGGTCCTAACTCGCCAACTCCTGGATTTCCTCTGTGCTAAGCCCGAGGTTGTAGAGGCGAACATCGTCTATCAGATCCGCCCAGAAAGTAGCCGCACCGAGACTCTTTCCGGCGCCGATATGCAGCCCCCTGATCGAAGATTTCAGCGCAGTCACCGCCACGGCGTCGGCTGCGACCTGGGCGCCATCCACATATAGGCGCCTGAATGAGCCATCCCAGGCAAAGCCCACATGATGCCACTGGCCACCACAGAATACTCGGGCCAATTGTCTGAGCTTATAGTCTCGTTGACCGTCATCACCTGGGCAGCACTCCTGGCCAGGTCGGCGAACCTCTGCGCGTCACTTAGAGTCCCCACATTTTGACCCCAGTGGTACGGTATCGCCAAACCGGGCTTGATGTAGGCCGTCGCCTCGGCGGCTTCGACCGCGTTCATCGTATAGGTGCCACCCGCAGGCAAGAATGCTACGTCAATGTCGGCAAGTGCCTTCATCTCATCGATCAGATCCGTGTCGCCCGCAACGTAGATCCGTTTGGCAGCAAGTTCTATCACATACCCGACCCAGTTGTTTGATTTCGGGTGGTTCGGCTTGTTGGTGTTGTAAGACGATACTGCAGTTACGCTAATGCCATCGAATTGAATCGTCTGTCCGGGCGCGATTGTCTGGCCGCTGCCGTAACGCTGGACAACATCTGGCGGACCAATAAACTGCGTCTGGTCGCTGGAGACTTTGGCGATGTCCGAAGGCGAGTAATGGTCTCCGTGAGTGTGGGTGACACATACGGCAGTCGCATCATGGAGCGACTGAGGCACTCTCTCGGGGTCAACATATACAACGAAATCGTCCACCCATATTTTCACAGTCGAATGGCCCAGCCATTGAACGTGGACAATCTTCTCGGGCTCCGGTTCTTCCTGCGACCGATACAATCGGATATCATCAAAATACATCTTGCCGGAACCGCCGGTCTGTGAATTGTCTCTGTCACCTAAGCCGATAGCAATCTTGTCAACATCGGCTAAGTTCACACCCTGATCTGAGAACTGTCGCAACGGTATAACCCACTGTGTCCAGGTGTCCGTCACCGCTGCGTTAGGATCATCGTGGTACACGACTGCAGGTGCGCCCGCACTGTCGGTGATAGCCACATATATCGGTGCAGCAGTATTGGCGAGCATTCCAACATCCTGATCCGTCCACTCCGCTTCAACACTAGTGTCGGGGAAAGTAACGTTTGAGAACTTCGCCTCACATATCGCGTCGGGATTGTGGCTTGTCAACGCCAGGCCGATGTAGATAGGCGAGTTCATGATGATCGGCTCGGGCGTGCCCAACGACGTCCACGTGTTGCCGTCTGCTGAATAGGAGGCCCTGACAAGTCCACCTATGCTGCGTTCCAGTTTCACCCACTGAGGGGCGGTGATATCGCCCTGTGTTGTGCTGATGCTGCTTCGACCGGCTGTGGTGCGGCGACCGAACCAGACTCCGTTGGCAGGCGTCACCGCCAACATGGCGTGTGCCGAATCTCCATCGAGTGAGTCGCGAATCATCACGCCAGCCTTGGCCCAATCATCGGTGTGGCTGACGCTGAGCACCTTAGCCACAATGCTCGCGGCGCCGGTGATTTGCTTGTACGCAAAGTGGAACTGATCTGCTGCGTTCCAGATATCGGCGCCCGAGGCCTTGATCGTGTAAGTCCCGGGCGGGTCTTCTGTGAAACCGCCGACATAAGTCGGGTATCCCCTAAACCACAGCGACAATTCCCCGACGCCTTGTTCGGTCCAATCGCGCGGATAGCTCAACGTCTTTTCCACCTCCGAATACCCGGCAAAGCCCGGCTTGCTGTTGTCGTACCAGAAGGGCATCGATTGGCTGCCACTATAAACAATCGCCTCTTCGGTAAACGAAGCGGTTGTCTCGTCGCCAACGCTCGAGCCTGTACCATTGCCCGGCAAGTAGCCGCCCTCACCGGGAGTACCTGATCCAAGGCCGTCAAGCCAATTCTCCCATATTCGTTTGTCCGCGTCGTAACCCTCAAAACCGTCAACGAGGAGGTAATCGGCTACCGTGAAGCCCCAGACCGCACCCGTGTGCGCCGTGTCATCAGCCTCAATCTCATCAATCCGCCAGTAGTAAGTGCCTGCCCACTCAAGGGCCTCGGGTAGAATGTAGCCGGCAACATCTCTGCGGCCCCGGTATACACCCGTTGTATCGGAGGCGTCGGCGGCAGTTACAGCGTCCTGGTCGGAACCGAAGTACACATCATGCCAAGCCGCCCTGCCGCCCGGGGTGAACTCGACGGCTGTTACATCGGCCAATTGCACCACAGCCCCGTCTTCCGGTTTTGGGGCCCGAGCCTGGGTCGGATCGCTTGCGCTGGCCCATACCGTGGTCATGCCGGGATTGGTCAGATCGAAATCGATTTGCACCAAAGCCAGGTTACCGTCTTCGAGAAGCTCGCCGCTCTTGACCCCGTATACCGTGATCCAGCCGTTCTGCACGTAACCTTTGATCTTTTCCGTCTGGTCCTCTTCGCTCGTCAATACCATCACACCGCCGGCGATATCCATGCTCCCGTTTGTGCCCGACAACGGATCATCCGGATCATTCATCACCAGACCGTTGGTATAGAGAGTTCCACCGTTAAGATGCAGTTCACTGCCCTCGGATCCGCCGCGAGGGACCCTCGTGTTGGTCGCAACGGTAATTGTGCCGCCGTTAATAATGGCCACACCCTTGCTGGGGTCCTTGCGTCCAAGCTGAAACGAGGCGCAGGTTACGTCACCGGCATCGAGCGTGAACATCCCCAACTCCCTCCTGCCTACCCTGATCAGGTTTCCTGCCACGAAGGTCCCGCCGGTCATGTGGAGATGAACATAGCCCTGTCCGCCGGAAGCGTCGTTACTCAAGGTGATACTATTACACTTAGCGTCGGTCTCGGCGTCGATGATTATCTCGGTCGGATCGGCAATCCAATCGACATAGAGTGCATCATCGGCGCCAGGGAGTTTATTGAGGTCCCAGTTTTCCCCAGTGCCCCAAAGGGAATCACCGCTGCTGTTGTCCCACTTGAAATCGTCGGCTGACGCGTCGCCAACAAGACCCAGAATCAAAGCAAAACAAGCCAGATATGTCAACCATATAGGCATGACAATTCTCCTACAAAAGCAACTGTAAACGCCCCGAGACCAGTCGGGAAATTTCACCCACTCGAAACCTCAAAATCTGCATACGCTGACTGAGGACCATGCAATCACCTGTCGCTTCAGAGAAGTTCGCAGTAGAACCTACCTGTACAACCTGAAGTCGTCAAAGAGCATCTTACCCGGGCCGCCGGCGGCCGGACTGTTCTTCGTGCCAAAGCCGATAGTAATGGTATTGACGTTGGCCAGGTTCACGCCCTGGTTGGCGAACTCTTGCAGGTCGATGACCCATTCGGTCCATTTGGCTAATTGCGTTACGGCCGCGTCAGCATGATAGACCGCCGCCGTGCCGTTTAGAACCACGAACATCCGCTCGGGAGCATTGTCGTAATCACCGCGGAACCACAGTGACAGCTTTTGAACACCGTCGGCGGTCCAATCGCGCGCCGAAACCAGCGTCAATGTCGCCTCAGAGGTCTTGAGATTGTTGTCGTAGGAATACGGCATCGACTGCGCGCCGCCGTGAACGATGGCCTGCTCGGTATAAGGAGGCAGGTCGTTGCCGACGAGGGCCCCGTTCGTAGTGGTCCCAAAACCGTCTATCCAAGCCTCAAATATCCTCTGGCTCGTTGGGTCAGGCGGGTCAATGTCATTGTAGGACTCGAAGTCGTCCACGAGAATGAAATCGGCCGTCGTAAAGCTCCAGACAAGACCCTTAACCGTGTCGGCGGCATAGACCGCATCCACACGCCAGTGGTACGCACTGAGCCAGTCAAGTTTTCCAGGATCGTAGCTCTCGGAACCGAGCGTCTTGTTGCCCACGTACTCAGGCGGGGTCGTGCCGGCATTCTCGACGGCGTCCCTATCGGCGCCGAAGTACACATCATGTGAAGCAGCAGTATCGGCCGCAGTCCAGCCAAGCGTTGCCGTTGTCTGCACGTCCGCGGCCCCGTTGGCCGGCTGCGGATTGCCGACTGCGCCCGGGGTAGTGAAGCTCCAGACACCGCCTTTGTACGTCTCGAGACCGTCAAATTGATCGACGCGCCAGTAATACACCTTCTCCAATTCGAGCGTGCCGGGATCGTAGGTCGGTCTTCCCGACGGGATGCCCTGAGTGGCGTCATTCACGTCGCCAAAGACGGTGCCGAGATAGACAGTATGCAATTTCGAGCCGAAACCGCCCGTCCAATTGAGGTCGGCCTCCGGGTCCACGAATTCGCTGCCGTCAGCCGGGTCGGGCGAATAAGCAGTCTTCGGCGGAACCGAGAAGCTCCAGACGGTGCCCTTCCACGGACTGTTGGGGTCGGCTTCGTTGATTCCATCGACTCGCCAGTAGTAAGTTGTTCCCGGGACAAGGCCGTCGGGATAGGCAAATCCGGGAAAACCGATTATGAGTGACGTCTCGGTCATGTTGCCCTGGAATGTCTCGGCGGCGCCGTCGCTCACATCGTCATAGTTGTCGCCCAGGTACAGGTCGCTGGTGACTGCAAAAGCACCCGGCGACCAGCTAAGGGTGGCCCATGTATCCTCATGGAAGGAGCCATCCTGCGGGCGGGGATTCTTGGCCTCTGGAGTCACACCCAATGCATAGTCGATCGCCGCTTCAAGTAGTGCATAAGCATCGTCACTGAGTGCAGGGTCGCAGTACTCGTGAAAGCCGAAACAAACTCGCACATCCGCTGCAACCTGATCACTGCCATCCGTAGGAGCCGCGGGCAGAGCCGCTCCCTTTTCGTAGACAAAGATGATGTCGTAAGTCTCGCCGTCGGCCAGGGCGGCTGTCGCGATGACTGTGGCCTCATCGCCTGCGATACCCTTGCCGAGACGGCATTCGCCAAGAGTGGTGGTGAGGTCGGTGAGGAAGGCCACGGTCCCGCTGAAACCTGCGGCCAGATAATGGTCGGGGTTAACGATCTCAATGTTTGTGGTGACTACGATTTCGTCTGCCCCGCCGCCGTGAGTCAGGCCCATTTCATCCCAGGCCCACATCTCGTTGACGATCATCGGGACTTCCACTTCCGTGATTT
>CAZLTY010000049.1:0-22798 GCA_964562575.1 uncultured Pirellulales bacterium
CTTCCGGTTCCACTCAATCGTCGCAGCCAAATCTACCATCCACTTGGACCCCAAAATCTGGAATTAATTTCGTGCACGGTCCTTATTTCTCCCTTTCATTGAAGCCCTTTCGTATCTCGCATAAGGCGCTGGTATCGAGATACCTGACAGATATTGAAGAGTTGTTGCGTCAATTCGTTCATATCCTTACAATTCTTGCACTGCCGTCGTAGAAAGAAGACTATATTCTTTAACCGTTCAAATAGGAACTGCTTAAGGTATGTTTAAGACCGTGAAGAATCGAGTTTGGGCTTTTGACGCAGAATGGATACCTGATCCGGTTGCGGGTAGACTCTTGTATGATCTACCGGGTGAAATGCCCGATTTGGATGTTCTAAAGCACATGTGGAAAGAAGGAGGGGCTACTGATGAAGACCCCACGCCGTATTTGAAGACCGTGGTATGCAGGATAGTCTCCGTTGCTGCTGTCGAAAGATCGGTTTCAGGTGGCAGTACCAAGCTACATCTGCTGTCACTGCCCCGTGATTTGAATGATCCTGAACAAGTCTCGGAAGAGGGTGTCGTCGGTACTTTTTTGGATAAAGTCGGCCAATATAAACCGCAGTTGGTGGGCTTCAACTCCGCTTCCGCTGATTTGAAGGCGTTTATTCAGAGAGCTATTGTCCTGGGCATTCAGGCCAAGGGATTCTGCACTCGTCCCAACAAGCCGTGGGAAGGCGATGACTATTTTGACAGTCGCAATAGTGAAGCGAGTATCGACATAAAAGATGTTGTCGGAGGCTGGGGCAAGGCCACGCCGTCACTGAACGAAATCGCCACTCTCTCAGGCATACCGGGCAAAATCGATGTCGATGGAGAGAAGGTTGCATTTCTATGGCTGGACGGCAAACTGGATGAGATTGTGGCTTATAATGAGTTTGATGCTCTGACTACGTACCTGGTTTGGTTGAGGGTGGCGCATTTTGGCGGACACTTTACAGACAAGCAGTACGAGATCGAGCAACAGTTAGTCAGAGAATTGACTCTATCGGAAATTGAAAATGGCAAGATACACCTGAAGAAATACCTTGAACAGTGGGATCGCTTGAAAGCAAGAGAGGGAGATTAGCATGAATCGACGTAGCTTCCTCAAGAATATTTGTGCGAGTGTCGGATCTCTGGTTTCAACCAGTTGCTGCACGGTCATGGGCCGATCCGCCGGTGAGCGGCCTGATGTGCTGTTCATCGCGATTGATGACATGAACGATTGGACGACGCTGTTCGACCCGGCAAACCCAATCAAGACACCCAACCTGGTGCGGCTGGCCAAGCGGGGCATGTTCTTCAGCAAGGCCTACTGTGCCGCCCCGGCATGCTGCCCGTCGCGGGCGGCCATCATGACCGGCATCAGGCCGAGCAATAGTGGGGTATACGACAACAACCACCCCTGGGCCAAAATGATGCCGGAGGCGGTCACGCTTTCGCGCTATTTCATGCTGAACGGATACGAGACGTTCGGTGCGGGCAAGATTTTTCACCATGGCCGAACAGGAGCCGATATCCCCGGCAAACCATCTTTTCAAGAGTTCTTCAAGATGCGCCGTACACGAAGGTCGGGAAAGAGCCATAACGGCTACACCAGCGGTCCACTGAGTAAAGTAGCATTTGACTGGGGAGAGCACGAGGAGAAGATGATCGATCTTGATACCGTAGAATGGTGCGAGAAGATCATGGAAAAGGAGAAATCGGCGGCGCGGTTTCTGGCGGCTGGTATCTTCAAGCCGCATTTGCCTTTCTATGCGCCGCCCGAGACCTTCGCAAAATACATGTTCGATGACACAAAGCTCCCGAAGATGAGGAAAAACGACTTGGACGACGTTCCCGCGATCGGCAAGAAGATGGCCCACAGGGAACACTTCATATTTTCAAACACAACCGCCAAGTCTCAAAACGAGCCGGGCAGTCTCAAGAAGATGGTGCAGTCTTACCAGGCATCGGCAGACTTCGCCGACCAGATGGTGGGGCGGCTTCTGGACAAGCTCGACGCGACCGGACAGGCCGCGAACACGATCATCGTCTTGTGGGCCGATCACGGCTACCATCTCGGCGACAAGGAATCGTGCGTGAAATTCACCCTGTGGGAGAAGGCCAATCACGTACCGTTTATCATAGTCGCCCCCGGGGTCACAAAACCAGGTAGTCGCTGCGACAGACCGGTCAGCCTTATCGATATCTATCCCACGCTTGTCGAGCTCGCCGGATTGGCCCCAAACAAAGATGTGGACGGCAAGAGTCTTGTGCCCTTGCTCACAGATCCAACCAGGAAATGGCAGCCGGCGCTGATGACCATGGGAAAAGGCAATCATGCGGTGCGGTCCGACCGCTGGCGATATATACGATACAAAGACGGATCACAAGAGCTGTATGATCACGCCGAGGACCCTTGGGAGTGGAACAACCTTGCGGTGCATCCCGAATACGCAGAGGTCATCGACGAGCACAAAAAGTGGTTACCAGCCCATGAAAAATGAGTCCAAAAGCAGACAATTGCTTGGGCGGGACGTGCTGAGGGTCGCTTGTGAAGCAGTGTGTTGACGCGACACAGTGAAGAAGGTGTTATGGAAAATGCAATGATTGTTACTGTAGGTGACTTGAAAAGCAGTTATGCCGTGAGAGTGCACCCAAAAGAGTTAGGAGCCTGGCTATGAAGAAATCTGTTGTGTTCTTGTTATGTGTCATCGGCTCGGCGGCCTGTGCCGAGAGCTACAATATCGAGACATATCGAGTGTTTGGCCGTGAACACCCGGGCAAATACAAGCATCCTGCATCCATTACACAACTGGCCAACGGGGATCTCTATATCGCCTACTACGGAGGTTCGGGCGAATATGGCGACGACACCGCCGTATATGGCTCCCGCCTCACAGTGGGTGAAACCCAATGGACTGAACCTGAGACAATCGCCAATACGCCCGATCGAGGCGAAGGCAATCCCGTCGTGTGGCAGGCCCCCGACGGCCGGGTGTGGCTCTTCTATGTGAACCGCTATGGCGAAACCTGGTCCAACGCTCGAGTCAAGGGCAAGATCTCTGACGATGGTGCCCAAACCTGGTCGGATTCGTTCATGCTCAACTTTGAAGAAGGGACCATGGTTCGCGGTCAGCCCATCGTCCTGGACAACGGCGACTATCTGCTGCCCATGTACTACGAGACCGGCGGAGACCGAGAGATGACTGCGTCCACGACCTGTTCTTACTTCATGCGTTACGATCCAAAGACTAAGGTATGGACCGAAACCAATCGGATCAAATCGCCAATGGGCAATCTGCAAGCCCAGGTTGTTCAGCTTACCGACGATCACCTGATCGCCTATGTCCGGAGGGGTGGCGATTTTTTGCCTACCGACCATGGCTACACGTTGCGCTGCGAGTCACGAGACGGCGGCTACACCTGGAGTGACGCAGTTGAGAGTAAATTCCTCAACCCCAACTCCGCTGTTGATTTCATAAAGCTCCGCAACGGCCATCTGCTGCTGGTCTACAACGACAGCATGAACGATCGCACGCCGCTGATCGTGGCTGTATCGACGGACGGCGACAAGACCTATCCCTATCGGCGCGATATTGCCGGCGGCGACAATTCCTTTGCCTATCCCTATGCCATCCAGAGCCGTGACGGCAAGATCCACATCGTTTATACGACGAACGGCCGAACGACCATCATGCATGCTGTTTTCGACGAGTACGCCATCATCGGCTCGCCGCCCGAGCTATAGTTGACTCCGTAGCGTTTCGCGAATAGAGATGATTTGGTGAGATTGAAGCACAAGGTTTCAAGGACATCATGACATGTTGACTAATTGGAATCCGGCTTGACAAGTCATACTATGATTGTGAATGGGAATGTTTATGATTTGTGTCAAAGATCTCCAAAAGAGTTACGGTAGCCTTCGGGCGGTCGACGGGATCTCATTCGAAGTTCCTGAAGGACAGATGCTTGGTTTCCTTGGCCCAAACGGGGCGGGCAAGACCACCACCCTGTCGATGATTTCCGGCCTGTTGAGGCCCGATCGAGGCCGAGTAAGCATAGGCGAGGTAGATGTTTGGCTTTCCCCGAAGCAAGCCAAGAGAATTCTGGGTCTTGTCCCGCAGGATCTCGCACTCTATGAAGAACTGACGGCTCGCGAAAATCTGATGTTCTGGGGAAGTCTGTTTCATTTGCCCAGATCAGAACTCAGAGCCAACATAGAAGTATGGCTCGAACGTGTCGGCTTGAAAGGCCGCGGAAGCGAGCCCGTGTCAAGATTCTCGGGGGGAATGAAACGGCGTTTGAATCTTGCTATTGGATTAGTTCACAATCCCAAGGTGGTTCTACTGGACGAACCTACGGTGGGCATCGATCCACAGGCCCGCAAGAACATTTTGGATATCATTCGTGACATTGCGAAAGAGGGCAGCACAATTCTGTTCACAACTCACCATCTCGAAGAAGCGGAGGCATTGTGTGATCGGATAGCAATTATGGATCACGGAAAGATCCTCGAAACCGGTTCGGTGGAGGAACTTGCAAGAGTCGCAGATGATGGAGACATTGTCAGCCTCAAGGGATCGTTTACCAGCGTTCAACTGAACAACGTTCTTGAAAAGGAAAGGGTCGATATTCTCAGCGCAGCCGAGCACACGGCTACTGTGAGTTTGTGTCATGGCGGGATGAATATTGTGGCCCTTCTGCAGAAATTCAGCGAAGCGTCAATTGAGATCACGGACATCTCCATGCAGAAGCCAAGTTTGGAAAGCGTCTTTCTAAGACTGACGGGAAGAGAGCTGCGAGATTGAAGAACATCTGGATATTAGTGAGAAAGGACCTGTTGCGGGATGCCAAGCATCCGTTGGGCCTCGTGGTTTTTATGATCATTCCCGTGCTGACGGCCGTTATTATGTCACTGGTCTTTTCTCCTCAAAGCGATATTCAGAAGAACGTCATTATTAACATTGCCATCCTCGACCGAGACGATGACCTGGTGTCGGGCTTGCTGCGCTCGATTTCAAACCAGGGACAGGCGGCGGAAAACCTTCGACTCCATTTCGTCGACTCAGAAGAGGACGGCATCGATCTGGTTGAGAGACGAAAAGCATCCGCATTTGTTGTTCTTCCGGAAAGCCTTACACTTGATCTGCTGGAGGGTACCGCCACCGCCATCACTCTCTACAAGAATCCTGCCCAGAGCGTCTTGCCCAGGATTGTGGAAGAGGGACTCAATGTCGTCTGCATTGGAGTATCCCAAGCCCTCAGTCTCCTGAAGCCTGAAATAGAGACCATCCGCAATATGGTCAATCGAGACAGTATGCCGGAGCCAACTGAAGTGGCCAGTGTTGCATCCAGTTCGGTCCAGCGCCTCAAGACAATCGAGCCGTACCTGTTTCCCCCGTTGATTCAATTCGAGACGATCAACGCCTCCGACTACGTACCAACCACAAATCGAGATCAGGAAGAGACGGAGGACCCAAACCAATGAAAGAGATATTCGAATACGTCTTTCCCGGCTTGATGTTAATGTGGGTCTGCTTCATAGCCAACGGTGTCTTCGCGGATGTCTTCGAGGAGTACAAGGCGAATACGATTTCCCGGCTCATTTCCAGCGGCATCACACTATGGGAGATTCTCTTATCGAAAATCCTTCGCTGTATTGTGGTCTGCTGGATCTGTGAAATTCTTCTAATCCTGTTTACCTGGATCGTCTTCGATGTGGGCTGGGAGAATCCGGTTATGCTCTTTGTCATCCTGACGTCATTTAACCTGTTCTTGACGGGGTTTCTGGCGCTGGTGTACGGCTATTCACGGTCGACCGAGCTTGCCTATGCAATCATTGTTTTCTTTCTGCTAATCTCAGCCGTGCTCGGTGGGAGTTTCATGCCCTTCAACGAGCTGCCGCGGGCGCTGCAAACGGTAGGACGATGGTCCATGATCCGAATGGGCAATTACGGCATTGAGAGCATCTTTCAGTCCAGAGCGGCCTGGGAGGTGCTTCGACCCAGCCTCTTCCTGGCTGCAGTGGGTGCTTTGTTAGCCGGCCTGGGCACAATGGTGATGCGGAAGCGATTTGAGTCAGGGAGGGTGTCATGAATGTATTGCGCATTGCACTGAATGACATGCGTGTGGTGTTGAAAGATCGCATGGTCATATTGTGGTGGCTGGCGATGCCCCTGGCATTTGTCTTCATGTTTAGTTTTATGGTCCGGGACCGAACGCAGGCCAGCACATGGCTTGCCGTGTTCAAACTCGACGATCACGAAATGGCGGATATCTTTCTCGACGAGCTTCGCGCCGACGATTATTGGATCGACGTAAAGACTGCCGAAGACGAGCATTGGATTGACGATTGGTCACGAGCATTAATCATCCCTGAGACCTTTTCACAGGCTGTTCTCAGCGGCGAACGAGTAGATCTAACCTTAACCAAGGGAAAGGGCAATCCCGAGAGATACCTGGCCGCTCAGACACTGCTGGTTCGCACCCTGATCAAATTCAACGGAGCCATTGCCTCTATCGATCTGATCGAGCGGGGCTGGTCTGAGGAGTCGAAAGCCGATTTAATCGCCGAACTCAACAAGCCGCCCCAGCTCTCGGTCGATACGAAACAGCATTTCTCCCTTCGGCCGCCGCCCAGCGGCTTTGCCTTCACTTTGCCTGCCTACATGGTCATGTTCATGATGATGATGACCGTGATGTATGGAGGAATCACACTGATCGAGGAGCGGTCGGCAAAGAGGATCAATCGTCTGGCGGCTACACCGGTCTCCGTGCTCGAGATCTTTCTGGGAAAGATGTTGGGTCGAATGTTGCAGCCGGTGCTTCAAGGGGGACTGTTGATTGCCGCCGGCGTAACGATTTTTCGTGTCAATCTGGGCGATCATCCACTGGCGCTGATTCCGGTGATTATTTCTTTCTCCTTTTTCTGCGGCTCGCTTGGCCTCTTGTTTGGAGTCGTCTTCCGGACCGAGCAACAGGTGATGGGTATAGGCATCTTGATGACCATGGTGCTAGCTGCATTGGGTGGCTGTTGGTGGCCGCTTGAGGTTGCTCCCAAAATATTTCAGACAATTGCATTGTTCACCCCCTCATACTGGGCAATCCAGGGGATTCACGACGTCATGTCATTTGGAAAATCCTGGTCCGGTGTGTTCCTCGAATGCGCGGTACTCAGCGCCCTCGGTATTGTCCTAACCTGCGTCGCGATTCCTCTGTTCGGTCGCGATTAGCCCGAATTATCCGTAAATATTGCATCGTTGAAAGACTCGGTGGGCAACTCTTGGCTCAGGAGATTGGCCTATGCGTGCAAGCCAGAATCATTAGTAATCCTTGAACTTCCTCATCCACACGGGCCAGTCGTCCGGCTGGGCACCGCCGGCCCTGGTCCAGGGGCCGCTGATGTTGTAGCTTCGATGCCACTTCAATGCCCAGAGTTCTTTGACTCCAACCTTTCTCACGGACCAGTCACAGAAAAGGGCGTTGAGGAATGCATCGTGCCGATTTACGCAATTACGCTCCATTTCGTTGACGTTGGGTCTGTCCGGGGGGCCTCCTATGACTGTAGGCGGCTGGTCGGTCTCCCTCGGCCAGGCATCGACCCACCAACTGCCGGTAAACAGCGGAACGTTGTGTGCACCCCTGACATTGGGAGTTCTCCAGTGGTCCGAGGCGGGACTGCGCCCCCAGACGCCGGCGGTTCCCGTCGCGCGGGGATTGCACATCCACCCGTTCGGCCCGTAACTGCCTATATATTCACCGGTTTGCCAGGCCTGGTTGGACCAGTACCCTATGCCCTGATGGACCCCTGCGCCAAGGGCCTTCGTGGCCTCCGGGCAGGTGCGTATCTTCGGTTCTTCATGATACGTTTCACTCATCGGCACGAACCACCACCTGCCACTGCCGCCGCCGGCACCGCTGAGCCAGTTGCCGTCGTTCTCGTCGCAGTACATCTTCCAGATGAGACCCCATTGGTGGAGATTCGCTACGCACGCAACCGCCCTCGCCTGTTTCTTGACCCGCTGCAATGCCGGCATCAGAATCGACAATAACAGCGCAATAATGGCGATCACAACCAATAGCTCTATCAGGGTAAAGCCTCCCACTCGTTTATACATTAGAACACTCCTTAATAGTAACAAACATCCCCGTAATATCTTTCGGCAAGCCCGAACAGTGAGTTCGGCTTATAGCGTAACCTCCTATACCAATTCAGGAGCGCCAGCCGCGCCGCTGTCGACTGCGGCACACACAAAAAGACAGGGCCTCTTCGCTCGAGGCCCCTATGGTTTTGCTTTTGGCATTCGCCCTTTAGATGCGCGAGGGCGACCAAGTGTTCCATTAATCCGGCATCCCGATGTGGAGAAACTAATAGTCCTTGAAGCTACTCATCCAATCAGGCCAATTGCTCGGCTGCACTCCACCGGCCTTTGTCAGAGGGCCGTTTACCGGGTACTTTCGATGCCATCTAAGTGCCCACAGCTCCTTGAGTCCGACTTTTCTGACGGTGAAATCCATAAAGAGCATGTTGACGCCGGTTGAGTGTCGGTTGATGGCAAAGTGCATCATCTCATAGCCATACCCAAGCCACTGGCCGTCAAAATCGGCGGGACGGATACGCTGGAAACCGGCATTGAGTCCGCCGCTGTCGCTTATGCGATAGCAGGGACCACCTCCTCGCCACATGGCATCGCCAAAGATCGGGATTTCATTTCCGCTCTTGACGTCCTTGGTCCTCCAGTTCCAGTCTGCCGGACGACTCTGAATTGCGCTTACGCCTCTGTTTGGATTATAGATCCAGTTGCTCCCGCCGTAGCTGGGCTCTTCGCCTCCCTTACCTGATGTGTCATTTCCACCTAAGGGCATCCAGTACGTGTGCGTCGTATCGCCCCATTCGTCTCCGTTCGGCTTGCGTTTCTTGGCGGCGGCGCACTGGAGAATATCTGTCTTTGTCCGGTAGAGATGGCGAAGACCGATCACCCATTCGCCGCGGTGCCAGCCGGCGTTGCGGATGACGCCGTTGCTGAAGTACCCTCCGTTGTCGTCGCAGTACATCGACCAGATGTTGCCCCATTGTTTCAACAGGGCCATACATGTCACAGCCCTGGCCTGCGACTTGACTCTCGACAGCGCGGGCATCAATATCGCCAGCAACAGTGCGATAATGGCGATCACGACCAGAAGTTCGATTAGAGTAAATCCCCTTCGTCTGTGCATTATACCGTCCTTTTCGCTCGAGGTCCCTGTAGTTTAGTTTTTGCTCTTGTCATTCGCCCTTTAGATGCGCGAGGGCGACTACGTGTTCCGTTAATCCGGCATCCCGATGTGGAGAAACTAATAGTCCTTGAAGCTACTCATCCAATCAGGCCAATTGCTCGGCTGCACTCCACCGGCCTTTGTCAGAGGGCCGTTTACCGGGTACTTTCGATGCCATCTAAGTGCCCACAGCTCCTTGAGCCCGACTTTTCTGACGGTGAAATCCATAAAGAGCATGTTCATGCCGGTTGAGTGCCGGTTGATGGCAAAGTGCATCATCTCATAGCCGTACCCAAGCCACTGGCCGTCAAACTGAGGCGGGACAATGCGGTTGAAACCGGCATTTAATCCGCCGCTGTCGCTTGTGCGATAGCATGGACCGCCTCCTCGCCACATGGCATCGCCAAAGATCGGGATTTCATTGCTGCTCTTGACGTCCCTGGTTCTCCAGTTCCAGTCTGCCGGGCGTCCCTGAATGGCGCTGGCAGTCGGATTGTAAATCCAGTTGCTTCCGCCATAGCTGGGCTCTTCGCCGCCCTTACCTGAGGTGTCATTTCCACCTAAGGGCATCCAGTACGTGTGCGTCGTATCGCCCCATGCGTCTCCGTTCGGCTTACGTTTCTTGGCGGCGGCGCACTGGAGAATATCTGTCTTTGTCCGGTAGAGATGGCGAAGACCGATCACCCATTCGCCGCGGTGCCAGCCGGCGTTGCGGATGACGCCGTTGCTGAAGTACCCTCCGTTGTCGTCGCAGTACATCGACCAGATGTTGCCCCATTGTTTCAACAGGGCCATACATGTCACAGCCCTGGCCTGTGACTTAACTCTCGATAGCGCGGGCATTAATATCGCCAGCAACAGCGCAATAATGGCGATCACAACCAATAGCTCTATCAGGGTAAAGCCCCTCACTCGTTTATCCATTCGAACACTCCTTATAGCGACAATATCTTTCAGCAATCTCGAACAGTCAATTCGGCTGTGGCCTGACCTCTTCTGGTAATTCAGGAGCACTACCCGCGCCGCTGTCGACTGCAGCACACACAAAAAGACACGGCCTCTTCGATCAAGGCCCTCATAATTCCTGCCCTTGGCATTCGCTCTCCATATGCGCGAGGGCGACTAAGTGTTCCATCAATCCGGCATCCCGATGCCAGTGAGACTAATAGTCCTTGAAGCTGCTCATCCAATCAGGCCAATCGCTCGGCTGCGCTCCACCGGCTCTGGTCAGCGGGCCGTTGACTGGGTATTGACGATGCCATTTCAACGTCCACAATTCCTTGAGCCCAACGGCCCTGACCGACCAGTCCAGGAATAGGGAGTTTATGCCGGTCTGGTGTCGCTCAAGGGTAAAGTGCATCATCTCGTAGCCGTACCCCAACCACTGGCCGTCAAAATCGGGTGGTCTGATGCGTTGGAAACTGGGATTCAGACCGCCACCTTCGCTTGTTCGATAGCAGGGCCCTCCTCCCCGCCACATGGTGTCGGCAAAGATAGGTACGTTCGTCGAGTTGGATACATCCTTGGTCTTCCAATTCCAGCGGATTGGACGGCCCTGAATGGCGCCCGAGCCTTCGGCGTAGTAGGTCCAGTTGTTTCCGCCGTAGCTGGCCACTTCCTGAGAGTTGAAAATCCCGCCCGATCCCTGGATATAGCTATGCGTGGAATCGCCCCAGGCCTGAACGCCGCTGGTACCGGTCGGACGCCGTTTTGCCGCGGACGGGCACAGGACCATCTCGGACTTGGTTCTGTAGCTCTCGCGAAAGGCTATGACCCATGTCCCGCGCTTCCAACCGAGGTCGCCCGCTTCAGGGAAGCGGCCATCGTTCTCATCGCAGTACATGGACCAGATAGGGCCCCACTGTTTGAGCAAACCCTGACAGGCAACCGCCCTGGCCTGCCTCTTGACGCGCGACAGGGCGGGCATCAGTATGCCCATAAGAAGCGCAATTATCGCAATCACCACCAGAAGTTCAATCAGAGTGAATCCGCTTCGTTTGTGCATTGTACCGTCCTTCCACTAAGAAAAAACCTCGTTTCCCCACAGTTTCGCTCCACCGATCAAGCACGTCACAACCGTTGCCATTGGCGGAGATATCCGACACACACACACACACACACACACACAATCTACACATTACGCCACAAAGCCAATTTTACCACACGGCGAAAGTCCTATCAAGACAAATTTTGCTTGGCAAGGGCTTTTTCTTGGGGGGCCATGAACACCCTTCATGGGGCATCAGGCCCTGTCCACCAGGGCTATCCGGCCAAGTCGGCGGACAAATCGACGCTTCTTCTCGCCACAGCTATTGGTTCGGCTTAGCGGCTACGGGGGCGACGCAATAAACGTACACGAGCGGCTCGCTGCCGGTGCACTTGACGTCGTGGGGTTTTCGAGGAGGTATATAACAGACCTTGCCCTGGCCAACCTGAAAACACTCGTCCTGGCCTATCAGCACTTCGCCGCTGCCGGAGAGGAAAACCAGCAATTCCTCCCGGTCCTTCGTGCTGTGCTGGCCACAGGCGTTTCCGGGTGCCAAATACACCCTGCCCGAGCGCATACCGCAGGTCCCCGGCTCGCCCGCCAACAATCTTTGGTTTTCGGGTTCATCGTTCAAGTCTATTACAAGCGTCTTCTGCGTGGATTCCATGCGATCTCCTAAAAACAATAATTCCATCGTTGGCCGGCTCATTATAAGCATCCGCGCGCAAGGATAAAACATCAAATCCGAAAAACAGCCGAGATAGCAGTGAAATTGCTCCGGGGCTCGGCCTGATTTTGACCGAGATTCGAAGAGTTCGCGGAAAAAGTACGTGCAATCGACAGCGTTTTCGCTAAGATTGCGTTTTCAGTCGTATGTGTTCTAAATGAGAGTTAAAGGATTGAGTAGAAAAGGCGAAAGTCCCACTTCTACTTTCGGACCGGTGGAGAATCCTCGGTGGGTACGACGCACAACAAATGGAGAATGACATGAAGGAAGAAACCGTAGTTGAGACAGTGCTGCAGACAAACATAAGCGAGAGCGAGCCGATCCGAGGCAAGGTACGTGATATATATGACCTTGGCGATAAGCTGCTGATCGTTGCGACCGACAGGATAAGCGCTTTTGATGTCATAATGACCAACGGCATACCGTATAAAGGGGTTGTCCTGACGCAGATTTCGCGTTTCTGGTTTGACCTGCTGGGCGCCGACATTGAACATCACCTGATCAGTGACGACGTGGCGAGTTTCCCGTCGCTGTTCCGCAATCACGCCGACCAATTGGCCGGGCGGAGCATGCTGGTCAGGAAGGTCGAAGTTCTGCCCATCGAGTGTGTCGTGCGAGGGTATCTGGCCGGCTCGGGCTGGAAGGAATACAAGGAAAGCGAAACGGTCTGCGGACAAAAGCTGCCGCCAGGTTTGACACAATGCGAGAAATTGCCCGAGTTGATCTTTACCCCGGCAACCAAGGCCGAGCTGGGCGATCACGATGAGAACATCAGTTTTGAGCGGTGTGTGGAGGTCACAGGGCAGGAGAAAGCCGACTATGTGCGCGACAAGAGCATGACGATATTCAAGAAAGCCAGCGAGTACGCTGAAAGCAAGGGATTAATCCTGGCCGATACCAAGTTCGAATGGGGTGAAGTAGACGGCAGGATCATTCTGATCGACGAGGTTCTGACTCCCGATTCTTCGCGTTTCTGGCCTGCGGACAAGTACGAGGCAGGCAGAGATCAAGAGAGCTTCGACAAGCAGTTCGTCCGCAATTACCTCGAGAGCATCAACTTCGATAAATCGGGTCCCGGCGTTGAACTGCCCGAAGATATCAGGAGCAAAACCACCGACAAGTACATCGAGGGTTGCGAGCGCCTGACGGGTAAGAAGTTTGAGGCGCCAATCCGTTGATCCTTGAATAGAGAAATTGCCAAATTCCACTGGATGCAGTTGCTGGCCCTTGCGGCGGTCCATTTTATCGTCGATCTGTTTGCCGGCATGCCACCGGCAATTCTCCCGGCAATCCTCGACGAATTCGGGTGGAAGTTACCTCGCGGCGCCTTTGTTCTTGCGGCGCTCTATATCACGTGCAACGGGGTTCAGATGCTGACCGGCCATACGCGAGCCGGCAAGCGCAGGCCGCTGTTTCTGCATCTCGGGCTGATTTTGGCAGCAGGCATATGTCTGATAGCTGCCTTGCCGAGAGGAAAAGCTGCTTTCCCGGCGATGGTCATACTGGCTGTTGTCAGCGGCTTCGGGATTGCGGTCGTACACCCCGAAGGGCTGCGGGCGGTCCACCGGCTCAAACGCATTCCGCCGACTGTCAGCACTGCCGTGTTTATGGCGGGCGGTTTTCTGGGTTATGCCAGCGGCGGGGGGGTTTCGGCCCTGCTCGTCTCCCGGTATGGTTTTCAGGGTTTGTACCCCCTTATAGCTTGTTCGGTCGTTGGCGTTGCGGCGGTCATCCTGCTGAAGATCCGGCTGGCAGTCGAGCCGACGGTGCCAAACGAACGCGCGGGCCAAACTCGCGGCGCGTGCCGACTGCCGTTCTGGTTCATATTTGCCATGGCGATGCCCGCCGCTGTTTCGACGACCGTTCTCGCACTTCTGCTGCCCACGGTGCTCGTTGATGAGCTTGGTTTCAAACTCACTTTCGGCGGCTTTTCCACCACGATGTTCGGTCTGGGAGGAGCCGCCGGTTCGTTCGTCTGGGCTTACGCAGCTCGTAAAAGAAACGAACTGATTTGCACAGTCGTCGCACTCTTGATGGCCGTTCCACTGCTGTTCGCTTACCTGGTGCTGATAGACAATGTCTCCGCCATCTGGATGCTGTTAGGCACCGGCTTCTGCACGATTTCAGCCTACTCATTGATGATCACCTTGTCGAGACATGCCACAGGCCCTACGCTCGGGAGGCGAATGGGCGTGATGGTAGGCGGCACATGGGCCCTGGCCTACATTGTTTTCATGGCTCTGCTCAATGCTGCCGAACATCTCAATATCGCACCGCAGGCAATACTGAAGATGACTCCCTGGGGTTACCTGCTCTCGGGTGGTTTTGGCGTCTTCATCATGCTGAAGGCGGGGCCGGTGGCGCGCCGGGCCGACCGCCCTGATCCGAACGAGGGTTAGGGCAACCGACCCGGTTTGCCGGGATCCCCACGGCACCCTATTCCTTCGGGAAGTTTTCTTTACACATAATGTGCTCGATACAGTTACTATTATATGAAACTGAACATGTTCGAGTTTTGCAGAAGATTGGAGCGTTAGAATGGAGCATTCTGAGCGATTGGAAATCTTTGAGAGAATAAGGGCCGAACACTCGGCGTTCCTACTCTCTGTGCTCTGGAAGCTGACCGGCGACAGGGAGCTTTTCACCGAGGCGATGCAGTATACGCTGATGGGGATGTGGCAGCACGTTGAAAAGCTCGACGGCAAGAAGGCCGGCGCCTATATCTACAGAATCGCACTTACAGCCAACTCTCGGGCCTGGCGTAACAGGATAGGCAGGAACGGAGATTTCGCCAAGAGTCGGATCGACGTGGACAAAGACCCTGGAGAGAAGATCCACAGGGCCGAGCTGGCCGCCAATGTCAGGCGAGCCATGAGCCAGCTTCCCGAAAAGCAGGGCAGGGCGATAGCGATGCGATACCTCGAGCAGGAAGATTACCAAACGATCTCTGAGAGGTTGGGCTGCAGTAAAGCCGGTGCAAGGTCGCACGTATCAAAAGCGCTTGCAGTTTTGAAAGACAAGTTGGCGGCTTTGGCCTAGGGACAGGAGCAATAAAATGAACAACGAGAATATCAAAGAAATCCTAAAGAGTATCGGCGCCGAACAAGTGCCTGCCGACATCCAGAAACTCGCTCAGGAAACCTCCAATAATTTCAGTAAGTCTTTAACGCGGCAGCAACAACCAAGACAACATATTTTATTGGAGTATATCATGAGAAGCAGAATGCCAAAACTGGCCGCCGCGGCGATAATAGTAGTTGCCGTGCTCATTGGCCTTAGTCTAACTAACGATGACAGTGTTGCCTGGGCGACGCTGGTCGAACACGTCGAGCAGATTAAGACAGTGGCCTATCGGATGAACATGACGATGAAGGGCATAATGGGAATGCCCGAGGATAAGTCCGTTGACATCGATATGGAGGCGAAGTTTGCATACGATGAAGGCTTTGTCATTAATTCGAACACTCACGCGGACGGCCAGAATGTAGAGACCAGGACCCATGTCTTGTTCGCCGACGATGCTATTGTCTCGGTGATTCCGCAAAAGAAGAAGTATCTGAAAATGAAACTCACAGGCGAGTTGCTGGAGAAGATGAAGAAAGATAACGGCGACCCCCGCACAATGTTGAAAGAGACGATGAAGTACGAATACACCAAGCTGGGGCGTGATACTATTGACGGGATTGAAGTCGAGGGCATAGAGGTTACCGACCCGGCTATGGGTGCAGGGATGTTCGAGACGATTGTTGCTCGGCTCTGGTGCGATGTCAAAAACGATCTGCCTGTGCTGATGACCATGAAAGGTTCGGCCAGTGACGGCGATGTGGTGCTGGACATTACTCTTGACGATTTCAATTGGGATGTCGAAATCGATCCTGCCGAGCTTGAGCCGAACATACCGGACGACTACGATCTGTTGGCCGAGACCGAGATTGGTGGAGGCAAAGACGGAAAGGAACTCATCGAAACGCTCAAGTTCTTCAGCGAAATGGCGGACGGCAGGTACCCCAGCAGCCTGACGGGCATGACCGTGGTAAACGAATTTGTTCAGGCGCTGAGGGCCAAATATGCCGGCCAGGAACCTGATGAGGAGCAAATGAAGGAAGTTATGGGCAAAATCGTCAAACTCCAGACGGTCGGGATGAGCTACGGCGCGCTGGTTCAGGACGGCAACGAGCCAGCCTACTACGGCGACAAAGTCACAGCCGAATTTCCACACGCCGTGCTGATGCGATGGAAGACAGGCGACAACACGTATCGCGTCGTCTTCGGCGATCTAAGCACCAAGGATGTCACCCTAGAGAAGCTGACCGAGCTTGAGGCTGTCCCGCTCAACCTCGACCCGAAACCTATCAAGCCCGACCCCGCAGACGGCACCGAGGGGATGGCTTTGACAGACTGCAAGCTAAAGTGGATGGCCGGCGCACATGCTGTCGAGCATAAGGTCTACTTTGGCACCTCGCCCGACGGACTGTCGCTGCTGACCACAACGGCCGGCACGGAGTTCGAGGGATTGCCGGATCTAAAGAGAGGCGCCACGTACTACTGGCGCGTCGATGCAGTCTTGGCCGACGGTGAGGTCACGCAGGGCGAACTCTGGACTCTCGGCACGGGATCGCTTGTCGCCTGGTACAAATTCGACGAGGGCTCCGGCGATGCCGTCGTCGATTCGGGACCAGCTAATATCGACGGTGCCACTGTCGGTGACCCATCCTGGGCCGACGGTGCCCTGGGCAGGGCCCTGGTTTTCGACGGCAACGAGGCCTATGTAAAACTCGGCAACCACCCCAAGTTCAACATTACCGGTCAGATTACCGTCTCGGCATGGATAAAGGTAAACGCCTTCGACAATAACTACCAGACGATCATCTCAAAAGGCGACACTTCCTGGAGGCTGCAAAGAAACGCGGGCACCGAGACGCTCGAATTCGGCTGTATGGGCCTGCCTGTGCCGAACAACCCTGTTTGGGGTGGTATCTACGGCAAGATTGGCGTCAATGACGGACAATGGCATCACGCCGCCGGTACGTACGACGGTAAGAAGATCAGCCTGTATGTTGACGGCGCCCTGGATGTTTCAGTAGATGTCATAGGCTCGATCAAAACCAACGATTATGAAGTTCACATAGGCGAGAATTCGGAAGAGCCCGGGCGCTTCTGGAACGGCCTGATCGACGATGTCCGCGTTTACAGCTATGCCCTCAGTGCCGATGAGATCGAGGCGATGGCTTCGTCCAGATGATCGCGACGCTGAAATGCTGCAAGGGGTAGAAAACAAGAAGAGCCGTGAATCGATCGCGATTTGCGGCTCTTTCCTCAGCGTACAGAGCGCTGCAAAAAGACCGATATAGCCCATTCGCCAGCGAAGAATTTTTGTTACCGGAAGCCAGCCAATTGCATCCACGTGTGCAACTGGCATCTTCTCAGTTTTGGCAAGCTGAAAGGTGCCCTGATCGATTTGCAGACTCGCAAATGTATCGTATATTTTGTGTATATTGTCAGTGCAAGCGGGGCGGCTTTCGCCACAGCGCATAATCGGCAACCATGCGAGTAAAGGCACTGCACGATACGCCAGACGAAGTGAGGGTGAGTTCATCATACCACATGCGTCTGGCTTCTTTTTTGCGCCGGATACACGCAATTCTTCAGACCAGGCCCAGGAAATCCATTGTCAACATCAAAATGACAAGGTCCACCGAGAGCACGGAGTGTTTAACTTGCTGGAATATTGTTGAAACTGAGATCAAATACAGTATCATGAGGTCCGAGACTTGAGACGTGATGCTCGTAGGAGTGGTCTTAGTGAAGTGTATATGGAAAGTCCCGGTTCAGCCGTGTTCCTGGGCCTGCGTTGCGCACAGTAACCAGCCATTCAGTTGTTAACCTAAATAGGAGTCCCTGAGATGTTAAAAACTACCAGACGCAAATTTCTAAAAAACTCATTAGTAGCCGGAACTGCATTTGCCGTATGCGGCACCAAATCCACCGCCCAGGTATCAGGCGCCAATAACCGTTTGCGTATTGCCGTAGCGGGCGTAAACGGTCGGGGCGGCAGTCACATCAAGGGCTGGCTGGACCAGGACAATGTGGAAATCGCCTACCTGATTGACCCCGATAAGCGGGTACTGGCACAGAAGCTAAAGTATCTTGAAGGAAAGGTCGAAGGCAAGTTTGCCTGTCGGGGAGTAGCGGACGTTCGGGAAGCACTCGATGATAAGAATCTGGATGCAATCTCCGTCGCCACACCGAATCACTGGCATTCGCTCATGACTATCTGGGCGGCCCAGGCCGGCAAACATGTCTACGTGGAAAAGCCAATGAGCCATGATATTGCCGAGGGCCGTGTCTGCGTCGAGGCCCAGAAGAGATACGGCGTGGTCATTCAACACGGAACACAGAGTCGCAGCAGCGCCCGCAACGCCGGTTTGCACGACCTCGTACGCTCGCGCAAGTTCGGCAAGATGAAGATCTCGTATGGCTACTGCTGCAAACCGCGCAGCGGCATCGGATTCGAGATTCCTTCCGCTCCCCCGGCCCACCTGGACTGGAATCTCTGGCGTGGCCCGGCGGTCATCGATCAATTCCACGCCAACTACGTTCATTACGACTGGCACTGGTTCTGGGAGACCGGCAACGGCGACATGAACAACCAGGGCACCCACCAGCTCGATATGGCCTACTGGGCGTTGGACAAGGGCCTGACACATCCGGTCCGTGCCATGGCGATCGGTGGGCGCTTCCTGTGGAAGGATCAGGGCGAGACACCGAACACCATGTTCGGCATTGCAGAGTACCCCAACGGACAGCAGGTCTTCTTCAATGTTCGCAACGTCAACTACGAGGGCTATCAGCGCCAGGTCGAAAACGAGTACTACTTCGAAGATGGCGGCAAGATCATCAGGGGATTATACTACCCCAAGGGCAGTGACAAGGGAGAGAAGTTCGATATTCCGAGCGGCAAAGTCACGCCCGGAGGCAACTGGGGCAGCTTCATCGCCGCCTGTCGGGCCGGCGATCCGAGCATGGCCAACGGCAACGTTCTGGACGCACACCGTGGCTGTGTTCTGGGCCACCTGATGAACAACTCGTATCGTCTGGGCGAGAGCGTGCCTTTCAACGCCAAGGCGGGTCGTTTCGGCGACAACAAGGATGCCTTTGAGCATTTCATGAGACTCCATGACGTCATGAGCAAAGGGGTCGGCCTTCCGGAGGACGGCACCAATTACATCGTCGGACCGTGGCTGACCTTCAACCCTGAGACTGAGCGTCACACGGGAGCGTTTGCCACCCAAGCCAACGAGCTGTTGAAGGATGCCAATCGCCCCGGATTCCAGGTGCCTGATCCCAGAAGAGTGTAGGTACATTCCGGCACATTAAGGCGCAGCCGCCGGGCTCTGGTGACAGAAACCGGCGGCTGTCCGTAGTATACTGCGAAGTCTACTCTCAACGTTTGTGTGCAAGAATATAGTCGAGCCCGAACATGTGACTTTTCACCGCTGAAGGATTGGCGCCGAGGATGGTCACTTTCAGCCGGTTCTTGCCCTGGCCAAGCCTGCAGACGCCCAGTTTGACCTCAGTGGCAATGACCGTCCGGTTGTAGAGGTCCAGTGAGTCCGCCATCGTCTGCGAATTTACGTCGATTCGCACAATGCCGTAATCGACAGCCTTTGTGATGCCCAGTGTCACGTCGTAGTCTCCCGCCTCTTCGACGGCGAATTCAACGACCAGTTCGTCCTGCTCTTCGGCATTTCTCCACCACAGTTGCCGGTTGTTGCTCCAGCGGAATCTGGGGATGTTCTGGATTTCCGTGACTCCCCCGGAGAGCCGCACGATCGCCAGTTCTTCACCTTCGATGGCGCCTTTCACAAATCGCGGCTTGATGATGTCTTTGACTGATCGCGGGATCGGGCGCTTCACCTCTTTCGGATCGGCTTTTACGTCCCATGTTGCGCCGCCGGTGGCGTACCAGAATGTGGCCGGGGCATAGTCCATAACCGTCCTGGCCCAGTGCCACAGCTCCATGTCGAAGCGGATGGATTTGTCAAAAGGGATGGCATCGAGACAGCGGTACCGCGCGTTGACCGTAAAGCCCGGTTTCAAATTGCCGTCACCGCTTGGCTGGGCGTGAAACGCCGATTCGAAGAAGTTGGGTTTGCACCAGGCGTAGCCGTAGTAGTCTTCGGTGCCGGTGCCGATATGGGAGGGGAAGGATTCGCCGTCGACGTAGATCTTTTCGTCACCCTCACCCCACCAGGTATTTGCGGTGTTGAACAGCGTCAGGACGTCACCGACGTAGAGACCCCGGCCTTCGACTGTGATCCAATTCAGATCGAAAGCACCGAGGTCCCTGGCCTTTTCATTCGACTGCGTCTCAATGCCGGCCCACTGCTTCCAGGCGGCATGGAAATAGCACGAGCGATCGTCCCAGTCCCAGGGGCTGCTGAGTATCCGGCCCCGGGCGAGTTTTACCGGTTGAGAGCCAAGGTTTAAGATGCAAATCTTCGCCTGCCTCTGGAATGGCATGATCCAATAGCAGCGGAGAGTATTGTCGGCCGATACGTTTGTATACCAGGTCGAATGGGGATGTATATGGTATCCGGTGCCGAAGAAGTCGCCGATTGGGCACCAGACTCGTGTGCTGCCGTCGAATTCGATTTCGATCACGGTCGACCGCAGCGCCTGGGCAAGGTCGTCGGCCTGCAATCGCAGCTCAAGGCAGCGAATTGCCCTTTGTCCATTAATGGTGACCGATCTTTCTCCGGCAGGGGCGATATTGCCTTCAAGGATGTCGGCTCTGGTCCCGTCGAGCCCCGTTCGTTCATTTGCACCGAGCATCCGTTGTACTCGGTTAAGTGTCGAGCGGGCCTGCTCGACGCTTTTGCTGGTGAAAGACTCAACCTTGGCTTGCCGATCATAGGTGCGATAGTTGATCTGATAATACAGTGCCTCGCCTTTTTGCGCGCCCTTGTCAATGAAGCTTTTGGTCTCATAGGTGACCTTGCAGTGTTTTGCATAGGGGATGGGCAGATAGAGATTGTGACCTCGATGTCTAAAGGCCGTCTCGGGCGAGACGCCCCGCGACAGGGGCTCGCCGACTAACCTGCCGCCGCTGATCAGATCGGCCATGGGGCCCTCGATGACCGGCTCGGGGCTCCTGTCAATATAAACGCGGAGCGTGCCGTTGCTGAACTCGCCGCCGCCGGGGCCGTGCCAGGTGGCCCAGAAACGAACGACTGCCCCCGGCCCGTCGGTGTCCATCAGCACGTGTTCTTTTCTGCCCTTGTTGTCCTCGATTCGAAGGAAGTGGCTTCGATCCGCATTCGCCCACCAGGTGGGCGAACCCGGTTCGGTCGAGTTACGGTCATAGCTGCTGAACTGCCTGCACGAATATGCCGGGCTCGGCAGCCGGCTCAGGCGATCGCGATCGACCATCTCCTCGAGAAGCGATTCAAATGTGATCGTCTCGGATCCTGTGCCGCGTGCCGAGTTGCTGACGGCAAGCCCCGCGCACAGGGCCCCAACAACTATCCATGATCCGGCAATAGTTCTCATCTTGTTCCCCTGTCTGAAGTTGAGTAATCGATTTTTGTTGATCTTGAGACAAAAACACGCAATCGCCGGACTCGGCGATTGCCGTAAATGATAACATAATATGTGCAGGACATACCAGCACATACCGCGGACAGCGGCCTCCGATTTTCCCCTCAGAGTTCGCGGGCGTCTTTAGTGTTTTAGACAGTTGCATCGGTCGACGTGATTAGTGCGTTGTCGGTGCTTGCAAGCCGGCATTGAATTGCAGGGCGATGCCGGTTATGATCATCGTTCTGTGACTGCCGCCGGCGACGCAGTGTTTTGAAATAGCGAAAGTCAATTGAGTACCGAGGTTATGAAAATCGATGCCTGAGAACCTGAAAAAGCTGAACCAGGACATGGCGGATATTTCAACCTGGTTGAAATTCGACAAAATCCCCTGGGTGATTGCGGGCCCCTGCAGTGCAGAGAGCGAAGAGCAGGTCATCTCGACGGCCCGTGAGCTGGCGACCTCTGCTCACGTAAAGGTTTTTCGTGCCGGCCTTTGGAAGCCTCGAACTCGACCCAACACGTTCGAAGGCGTCGGCAAGGCCGGTTTCGAATGGCTCAAGACGGTTAAGGCCGAGACCTCTCTGCTGACCACAACCGAGGTGGCGAGCGCCCGGCATGTCGAGCTTTGTCTCGAAAACGACGTGGACATTCTCTGGATCGGGGCGCGAACGACGGTAAACCCGTTTCTGGTTCAGGGGATAGCCGACGCCCTCAAGGGGGCCGATATTCCCGTGCTCGTGAAGAATCCCATCAATGCCGAACTTGGCCTGTGGCTCGGGGCTATCGAAAGGCTCTATGATTCGGGCATAAGAAAGCTCGCTGTGATTCACAGGGGCTTCTCGACTTACATGGAGAAGGAGTATCGCAACCGTCCGGACTGGCAGATTCCGATCGAGCTGAAAAGGCTGATTCCGAACCTGCCTCTGATTTGTGATCCGAGCCATATAGGTGGCAGCCGCCAGTTCATCGAGCCGATCTCTCAGACCGCGCTGGATTTGGGTATCAGTGGGCTCATGATCGAAACTCACATCGATCCGGATCGGGCGCTGAGCGACTCGAAGCAGCAGATCACACCGGATGTTCTGATCGCGCTGCTCGAGAGGTTTCGGGCGCGAAGTGCGGCGGTAGCTGATAAACCTGTAGCGGGCAAGATCTGGCGTTTGCGGGCCCAGATCGCCGTCGACCTGGCAGGCGACGGGCGTGTCGGTCCCTTGCGACTGCCAGGGGATGGACCTCGCCCC
>CAZLTY010000050.1:0-22583 GCA_964562575.1 uncultured Pirellulales bacterium
GTATTCTGGCAGCGTCGGCAGCCCCGTCCCTTGTAGAGCTTTTCCGGCAGCTTATCGCCGTATCGACGCCTTAACGGCTCGGTCTCACTCGCTGAAAGTTCCTCTTTGCACTCACTGCAGATGACACGCACCAGCCGCTGGGCGACTACTGCTTCGAGGGATGAGGCGACGAGATACGGCTCGACCCCCATATCCACAAGACGCGTGAGCGCCGTCGGGGCATCGTTCGTATGCAACGTGGAGAATACGAGGTGACCGGTCAGAGATGCTTGAATAGCAATCTCAGCCGTCTCCATGTCGCGAATCTCTCCGACCAGAATCACGTCCGGGTCGTGCCTCAGGATCGACCTCAGTCCTTTCGCAAAGGTCAACCCGGCTTTGCGTGAAACCTGTATCTGGTTGATGCCGTGGAGCTGATACTCGATGGGGTCCTCGATGGTGATGATCTTTCTGTGAATGTCATTGATACATGACAAGCCTGCATACAGCGAGGTCGTCTTGCCGCTTCCAGTGGGTCCGGTTACCAGGATGATTCCATGCGGCCGTTCTAGGATCATCTCAGTGGTTTCCAGATCGTGACTGGACATGCCGAGCTTGTCCAGACCGAGCAGCACGGACGAGCGGTCGAGCAATCGCAGGACGACGGCTTCGCCGTAGAGCATCGGGATTACCGAGACGCGCACGTCAATCTCGTGGTCGGCGATGAGGATCTTGATGCGACCGTCCTGAGGGACGCGCTTCTCGGCGATGTCCAGCTTGCTCAATATCTTCAAACGCGAGACTATTGCCGGCTGGAACTGCTTGACCTCGGTCGCGACCGATGCTTCCTGCAGCACGCCGTCGATTCGATATCGAACGCGCAGCGTGTTCTCGAAGGGCTCGATGTGCACGTCGGTCGCCCGCAGCTCGATGGCTTCGGTGATGATCTGATTGACGAAGCGGACGATCGACGCACCTTCGGCGGCGTCGGTCAGGTCCATGTCTTCCTCGGCGTCCGTGTCGATTACCCGAAGGCCGTTCTCTCCGGCCTCCGAGATCATCGACTGTACCGTATCGGCTCCGACACCCAGATACCGCTTGATGCATCGGTCGATCTCGGCAAGTGGCGCCAGGGCCATCTGAAGGTCGAGCCCTGTGGCCAGGCGCAACTGGTCGATCGCCGAGGTATCGAACGGATTGCTCGTGACGACCAGCACCTCACCGTTGGTTCCTTCGACGACAATAACGTGCTTATCCAGAAGGACGCGGGCCGGGAACTGGGCGAGGAACCGCTTGGAGAACGAGCACTGCTCGAGTTCCACGTAAGGGTAACCGAACTGGCGCGTCCAGAATTGAAGCAGCGGTTCCTCGGCCAGACCGCAGGCCGCAAATGCCCGAGCCGGGCGCTCGCCTGAGGCGAGCAACCCGCTCAATTCCCGGGCCGCGGATTCGTCAATCAATCCCTCCCGGACCATTCTGTCTACAAGTACATTCATGGCAGTAGCCGTGCCTTTAGTCCAGGGTTCCCATCATTACCAATACGGCTTCCTGGCGGATTGTGATGATCTCCCGCAGGGCCTGCTGCGCTGCGGCGAGCTGCTGTTTGGCTTTTTCTCTTGCCGTGCGCAGAGTCGTGAGAGCCGTTTTGATCTGATCCGGCGTGGAAACAGTGTTATCGAGCACGGTGCGCAGTTGTTCTTGAGCTTTTTCTACAGCAGTCAGTTCTCTGGCCGGTGCGCCGGGCCTGTTGCCGCCGGGGCCACCCGGGCCGCCGCCTCGTCCGCCCATCATTCCGCCGCGTCCGCCGAACATCATTCCACCGCGTCCGCCGCCTCGGCTCTGCCGGCTCAGTTCCATGACCTTATTGACTCGAGGTCCGAGGACCTTCCACTCCGCCTCGGTGGCGCCGAGTTGCTCCCGCATGCGCTGATCCATCATCTGGCGCATCCGCTCAGGATCGAACTGTCCCCCGCCGGGCCCGCCCCGCATGCCGCCCCTCTGTCCTCGTTGCCCCTGCTGACCAGCGCTGCGTTGTCCCGGCTGCGACAAGGTCTGGCTTGCCAGCAACAGTCCAATTAGGGCAACCACTACGATTCCCAAAATTGCCTTTCTTCCCAACATTTGCTATCTCCTTTCGATGAAAAAAAATGTAAAAGTGTTAACAGACCAAATTGTTCAGCCGCTCTGGTCTTTCCAAATTCTCCATTGGACTAATTCTCTTTCTGCCTGCCCGTCCTGAACAATCCCCAGAGAAAGAGATTCATGCGAATCTCATACAGGCCAATGTTCGTCGAAATCGCATTCTTCACGCGTTTGGCAAGCTCTTTTGGCGCACCCGGGATCCTATGTGTGGCCAGGGCACCTGCTTCTTCTTTATTGGCAAGCATTTGATCTGCCATTTCCGCTCCTTTGCGAATCCTCGTTTCCTGCCATCCTGCTCAATTCCGTTCGATCTGGAGTATTCAAGATGTATTCAACGCTCCAAACACTCATCTGTGCAACAAACTGATCTACCTGGATAGTGGCCCGGTTCTTGGAACGGTAACAGCGAAAACACATTTTTTTTCACTTTCTTCCCAAGACTATGTTCTCCATGGAGCCATCTGTCAGAGCCGGAGGGATGCTTGGTGCTTGGGCTTGAAAAAAAGACCTTTTTTTCTGTTACCGATGCTCATTTTTGGCCACTAAGAAGGTGAGACGATCTGCTATAATGGATTGGACATGTGAATGTATAGTCGGAAGTCTTTAAGCCATGTTCTGGTTGAACTTATTGCTTTTGCTGCTATACTTCCGAGGGCGGTATTATGGTCAAGTGATGACCACAGGCCAGGGTCCTCTTTAGTACTCTGGCTTGCCTATGATCTGACGCGTGGACAAAAAGGCGGTAGAGAGCATAGTGGAAAGTACCGATCGGAAGGACATTGCGGCTTGCCTGAGCGGCGATAAGGATTCGTATGCAAAACTGGTCCGACGATATGAATCGCAGATTACAAAACTTATGTGGCGTTTCAGCAGAGACCCTGGTGTGTGTGAGGAGCTGGTTCAGGAAGTGTTTGTAGAGGCTTATTTAAGTTTGAGCAGTTTCCGTGGCGAAGCGCCTTTTCTTCATTGGCTGCGAAGAATCGGCTCACGGGTGGGGTACAGGTTCTGGAAGGAACAGGCCAGGGCGAAATCCACCGTGCCGCTGGCCGATTTTGATGCTATCGAAACCGAAGATGCCGATACGGTGGATCCGTCAGTGGCGGCCGAAGTTTTGCACTCATTGCTCGCCCGGTTAGCGCGGCCCGATCGTTTGGTCTTAACGCTCATGTATTTCGAGCAGTGCAGCACAAGGGAGATCGCCGAGAGGATGGGATGGAGCCGGGCTGTTGTCAAGATGCGTGCTTTCAGGGCGCGAAGAAAATTGAAGACAATCGCTGAAAGGGAAAACCTTTTGGAGAAATTGGGATGGATACACTAAGAGCTATTGAAAAACTGGCACAGCAGGCTGAACGGGAGAAGGCACCCGCATTTGACGTCTCCGCAAAGGTCTTGCAGCAGATCAGGTCCGAAGAGGCAGAATCATTTGGCCTTGTCGCGTTTGAGCTTTTTGCGAGCATATCGGCGGTGGCCGCTTCGGTAGTGGGGTACTTCTCCGTGGGCGCCCTGCGGTCTGTTACCAGCCCTCTGATGCAATTCTTCGCTCCCCTGCAGGAGGTGGCGATATGGTAGACGAGAGTCAGGCCTCGGTTCCTCTCGCGGGAAAGAAACGGCTCTCGCGCAGCCGCAGGCAGATGTACCTGCAGGTAGTGGCGGCAACGGTTATCCTGGCCTGCGGCATCGTCATAGGATCAGGCGCAGCGTTGCTGCATTTCAAAGACAATATCGTGCCTAATCGCCGGCCTCCGTTGGGGGATATCGTCTGGGATATGCGGACCAGATATGATTTGACGGAGGAACAAACTAAGAAAGCTGAGGCAGCTCTTGGAGCCAGCAGGGAGAGGATGGAAACGTTTTCCGAGGGAATGAGGGAGAAGATGGATGCTGAGTTCAAGGAACTCAGCTCGGCAATGAAGGGCATTCTCACGCCCGAGCAGTTCGAACAATGGGAGGGCGATTTCAAGTCCCGCAGGAGAAGGAGACGCGGTCAGGGCGGATTCGGTCCCGGCAGGTCCGGTCCTGGGGACAGGCCAGGCCCTGGTGGACCTGGTCCGGGAGGCAGGCCCGGCCCGGGAGGTAGATACGGCCCTGGAAGACCGGACCGTAAGGAATTCGGCCCAAGAGACCGCGGTCGGCCGGACCCCAACTCCGGCGTGGAATGACATGTTCCCATAGCCGGTGCCGCTTGCCGTAGATACCGCAAATTGAAAGGGAGAAGTCATGAAGACTAGAGCACTTATCTGCGTATTGTTCCTGGCGACTATTGGCTCACAGCTCACATCGGACTCATGGGCGGTCGAAGCGCCGAAGCCGCGCAGCCGCAGCGAGGTCGAGGCCGTCCTTGCCAAGGCACCGAAGCCGCCCGCGAGGGGAAAGTCGCGCGAGCTAAACGTAGTTCTCGTTGCGTTCAAGAAGGACCACGGTCCCAATGAGCACGATTATCCTCTGTGGCAGAAGAGGTGGGCGGTTCTGCTTGGCGGCAAGAAGGCCGGACAGGAAAAGCAGGTCAATCTCTACGGTCCGGCACCAAGAGGGCAGAAGAAGGCCCTTGCCGGCGCACCGAAAGTACAGGTCTCAACAGCCTATGGCTGGCCAAGCACTGAGCAATTCGAAAAGGCCAATCTGATTGCCGCGTTCTGCTACGTCCAGTGGGACCGAGAGAAGATCGCGCAGATGAAGCAATACCTGGCTCGCGGAGGCGGCCTTGTCATCATGCATCCGGCTGTAATCGCTCCCAAAGAACGCGATCTCGACAGTCAACTGGCCCAGGTCATAGGCCTGGCGTGGGACAATGACCGTACGCGCTGGCGTCACGGCCGCATGGACCTGAAGATTACAGCGCCCGACCATCCGATCTGCGTCGGCTTGCCACGGACGATAACTGTGCTGGATGAGCCCTACTGGCCTTTGACCGGAGACCTCGACAAAGTCACGGTACTGGTGACATCAGACGAGACGGTGAGCAAGGACTCGAAAGAAACTAAGGGCGAACCGATGTTCTACATCTGTGAGCACGGCAAAGGACGCATCTTCAACTGCATACTTGGGCACTACACCTGGACATTCGACGATCCTTATTTCCGCATCCTGGCACTCCGCGGCATGGCATGGGCCGCCGGCGAATCGCCATACCGGTTCGATCGGTTAGTCCTGCGAGGTATCGAGCTGGGGAAGTGACTATGAATAGACGCGAATTCTTCAAGCTTGCCGCCATCGGTGCGGCATCCGCGACGCTGCCTGGCCGGCGGCTGGTCAGCGCAGCTTCAGCCTCCAAGAAGCAAACAAACATTGTCCTGATAATGATTGACGATCTGGCCTGGATGGACCTTAACTGCCAGGGCAACAAACGCCTCGATACGCCGAATATCGACAAACTCGCATCGCAGGGGATGCGGTTTACCGACGCCTACGCAGCGGCTCCGGTGTGCTCGCCCACTCGGGCGGCAATAATGACAGGCCAATCTCCGGCGCGGCTGAGAATCACCAATCATCTGCCCGACCGCGAGCAGTTCCAGCCGAACAATGCGAAGCTGCGCTCGGCAGAAACGCTCGAACATCTGCCTCTCGAACATGTGACTCTTGCCGAGCGGTTAAAAGAAGCTAATTATGCCACCGCTTTTCTGGGAAAGTGGCACCTGTCCGGTCGCGGCACAGCCAGGAACGGGGATCTTGCAGAACCCAAGCTCCGGCCCGAGTATCAGGGATTCGATTTGAACGTCGGCGGCTGTGGCTTCGGCGGCCCGCCAAGTTACTTCGAGCCGTACCGTATTCCCAATATAACGCCACGTCGCGAGGGTGAGTATCTGCCCGACCGTCTTGCCGACGAGGCAATAGATTTCATCAGGGCCAACCGCGACAGAGCTTTCTTTGTTGCGCTTTGGAATTACACTGTGCATTGGCCCATGCAGGCCCCGCAAAAACTGGTGGAAAAATACGAGAGCCGCGTCGGCCCTGGCATCAAAGACGCCAGATACGCCGCGATGATCGAAGCGATGGACACCGCGGTAGGACGCGTCATAACAACACTGGACGAGTTGCAACTCTCGGGCGAGACTCTTGTGATATTCACATCCGACAACGGCGGTTTCGGCGGGGTAAGTGACTGCCGGCCTCTGCGCGCCAGCAAGGGCTATCTTTACGAGGGCGGAATCCGCGTACCGCTGATAGTGCGCTGGCGCGGCGCGGCCGCAGGCGGCACTACCTGTCGCACGCCGGTCATCAGCACCGACTTCTATCCGACACTGCTGGAGGTCGCAGGGCTGATGCCGCAGGGGACCAAGAAACTCGACGGCTTGAGCATCGTACCGACGCTCAAGCAAACAGGCGCTCTCAAGCGCAAGGCGATCTTCTTCCACTACCCGAATTATGCCTGGCACCGCTCCAACCGTCTGGGCGGAGCGATCCGCGAAGGCCACTACAAGCTCATCAAGTGGTACGACGACGAATCGGTAGAATTGTACAATCTCGCCGATGACCTCAGCGAGAAGAACGACCTGTCTGCGAAGATGCCCCGCAAGGCCTCCGATCTGAAACGCAAGCTCGAGACATGGCTCGCCGAATCGAGCGCAGCGATGCCAGGGGTGATTTAGCCCCCGGCTATCGGGGGGAATATCGCGATTATATCATGATCGCTTAGCCTGTGTTCGACAGAAACCGCCGAACCATTTACAATAGTGATCTTGGCGTCCCTTTGGGCAATCTCAAGCTGAGCTAACAGATCGCCCAACGAGCTTTCTTCAGGCAGTTCCAATTCCTTTTCTTTGAAGCGGCCTTCTCTGAAAGACGCAAAGAGTCTTACTTCTACCACCATATTCGGAGTCCCTCACACAATCTCAAGCTGGACAAGCTTTTCCTCCGTCGGCAGACCCTTCTGGTCCCAGCCGCGTTCTTTGTAATACTCCGGCAACAGCTCAGGCAAACGGTGCACATGTCCCTTGCAGGGGCCACTCGGTATGGGTTCGGATACGAGACGCTTGGGCAGCCTGTCCTGATCGGGACCGACGCCCGCCTTCAGGTTAAACATCCGCTCCAGATTCCATATTCTGTCCCCGGCCTGCCACAACTGTTCCGTGGTCATGTCCTTACCGGCGATTGCATTGAACAGGTCTTTATAATCGTCCGCTCCGAGGGCAAATGACGTAAAGAGGCAGAGCCCGAGCGAGTCAATCACGGCCGTCAAGTCCTGGAACGCCTTGACCCAGACTGCCTTGCCTTCGATCGAAAGGGGATCAAGCTTTTCCGGCAGGCCTACGATCTCTGGAGCAGTCATGTAACCCCTGACGTGGCATCCGCCGCGGTTGGATGTGGCGTATTGCAGGCCGTGTCCCTGAACGCCTCGCGGATCATACGCCGGAATCTCCAGCTTCTTGACCGACATCGACAGTTCCGGCTCACCGTACTGCTCGGCAAGTCGAGCGGACCCCAGCGCGAGCTTTGCACCGAATCCCTCGCCCTCTCCCATCTTGCGAGTCCATTCGACGATCGCCTCACCCGAGCCGAACTCCAGCGCCGGGCCGTCGACTTCATCAGGGTCAACGAGGCCCTTCTGGCACAGCTCCATGGCGCAGGCTATCGTCGCGCCGGCGGAGATTGTGTCAAGACCGTACTCGTTGCACCATTTATTTGCCTTGATTATCGCCTCCAGATCGTCGACGCCACAGCTCGCGCCGTACGCCCAAATAGTCTCGTACTCAGGCCCCTCGCCCTCGATGTCACCGACCTTGGAATATCTTCCACATGCTATCGGGCAGGCGAAACATGCAACATTCCTGACCAGATACTTTTCGGCCAAAGTCTCGCCCGAGGTCTTGTCGGCGGTTGGAAAATACGATTCCTGGAAATTGTTGGTCGGATAGATTCCGCTCTCGTTGATCACGTTCACAAGCACTGATGTTCCATACGTGGGCAAGCCCTTGCTGGTAACATCATTCTCCCGGATCTTTTTCAGAACGTTCTTCACGACGCTCTTGCTCTCATCGTCTCTTGCAGGCTTCAACTTGCCGGTGCCTCGAACCACAATCGCCTTGAGGTTCTTGCTGCCCATCACGGCTCCGACTCCTGACCTGCCGGCGGCACGGTACATGTCGTTAATGATACAGGCCAACAGCGACAGCTTCTCACCTGCCGGACCAATAGTCAAAACTCGTGCCTTCGGATCGGCGGTTTCTTCCAGCAGCAAATCGGTCGTTTCCGAGACAAGTTTACCCCAGTATTTCTGAGCATCCTTGATCTCGACCGCCTCATCATTGATTTGGATGTAGCAGGGCTTGTCCGATTTGCCTTCGACGATAATCAGATCGTAGCCGGCGCGTTTTAACTCGGCGCCCCAGAATCCGCCCGAGTTAGAACTGGCGATCGTGCCGCTCAGAGGCGACTTGGTAACTACCATGTATCGCCCCCCGGTGGGCGCGCGCGAGCCGCTGAGCGGACCGGTCGCGACAATAAGTTTGTTTGCCGGGTCCAACGGCTCGGTCTCGGGGTCCACTTCCTGCGTGAGAAAATACGAGGCCAGGCCTCGGCCCCCAATGAACTTGGCGGCCAGCTCCAAATCCAGCTTCTCTTTGTCGATTTGACCCGTACTAAGATTGATCCTCAGGAATGTTCCAGTGTACCCGGCCATGATCTTATCTCCTTACAAACGTGTTGTTGTTTCGGTCAAATATCTGCTCATGAGATTGAAATGTCAAGGACTATTCTAAACGGCTTTTATGTTTCGTCGCGCTCTTTTGGCAAGTTTGTTGCTTTCCACGTAGCTGCTCGGCGGGTATAATGGTTAGCAGATCGAAATTGACTCGGTTTCGTAGGAGAACAGCTTGCATCTTCCATAATTTGTTCGAAGGATCAAATCAAATGAGCTGCCAAATGAACTTCCTCCGCGTCTGGATGTGCATGTCAGGCTTGCTGCTCGGCAGTCACCAATTGCAGGCTGCGCAAGCGCAGACAAATACCCTCCCGGAGAATCTTGCCCTCAAAGCGAGAATCACCACGGACTCCGAGTACAGTCGGGATTATCAGGCAAGGAATGTGGCCGACGGGAAGATCCCCGTCGCAGGCGGTCAGGCGGATGTGGGCCGCGCATGGTGCGTAAATGGCTCGACACATCGCAACCACTCGCAGACGCTCTTTGGATGGGCAAACTTTGTCCGGGTTGAGGAGATTGTATACTACGGTCGCACAGCCTTCCAAATGAGAGAATGCTGGAAGGGATACGAGATCCTTTTGTCCGATTCGAGCAGGCCCATCCTGACCGGTGAGCTCAAGATGGTGCACGGTCCACAACGAATTACATTGCCCAGGCCAATGCTCACCGGCAAACTCCTCATCCGATTCACCAGCTCCTACGGCGGTTCGAATCCCGGGGCCTCGGAGATTGAAATCTATCCGGCCAGACTCACCGCAAAGGCCTTTAGAGAGTTGGAAACTCGAGCACATGTGCCCCAAGGCGGCTTGCGCCGAATCGATCAGGTAGACTGTGAGAAGCTGGGCCAACTGATCCGCCAACAAAGGCACGTCTACGGAGCGTCCTATCGGCAATACGGAGAACACATCTCGGCTCTTGAAAGATTGCAGCGATCCAATGGCGCCGACAAGGAGCTGTCTGATCTCCAGCGAAAGGTCCTTCTGTTCGATGTAAACAAACTCGTAGCCATCAGACGCCGTGAGATCACGGCTTCTCACGTCTATACGTATCACTACGAGGGATTCAAACCGGGGGGCGGTCTTTATGTCTTTGACGTCCATAACCTGCAAGCCGATCCGCTCGAGTTGGCTAGCTCTCCGGCCGGACAGATTCTGGATTGCGATCTCTCTTACGACGGCAAGACAGTCCTGTTTAGCTGGAGAAGGCGAGAGGATGAAGGATACCATCTCTGGACCGTACGCACAGACGGGACCGGATTGAAACGGATTACCGACGGCTTCTGGCACGACTACAACGCCTGCTGGCTCCCTGACGGCGGGATCGCCTTCTTGAGCTCGCGCTGCCCGCAGTTCGCCTACTGCTGGCACGCCCCGGTTGGCGTGGTGTATCGGATGAACGCGGACGGGACAAATGTCCGCAAGATATCGTCCAATTACCTCAATGATTTTACGCCGTATCCGCTTGGCGACGGACGGATCATTTACAGTCGCTGGGAATATGTCGACAAACCCGCCATTCCAATCCAGAGTCTCTGGACGATCAACCCTGACGGAACGAATCTGTCGATGTACTTCGGCAATGGAGTCCTATCACCCGGCACGTTCATGGAGCCGAGGCAAATCCCCGGTACAAGCAAGATCATTTGCACGATGACAGGCCACAACGGGCCCACTCGCGGCGCCATCGGGATAATTGACCGATCCAGAGGACTCAATGCTCAGGCGTCCATTGAGAATATCACGCCCGATGTGCACATTCCCGCCGTCGGCGAAGGCAACGGCAACACACCCGAGCCCAAGCCATATAGCTGCCCGCTGCCGCTGGATCAATCGCGATTCCTGGTCTCAGCCAGCGGCCCCGTGCTTGTGAGAACCATCTCAGGAGACTGTCAATCGACTGCGCTGCCGCGTCCGGACAACGGCATGCAATACTTCTGCGCCCAGCCGATCAGGCCTCGGCATCGACCCCCTGCTATTGCCTCTGCGTTGGACCCTAATTGCGATGAAACCGATGATGCCTACGTGTACTTGCAGGACGTTTACAAGGGCCTGGAACCCCACGTGAAAAGGGGACAGATCAAGCGGATTCGAGTCGTTCAGGAATTGTCTAAATCCGTTCGGATCGATCCCAGTCTGCGGGCGTTTGGATTTCAATTCCCGGTGATTTCATGCGGCGCAACATATGCGGGCAAGAAGGTCCTCGGGGAAGTTGCCGTCGAGCCGGATGGCTCAGCCTATTTCCGCGTGCCGGCTCGCGCTGCCATCTACTTCATGGTTCTGGACGAAAACGGCAGAGCCTTGCAGAGAATGCGGAGCTTCACGCATCTGATGCCGGGCGAGACTCAAGGTTGTGTCGGCTGTCATGAGCCGCGACGCCAGAGCCCCCCTGCCCAGCGCGGCCTTCGCGCGGCGATGCTGCCCAAAGATCTGGAGCAGCCCGAATGGGGAATTGCCGGCTTCGACTACTCGCGAATTGTCCAGCCGATACTGGACGAACATTGTGCCGGATGTCACAACCCGGTAGATCATCCCAAAGCGATCGACCTTACAGGCGGCAAGACAGATTTCTTCAATGTTTCGTATGACGTGCTGGCCCGAGATAATCAGGGCAAGAAGGGCAGCCCATACATCAGTAGGATTCCCACCTACAACGGGCACGAGCAGAACATTCTTGAGGTCACTCCCATGGCCTGGGGATCGCCGCAGAGTATGCTTGCGAAGGTTGTCCTCTCGGGCCATCCTGACGATGAGGGCAAGCCGCGCATCCAACTCGACGACAAAAGCCGGCGGCGCATTCTCGCCTGGATCGACCTGAATGTCCCCTACTATGGCACGAGCGAGACTGCTTACCCTCAGAATGTTGGATGTCGCAGGATCTACCCTGAGAATCTGGACAAGGTGCTGGCCGAGGTGGCGAAACGCCGATGCAGCCAATGTCATAAGAACGGCAAAGTCCCCCGCCGTGTTTGGACTCGCGTCACAGAGCCTCAGCTTAATGATTTCCTGCTCGCCCCGCTCGCCAGATCCGCCGGAGGAAGCGAAAGGTGCGAGACGGCTGTTTTCGCCGACACATCGGACGGCGATTACCAGGCTATTTTGGCCACCTTCGGACCGACCACGGAAATGCTCAAACATACTCCGCGTATGGATATGCCGGCGGGCCGACCCGCACCCGATGTATGCCGGGATTGTCAATAGCCCGCATCGGCATAATGTCTCTGGCTGCTAACATAGGGAATCGGTTCGGGAAATTTGCCCTTGTACTCCTCGAATGAATCGTCCGGGACCAGAAGCTCGAAGTGCGGAATCGTGAACGGCACGTACAGGAAGAAGGGTTCGGCCCTTTTGCGACGGATGAAGTCCAGTGCCTGCTCGGCGATCAGGTCGTGGGAATACTCCTTCCTCTCCTTATCATTGTTCTCGGCGAGCACGTGCCTGCGATCGTTTCGCCAGAGGAACCATGGGTAGAAGAAATGCGCGTGGACCTGGTGCAGGTATCCGTAGAATTCGTCGAAGCCCTGTTTGTAAGGTACTCCCGTCGTGCCGTGGTCGCCAAGGCCCCACTTGCCGAAAATGCCCGTGGCGTAACCGGCTTTCTTGAGCACTTCGGCGACTGTTATGTCTTCAGGCAGCAACGCCGAGCCGCCGCCGTTGCCGCGCACGGAAGTGTGGCCCGTGTGTTTTCCCGTCATGAGCACGCTTCTCGACGGCGCACATACGCAGTGGCCGGCGTAGACCTGTGTAAACTTCGTCCCCTCGACGGCCATCCGATCCAGGTGCGGCGTGCGAATCTTTTCCTGGCCGTAACAGCCGAGATGGCCGTAACCCAGGTCATCGACCATGATGAAAATGATGTTAGGCTTGCCCGACGATGCACGACCGGCTGGTGGATTTGCGCCGGGCGCCAATCCATCAAGGACAAGCGAGGCCGCACCCATACCTGCGGCCCGGATGAACTGGCGCCGGCTTGTTAGTCCGGACGGCTTTGCTGATGCTCTCATGGTATCTCCTTTCGTCTGCCCACAGAACGTCATCTAATGAGAGTCACGACCGAACGTGATAGAAAATACGCCCCGAAAACAACCACGAGTGAAAGCGAGTTGTTCAGCCCAATATTCATAAGACCGAGCATTGTCTCTTTGTCCCTGAACAGGTTGAGTGTTTCCATTGAGTATGTCGAGAATGTGGTGAATGCCCCGAGGAATCCGACTGCAAATAACAGTCTGATAGCCAGCGATACTGGCGTCAGTTCCGAGATCCCGAGGAACACGCCGATCAGCAGCGAACCGACCGTGTTGACACAGAGAGTACCCCATGGGAAGGTGGCCGGGGTGATACTCTGCACCCAGGGCGAAAGGCCATAGCGGGCAACAGCACCCAATGCCCCACCCGCTGCTATACAGAAGAGCTTCAACATAGACTGATATCTCCTATCTGGAGGGCCATTTGCTTTGTACTCATCCTTGTGCGATTACGTCAAATCAGGCTTGCCGTCTGAGCCACTCGGTGAAATTGGCCAGACCGGTCCGGATGTCCGCCTTAGGATTGTAGGCTAAATCTTTACCTGCTCTTGTTACATCGGCATAGGTCCGCTCGACGTCGCCCGGCTGAGGGGGCAGATACCCTTTGACTGCTTTCTTACCGAGAGCGTTTTCTATTTCCGCGATCAAATCGTTGACTTTAATCGGACGCGATTCGCCGAGATTGTAGATATTGAAGCCACCGCATTTGTCGATCGCCGAGACGGTACCGTCGATTATATCGTCGATATACGTGAAATCACGCATTGCCGAGCCGTCACCGTAGACGGGGATAGACTCGCCCAACTCGATGAGTCTTGCGAATTTGTGGATCGCAAGGTCCGGCCTCTGCCGGGGGCCGTAGACGGTGAAGAAACGCAGACAGGTTACGGACATTCCGCAGAGGTGGTGATACGTGTGACAAATAAGTTCGCCCGCCTTTTTCGTCGCCGCGTAAGGCGAGATGGGAAAGTCCACGTTATCGTCCTCGGAAAACGGTACTTTCTCATTATTGCCGTACACGCTCGAACTCGATGCGAAAATGAATTTGTCAATCTGGCGCTTTTTCGCTAATTCGAGCAAAACCATCGTCCCGTTTATATTGACATCGTTGTAAAGCAAAGGTTGAGCGATTGACGGGCGGACTCCGGCTTTGGCGGCTAAGTGCACGATTGTTTCAACGTCCTCGCCGACCACCTTGTCCATAGCGGCACTGTCACGGATGTCGGCTTCGAAGAGCTGGAAATTGTTGTTTTCCAGGCAGTCGGCGATATTCCGGCGTTTGATCCGAGGATCGTAAAAGTCGTCAAAGTTGTCGACGCCGACTACGGTGCAGCCGTTGGCGACAAGCCGCTCGCACAGATGCGAGCCGATGAAGCCGGCAGCCCCGGTTACCAATACTCTCATGCTTTCTGTGCCTTCCGTTGCGTTAAAGAGTGACAGTCAACCAACCTGTTGTCACGCAGAATAAATAATTATGGCTCCGAAGGCCAGGACGATCAGAGCGATAACTCTGAAAATGAATATCGGTTGCTCTTGATACCAATCGAGCAGCCGTCTAATTTTCTCGGGCCCGAGCATAAATATCAGAAGGCCTCCAGTGAGGAAGATAATGCCGCAGGCAAATACTACCCAGAAATATCTGCATTCGCGGGCACCCAGGAAAAAGACGACTGCCAGGGCGAATCTAAGCAATCCGGGTAAATATATTCGCTTGCCTTTTTTGAAAAAGGTCATCAGGTGTTTAATAATTTCCGGCCTGAGCAGATATGCAATTCCCATAAGAGCGATGAGTATGCCTAAACTCTTAATCGCGATGTGCATAAACTTTTCCCTCGTACAGGCTTACGATGTTCTCAGACACAGGCCCTTCCTACACTGTGATACTCGATTCGGGCTTTCTTGACAACAGCGGGGTCGTAGAGGTTTCTTCCGTCGAAGATTGTGGGCCTAGTGAGTTTTGACGCGATGGCATCGAAATCAGGATTTCTAAATTCCTGCCAATCGGTGAGGATGACGAGGGCATCTGCGCCGTCGAGTGCATCGTATCCGTTTTGGCAGATCTCTATTCTGCTGTCCAGAGCCGCCATCGCAGCGGCCGCCGCTTCGGGGTCATAGGCACTTATCTTCATGCCACAATCGAGGAATCTTCTAATGCAGTAGATTGCAGGCGATTCTCTTACGTCATCGGTCTTTGCCTTGAACGCAAGTCCCCAGACGGCCAATTTGGCCTGATCATGCCTTCCACCGAAATAGTCGATCACACGCCCGGCGAAACGCTCTTGCTGATCGGTATTCACCTGTTGGACGGACTTGGCCATTGTCATTTCGACGCCCTGCTCGGAGCCTGTGTGAATCAGCGCCCGAATGTCTTTTGGAAAACAGCTACCGCCGAACCCCACGCCGGGGAACAGAAAAGCAGAGCCTATTCGCGAGTCACTGCCCAGACCCTGCCTGACCAGTTCAACATCGGCGCCGAGCTTCTCGCACAGTGCCGATATCTCATTCATGAATGAGATTCTTGTAGCCAGCATTGTGTTGGCGGCGTATTTTGTCATCTCAGCAGAAGCCGGATCCATAAACAGTATGCGGCTTCGCTGGCGCATGAACGGGCTGTACAATTGTCTCATTATTTCTCGCACTGCCGGATTGGTTGTCCCGATGATTATCCTGTCGGGGCTCATGAAATCTTCTACCGCCGCGCCCTCCTTCAGGAATTCCGGATTGCTGACATAATCGAATGGCGTGTCGGTCTTTTCTTTGATGATGTCTGCGACCCGCTTATGCGTGCCGACCGGGACGGTGCTCTTGGTTACAATGACGCGATAGTCAGTGATGTTCTCTCCTATATCTCCGGCGACCGAAAGTATTGCAGATATGTCGGATGAGCCGTCTGGGGCTGATGGTGTGCCGACCGCGAGAAAGACACCAAGACAATTGTCCAGGCCATGTTTCAAATCGGTTGTAAAGTGAAGCCGGCCGAGCTTCTTGTTGCGACCGACCATTTCAGTCAGGCCCGGTTCGTAAATGGGGATTATGCCGTTCTTCAAACCGGCAATCTTCTGGCCGTCACTATCAACACATATGACATTACTGCCGGCTTCCGCCAGGCACGCAGAAGTGACCAATCCGACATAGCCAACGCCAACCACACAAATACGCATTGTACAGTGCTCCTGATCGAAAATTCCCGCTCTTGCGCGGGTAAGTGGCTTTGCAATAACACGTTACGGTTCTGCTCGCGGGAATCTACTACCCCAAAGGGTATACCAGCTCCCGTTCTTGACTTCGCCTAGAGCGACGAATTCGCTCAATCGAGAGTCTCTATCATGTCCAGGTCTATCTCAACGCTCGCCGCCTGGCCGAGCATGTCCACCTGTAGCACCAGTCGCATAGCGCCTCTTGTCCGGACGACGACACCTTCTAATCCAAGTAATGGTCCGGCAGTGACGCGGCACTTCTGGCCCGTCTTGACATACTTGTGCGGCATCAGCGGCGCGCCGGCTCTGAGGGCCTGCTCAATTTGGAGCAGCTCCTTTATGAACCTCTCCTGGTCGGTGACCTCGATCACATTTGCCACGCGATCCGTTCGTAGAAGTTCGAGGCGGTCGCCCTCTTTGCCGCAACAGAACAGGTATCCGGCGAAAAGAGGCAGCAGTGATCGTGTCGTTCTTCGGCTCTTGCGCCGAACCTTCCAGCCCATCGGAAGAAAGTAGCTTACTCCTCTTCGGATCAAATCCTGGGCGAGGGCCTTTTCGTTCCGGCTCTTAGTGTGGGCGACCCACCATTCGCCGGCAAAATCGGTAATCGATTCGGCTGCGGGCCACGTCATCGGGGGATTTTCACTTACTTTAAGCAAATTTGTCGTCCTAACTTATACCGTAATACTCAAGAACCATCCCAGCAACATGCTCGATCTTCTCCGGTGACAGTTCCGGGTAGACCGGCAGCGACAGAACCGCGTTACAAAGCCTCTCGGCGATCGGCAGGTCACCCTGTTTGTAGTCCAGCTCGCCGAAGCAGTCCTGCAGGTGCAGGGGCTTGGGGTAAAACACGGCCGAACCGATCTGGTTCTCGGCCAAAAATTTTTGCAGCTTATCTCTTTCGGGCACGGTCACGGTGTACTGATGATAGATGCTCACGTTGCCTGTGTCAATCTTGGGTGTCTCGACCGGCGAATCGGCAAAGAGACTGTCATAAAGAGCAGCGTTTTGCCTGCGTTTGTCGTTCCAGCTATCGAGGTACTTGAGTTTGACGCCGAGAACCGCACCCTGAATGCCGTCCAGGCGGAAGTTGCCGCCAATGATCTTGTAGAAGTACACCGGACCTTGGCCGTGGTTACGGAGTATCTTGATCTTCTCAGCGATATCTTCGCTGTTGGTGGTTACCAGACCGCCATCACCGAAACAACCGAGGTTCTTTGTAGGGTAAAACGAAAAGCACCCACAGTCACCGAAGTTGCCCGCTGTTGTGCCGTTGCGGCTGGCGCCTATTGCCTGGGCCGCGTCCTCGATGACGGCCAGATTGTGCCGTCGGGCAATCTCATTGACAGCGTTCATATCAGCTATCTGCCCATACAGATGGACCGGAACAATCGCTTTTGTCTTTTCGGTTATCTTCTCTTCGATTGCAGCCGGGTCAATGTTGAATGAGTCCGGATCGACATCAACGAAGACCGGCTTTGCGCCGACTCTCACGATAGAACCGGCAGTTGCGAAAAATGTGAAGGCAGTTGTGATGACCTCGTCACCCGGCTTGACTCCAAGGGCCATCAGGCTGACAAGCAGGGCGTCGGTTCCGCTTGAGACGCCGATTGCGAATTTACTGTTGCAATACGCGGCGACATTCTCTTCAAACTCGGCGACAGCCGGGCCGAGAGCAAAAAACTGACTCTCACAGACCCTGTCTATCGCCTGGGCGACCTCATCTCTTATGGCTGCATACTGCAGCTTCAAATCCAAAAGTGGGACCTGCACTGACACTCCTCTTGAAGTATTACGCCTTTACGACTTTCTTGCCTGTTCCGCGAATCCCCGCCGTTGCGTTTCGGGCGTCGATAACGAGCTTAGCGTTCTTAACAATCCAAGTGTAATCATAGTCACTGTGGTCGGTTGCGATCAAAACCACGTCGTAGCCGGCCAGCATTTTTGCCGACAATTTCTTACTGGCCATCTTCAGGTCGTGTTTTCGCTGCCTGTGTGTCTTCGCAATGAACGGGTCGTTATAATCGACCTTTGCGCCTTTTTCCCGCAACAGCTCGATAAGTTCAATCGAGGGGGACTCTCGCAAATCGTCGATGTCTTTCTTGTAGGCCAGGCCCAGTACGAGCACCTTGGAACCCTTGAGGCTCTTGCTGTGTTCATTCAGCGCCTCCATGGTTTTCGTGACGACATAGCGAGGCATGCCGGTGTTGATCTCACCGGCCAGTTCGATGAACCGGGTCGGCATACCGTACTGCCGGGCCTTCCACGTCAAATAAAACGGGTCGATCGGTATGCAGTGGCCCCCGAGTCCCGGCCCCGGATAAAAGGCCTTGAAGCCAAACGGCTTTGTGCTTGCGGCGCCGATGACCTCCCAGACATCGATGCCCATTTTGTCAAAGACCACCTTCAGCTCGTTGACCATAGCGATATTCACGCAGCGATAGATATTCTCGAGGATCTTTGCGGCCTCAGCGGCCTCGAGACTCGATACGGGGATCGTCCGGACTATGGCCGCGTTGTAAAGTTGGCAGGCCATTTTACAGCATGTTCTTGTCAGCCCGCCGACAACCTTCGGGATGGTCTTCGTGGTAAAATCCTTGTTGCCGGGATCCTCACGCTCGGGCGAATAAGCCAGATGGAAATCCTTACCGGCTTTGAGGCCCGAACTTTCGAGAATAGGGGCCATGAGCTCGTTCGTGGTGCCGGGGTACGTTGTGCTCTCGAGAACGACTAGCTGGCCCGGCTTGAGGTACTTTGCGATGGTTTCTGTGCTTCCGATAACGAACTGCATGTCCGGTTCGCGGTTCTCGGTCAGTGGGGTCGGCACGCAAATCAATATAGCGTCGACCGTTTTGAGGCGAGCCATGCTAGTAGTGGCGCTGAACAGACCCGTTTTAATCATGTTCTTGACTTGGGAGTGGGGGACGTGCTTGATGATACTGCGGCCGGAATTCAGAATCCTGACCTTCTTGTCGTCTACGTCGAAACCGACTACCTTCAGGCCCGCCGCAGCAAACTCTCTTGCCAGAGGCAGACCCACGTAGCCGAGTCCCATGACCCCGACGACAACTTCCTTGTTTTCGACTTTCTTCTCCCACTGACTCATACACAATACCCTTTCGTCAAACGAGCGCAGGGGAGTTTACAGCTAAACGGCAAAAATGTCAAAACAATTGAGGATACATAATTATACCCTTGAAGGGTAGTAAATTCCCGCGAGCAAGATCATAAACTACTATTGTTAAGCCGCCTACCCGCGCAAGAACGGGAATTTTCAATCCGGAGCATTATATATGTTGACTATCTGGCCCTTTGAATTGAGAATCTGCTGTTATTGAAAATAACTGCCCAAAAGAAACTGGCTGGCTGGGAAAAAATCGAAAACCGAAGATCGACAATCGCAGATGGTTTCAATGTTCTCTTCACGTGCATAGGCAGACGCGTCTCGCTGCTCCGGAGCTTTCGAAGAGCGGCGGCACAATTGAAGATAGGTGCCGCATTTCTCGGCACTGAGACCACCGAGCTAAGCTCCGCCCTGCAACTGTGTGACGGACGCTTTCTGGTCAAGCCGACTACCCACCGCGGTTATATCAGCCAGTTGCTGTCGATTGTCAAGGCCAACAGCGTGAAGCTGCTCGTGCCCACGGTCGATCTGGACCTCAAGAGCCTGGCGCGAAACGAGCCAAGATTTGCGGCGGCCGGCTGCCGTGTGCTTGTCTCAAGTCCGGATGTGATCGATATTTGCCAGGACAAGAGGAAAACGTACCGATTCCTGGTCAAGAATGGCTTTGACGCCACGATCACCATGAGCGTTCGCTCGGTACTTTCGAAGAAAAAGATCAACTGGCCCTGTTTTCTCAAGCCCTGGGACGGCTCTGCCGGCAGAGGAAATGCCGTCGCAACCAATCGCAAAGAGCTGTTGTTCTACGCCAGGAGGATACCGAACGTCATCTGCCAGGAGTTTGTCGAGGGCACCGAATTCACGTGCGACGCCTACGTCGACTTTGACATGAAAGTCCGCTGCGTTGTGCCAAGAAGACGCATCGAGGTGCGGGCCGGAGAGATGAGCAAGGGCCAGGTGGCCATGAAAGGTCGCATAATGGATGAGGCCGCCGCTTTGGTCGAGAAACTCGGAGCCGGGCCGGGCGTAATCACTCTGCAGCTTTTTCTTACAGACGACGACAAAGTGAAATTCATCGAGATAAATCCCCGTTTCGGAGGCGGCGCGCCACTGTCGATCAAGGCCGGCGCCAACTTCCCCAAGTGGATACTGCAGGAACTGGCCGGCCGAAAAACCAACATCCGCCCGGACGGCTTCAAAGACGGCTTAACCATGCTCCGCTACGACAGCGAGGTCTGGCTCGAAGGTTCCTGACGACAGGGCTGGGTCTCTTGATCATTCATCATTAATCACTAGTCATTTACAGCGTTACCGTCAGGTACTGCGTGTCGTCGGCAAACCGCATCGCTCCTTCGAAGGTGGCTGGCACCAGGACACAATCGCCGGCGCCGAATTCCACGGGCTCGGCCTCGGCCGCGAGGATTGTCCCAAGGCCCGACAGGAAGATAAGCGTTTTCATCTTACCGGATGACAGGAGAACCTCGCAGTCTTTGCCCTGATGGCCCTTGTCTATCTTGAAGTACTCGCAGTCGACCAGTCGGCCAATCGTCGCCACCGGCAAGTCATCGGGGGACTGATCGAATTGAATGCTTTCCAAGGCCTGCTCGATGTGCAGCTCTCTGGCGTTTCCCGCGTCGTCGAGCCTGTTCCAGTCGAATACGCGATACGTCGTATCCGAAGGCGTCTGAATCTCCGCTATCAGTAAGCCCCGGCCGATCGCGTGAGCGGTCCCGGCGGGGAGAAAATGACACTCGCCGGCGCCTACCGGTACCGTGACGAGCAGATCGGCTACAGTGCCGTCTTCTATCGCCCGTGCAAATTGCTCTTTCGTGACACCGTCTTTGAGCCCCTTGTAGATAACCGCGCCGGGCGCCGCCGAGATGACATACCAGCACTCGGTCTTGGGCTCGCCCTGGCCCGTTCGCCGGCATGTCTCCGGGTCGGGATGAACCTGCACGCTCAGAACGTCCTCGGCGTCCAGAATCTTGATCAGCAGCGGAAACGGCGCCGGGAAATTCGCGTCTCCGGCTATCTCTTTCGCATATTTCTCAATCGCTTCGCGAATAGTCTGGCCGGCCAATTCGCCACCTGCAATCACGGACTTGTCCTCCGGTAGATCGGCCAACTCCCAGCTCTCGCCGATCCTTTCACCGGCAGGGAGTTCTTTGCCAAAGATCTCTTGCAGCTTCCTTCCCCCCCAAATCCGCTGCTTGTAAATCGGCCTAAATTTCAATGGATACGCTTCCATACAGTCCATTCTAATCTCAACCATTCCCCTCGTCCAATCCAATTCCAGCAATGCCGTTTCGAATTCCTCTGAGGTTGCCCCGTTCGGCTTAGCTCAGGGCAGGCTCCGAACCCATTCGGCCTTTTTAGGGTTTAGGGTTTAGCGTTTAGAGTTTCCGGCCAAAGGCCGGCAGATTGGCTTTGTTTTTTCAACTGGCCCATAGCCACCAAGGCACTAAGGCACACTTCGACATTGGATGTTCCTTGTTCGATATTCGATATTCCAACGCTCTTTGCCTCCCTTTCGCCTTTCACCTTTCACCTTTTACCTTTTACCTTTTTACTTCTTACTTTACACTTGTCCCTTGTCCCTCCTGTATTCTGTCATTTCCTATCCGCTCCACGCTCCACGCTATCCGCTATACGCTAATAGAGAAATCTATATTAGATGCTGGATGTCGGAGCATCGCGCGACGGGCCGAATGGCGCCTGCTCTAAGCGAAGCCGAACGAGCCAGGCTTGACAATGATTAAGTAAGCATGGTGTCAATGTAAATGCCGATGGCTAACAAAGCAACCCAAATATAGTTCACTGGGGCTACCCCCAGATTGTGCCCACAGGTCAGATTTCTGGAGATCGCGCTTTAAATCGGCCCTTAGAGTGTGCTACAATGGTCTTAAGAGAAGTGCCGCCAAGACCATCATCTCCGGTGAGTAGAGTGTCCGGGTTAGAAAGGCCTTCTTCGAGCGAAGGAGAACAACAATGTGCAGGCGAAAAGGTTTCACGTTAATAGAGCTTCTGGTGGTGATTGCGATTATTGCGCTGCTGTTGTCGATCCTCATGCCGGCCTTGAGCCGCGTCAAGAAGCAGGCCAGAGGTGTCGCCTGCCAGGCGAACCTGCACCAGTGGAGTCTCATATATAAGTTGTATTGCGATGACAACGACGGCAACTGGCTCAGCGGCCGCGGCGGCGGCAGCGGTCGCTGGTGGTTCCAGCCTATAACCGACCTCTACACGGTCGAGGAGAAAATCCGCGTCTGCCCGCAGGCGACCAAGCCTCCCGCCTCCGGCAACATCGGCAACTGGGCCAACCACGCCTGGCAGACGGGCAACCGCGGCACTACAGACTACTACGTCGGTAGCTACGGGCCGAACGGCTGGATGTGCAACGTACCGGCCGGCCAGACCAGCATGTGGGGCCGAAGCCCATAGGTGTTAAGCTAAGCTGACGTTTTTTTGGCCGATTGGTTTGCTATC
>CAZLTY010000051.1:0-22568 GCA_964562575.1 uncultured Pirellulales bacterium
TGAACTTACCGCTTTTTTCTGACAACTATACAGTTTTGAGGGAGGCGTCAATTATTGTGAAAAAAATCTGACCGGGGCCCAGGGAATCGCGGGTTGAGCAGAGATATTCCCGGGCAGAACCCAAACAGCATGCACGCATCATAGACTCCTCCACCGCCGGGTGAGGGTGAGTGTCAGTGACCTGCCCTTCGGGGCTATTCAGCGGAGTCGGCTCACGAAATGGAGGCCGAATTCTCGGGTTCGCAAATCGATGACCGCAAGTTCCTTCCCTTGACCTTGTACGACGATGAAAAAACGCGGATCAGTGATTCCTACTCGCCGAGGCCCATTCATTGGAGGCAGTTGTCTGACAGACACAGTCTCATGTCCATCCTGCGAGATAATCTCATACAGTTCGGCATCGCTTATCCGGTCGGCCTCGAACCAATTGGCGACTTTCAGCTTGGCGGCCTTCGCACTCCTCACTGCAATAAGGGCGGCGTCCGAATCATCGTAAGCTATATGCCCGACGCCTCGTTCCTGGCACCATCTTCTCACGACAGTACGAAAGTCATCGATGGGTCTCTCCAAGCCGACTGTGCAGGGGCCGGTGACAATGTCGAAAACTGGTTGGTGGCTCGCATCGAGGTAGACATCACGACCGCGGAACTTGGCGTTAGAGGTAAACACCAGGTGGGGCCCTGCTCCAGCCCCTCCACCCCAGATTGATCGAATTTCGTCCTCGAAAGGTAGTTTGATTTCAAAAGCATAGCCGTAGGCCATCTCGATGTCTGCATGGCTGTGCGCCCGCGCGCCCAAGGCCCGCACAGGAACGTCCTTAACAGTATCGTACAAACCATTTGCGGCACTGCGTTTCATTAATCCTCTAAAAACTCCAAACTGACTTTGTGTCATTGGATCGTACAGCAGGCTAAGTGGATCGGCGAGTTGTCGCTCCAAATACGTTGAAGCCCATTTGCGAATACCATCAGGTTCTACGCCGACAGGCCGCCCGTCGCCTGGGCGTATTGGAACACCGGCAAGAAACTTTCGCAGCCAATCGTGTTGAATGTGACGTTGTTGAAGCTGCTCGGCGGTATGTGGCTGGCGAGTTAGCGCGAGCCAGAGTTGCCACTTGAACGTGTTGACGACGTCGCGGAACTTCAGGTACGCTCCTTCCACATCCCAATCCGACGAGAAGTGGTCTGGGAAGTCTACGTGGCGATTGAGGAAATGCTCCGGTACATATCGGTCGATGGCATCGAGTAGGTTTTTCTTGCCGGCGGAAGACAACAGTCCCGGCGGATATGTGGCCGCGAAGTCGCGAATCTCTTCCAGGAGCGATGTGAGCCTCTTCTCTGTCAAGAAAACGTAGGAACGTTTTCTCAGTGCGTTGACAAAACGGTCAGCCACGGCGTTGCTCAACTGGATTTCCGATGAAACGGACTCGCTCTGATCAACACGTCCAAGTTCAATGGCTTGAGTCGCAAAGAGGACAGAAACCGAGACAATCAGGCATGGGGTTCCAAGAACCATCTTGCCATTTCCCTCAATGAACCACTCGTCGCCCACTGCGGATGAGATGAGTCAAGCCTCCACGAGCCAAACTCAGGGCACACAAACCACACGTTTCTGCCGATTCCATTACGTCCGCAACAAGGTCAATCCAGAGTTCACCATCTATAGTTCTAAGATACTTCAGCATAGCAAATTTGCTCGTTTGGTCAAGACTGTAGGCGTGTGTTTGGTCACCAATTTGCGGCTCCGGCGGATGATGATGCGGCCAAAAGAAAAGGGTGCGGTCGAAAATCTGAGATTCCTCGGTTGAGCTCAGCACAAGAAACACAGTGAATCTGGGGTTTTCAGCGGCCTATTTCTGATAGTTGAAGTTGCCTCTCGCGGATGAGTTTCATTTTGGCTTGGCGCTCGCATTGAAGTAGGCTAACCTCTATGCGGCTATTCTGACTGAGAAACTCGGAGGATGTTTGGAATGAAGAAATGCAGGTGTATGCCGCCGGTGCATGTTCTGTTGCTATTTGTTCTCAGCGCGTTGTGCTGCGCCAAGAGCGATGAGTTCACATATTTCGATACCGAAGACGTCGGAAAGCCGGATGGCAACGTGCCGCTGATCAGACCCTGGAAGACCGTCGCTCTCGATCCGGAATATGCCGGGCAGTGGATGGTGGCGGCCGACGTAGACGCCGACGGCGAAGTCGAGATCGTCAGTGCCGAAAACGTCAATGAAGGTGATGTGCATTATACCAGCACGGCGGTCGCGCAAAAACTGGACGGGTCCGTCCTGTGGCGCTGGGGTGACCCTGACGTTGGCCGAAAGAACTGGCACCACGACGTCGCATGCCAGCTTCACGATTGGAACAGTGACGGCAACAATGAGGTCGTTCTTTGCACGAAAGGTTCTGTTGTCGAACTCGAAGGGGCCACGGGCCGCGAGCTCAGGCGGATATCTATCGCCGAAGACGCCACGGACGCTCTGGTGTTCTGCAACCTCTCCGGAGGTGATAATTCTACCGACATACTTGTCAAAGACAGATACCGCCGGATATGGGCTTACGATCGGCAGGGCCAACTGCTCTGGACGGTCAAGGATCCCGGCGGATTCCGAACGGCTCATCAAGCGCGGCCGGTTGACATTGATGGTGACGGGCGCGACGAGATCATGGCGGGTTATGCGATGCTCAATCATGACGGCTCCGTTCGATGGGTATTCGAATCCAGGAAAGTGGACCAGTCGCGCGGGCATCTGGATTGCGCTCGCGTTGTGCGTTATGGCGCTTTGGCCGAGGATTTTCGCATCGTACTGACCTGTTGCGGCGCCAACAACATTGCGCTCGTCGACGGCAACGGCAAAACGCTGTGGGAAGTGTCGGGACATCACTTCGAGTCCATAGATGTCGGTCGTGTCATACCCGGCCGTCGGGATCGTCACATAGTTGTCGATATTGACCATCAACCGTACGGCAAAAGCCCCATCTGGGTATTGGATGAAAAGGGCGGGCTTCTCGGTCAGGTAGTAACCGACTACAGCCGGCATCATTGCCTGCTGGATTGGACAGGTGACGGCGTTGACGAGATTCTCGTTGCCCACAAGGGCGGGCTCTACAATAATCGAGGCAAAAGGATCGGCACCTTTCACACGCCCGGGATGGATGCCTCTGATAGCGGGACAAAATATGAAAAGAGTATGCTTATCGGCGATATGACCGCTGACGGGATACCCGACGTTGTCATCGCCACCCCTGGTGCCGTGTACATCTACAGAAACACACGAGGAAGGAGGCCCGAGAAGCCCGTCCCACTCGGAACCGAATTTAACTTCACCTTGTATTAGACCGGGTCTTTAGAAGACCGTTGATGAGGAGAAGAACATGAGAAGATCATTGCTGCTGATACTCATCCTTGCCGTTGTGTCATGGACCTGCAAAGCAGATGCGAATGATGCAAGGAAAACTGAAGCAGGTGTTGTCACTGCGCATTCCCGCGGCTTACATGGCTACATCGGCTTCAGTGCGTCCCGACCACCGGATCGCTCGGCCTACAGCGCGGGCATGGGGTTCTATTCGGCCGTCTGGCCGCTGATTGCCAGGCCGATTGCCCACTTTCAGATCGGTCTGCCCAGCGCCTGGATCACACCGGACAACTCCGACAATAAGGATACGCCGCTGGCTCCGATCGGAACGCACGCCAGGGACAACTGGCCGAAGCGGGGGCCTACCTGGGGTAGCGTATTTCAGACCGTCGAAGGAGGCCTTGGCTATTGGGCGCGAAATCGGTTCCGCTACGGGCCTCCGAAATTCAGCATGAACGCCACACCGCAATGCTACGACTATGAGGTCGGTTCGCCCGGGTGGTCTTTCTTCTATAGCAGCAAAGCTTTGCCGGACGATCGACTGGGAATCGCCCAACTGAGCAACCGGCTGCTCATTCCGCCGGACGCGCTGCCTTTCGAGGGCAATCCCAACGGCAAGTTCCTTGGCTACACCTATATGGTCTTGGCCTTTACAGAGCCCACCACGGGAGATCCGCCCACCGGAGACCAGGCCTGGACCTGTTTTCTCAGCGCAGCCAATTTCAAGGGTCCGATGGCCTATTACATCCCGGAGACCTGGAGCAAGATCGGCAAGCTGTTCAATTATCCGTTTATCTATGGACGGGGACTCGACGCCCGGCCGGGCAGGATGGGCGGCGGCGCCATGGAGATCAACACCGTGCCGCGTTTCGAATCCAGAGACGCCCGGGGCGTGGTCTATTCCAAGCTGCCGAAATTGCAGTTCCCGGCGGACGACAAGGGAAGGACCCTTCTGGTTCAGGACGTGACATATTACTCCAAGGTGGCCCTCTATGATGCCTTCAAGGCATGGCGGGACGGAGGTCCGGCATGCTCGGGGCGGTTCGATGACAAGGGCGCCTTCAAGTCCACGCTAACGACGCGCACCACGCGCTTCGACCAGGCAGGCAAGAAGATGACCGGAGTCGAGAAGGTCTTTGACACCAAGATATTCGAAGGCAACGTCTGGGGTCTTCAGTGGTTCGACGGCACTGCCGGCGACAATGGATACTTCCCGCAGTATTTCAGACATGTCGGGGATGAGCGGGTGGCGGTATCGGCGGCGGATGTTCCGGCCGAGACGCAGCTTCTCGAAGCGGCGTTCGAACTGGCGGGTCGGGGCCAGCCCTATACATCGCCGACCGACGGCGCCTGGGGTAATCCTGGCCCGGTGAGCGGGCCCTGTAAGGTCGATCTCGCGGACGGCTCGAGGGTCACCTACTGCTGGTACCGTTTTGTCGATCAGCCGTCTTTCCAGCAATACAAATGGAGTGAGCACAAGAAGGCGAAATTGCAGTCATTCGTCGAAAAGATACACGCCAACTGGCCGATCGACACCGACTACATGGCGCCGCCCAGCAGCGGAAGACTGGCAACCCTTGATCCGGCCCTGCTGGTGACGCCTCCCGATGGTCTGGAAGTCGGCTATGTGCCCATCGTGACACATCAGGAAGACGCCGGCAAGTAATATAGCACAGGACAAAGTGCCCCTGAATATATGACACCGTGACTTCGGTACGTTCCTAACTCGACGGACAGAGAAATCCTCAAGTTTCAAAAACAGGGTAGACCGAACCCGCATACGGTTATAGAGACGTGCGCTGAATGTAATCGCGAAAAACCCAACTAACCGACAAGAGAGAGCAAACGATTCCGCACAAGAAGGCCCAATATTGGGCGGGCCTTTTCGTGCTCTTAATTCTTGCTGCCTGGTTAGCCCGGGATAACGTTGGTCGCGCAGGGACCCTTTTTGCCTTGTCCGATTTCAAACTCGACCTTCTGGCCTTCATCGAGTGTTGCATAGCCAGTTGTCTTGATCTCAGAGTGGTGGACAAACAGATCTTCACCGCCGTCATCCGGGACAATAAAACCAAATCCCTTACTTGAATTGAACCACTTTACTGTACCTGTACTCACTGAAACTTCTCCTTGGCCCGTTTACAGGCCACTAAATAAAATCTCTCATTTCTCAACTATCAGGTGTATACTCTTGAGAGACGAAAGAATATACGCTGCAAACGACCTAATACTATGGAGGGGACGGCGAAAATTCAATAAAAAATAAATAAAATTTAGCGTGTGGTTCCGCGTATTCGTCTGATGCCTGCCGGCGGCTCCCGTCACCGTGACTGGCCGATGAGCTCTCCGAGACGCCCGGTAAGGATAAACGGGACAATGCCAACAGGGTCTAACTGGCAAAATACGTGAATCTTTGACATATTTCTCCAAACAAACCCGGTCGTCGGCAAGTACGTTTTAGCAGGGCTTTTGAAAACAGGATTTAAGGAGTCCAGGGATGAAACTTGTAAAGACTGTGAGATTTTTGTGGTTCTTGCTTGTCTCGCTTCTTTTGGTGGCAATGTTGAGAGGCGGTGTTCGAGAACAGCCGGACAACTCCGGGAAGAAGACCGAAGAACCGCTTGAGATTGCGCTGATAGATGATTTCACATCTGAGAAATCGGACAAGACAAGCCGTGCAAAATGGGAGTTCGTCAGTGACCGTGCGGCCGGCGGCGCTTCTGCCGGAGCAATAGAACTTACGAAACACGATGGTCGCCCGTGCCTGCACATGACAGGTTCAGTATCGGCCATCAACAACAACGGATTCATCCAGGCAAGGCTCAGCCTCATTTCGAGACGCAGGAGCTTTGATGCCGGCATGTTCAAGGGAATAAGGTTGCGCCTCAAGGGCAACGGGGCCCCTTATGCCGTTCATCTACGAACGGCGGACACGAAGTTGCGATGGCAGTTCTACAGCGGCTCTTTTGCGACAAATGGACAGTGGCAGGAGATTGCGATTCCTTTTGCGCGATTTAAGTCGAAATCGTTGAGAAACCCACTCGATGCGACGTCCATAAGAAGTATCGCGCTGGCGGCAGCCGCAGGGGAGTTCGACGCGGACATCTTCGTTGATGAGATCGCCTTCTATGGGGACAAAGACATGTATAAGAAACTAACTCCCGCCGAAGAAAGGGTCATCATCGGCAAGGGGACAGAGAGACCTTTCAGTGGCAAGTACGACAAGCATTTCGCCGAGGGCGTGTACACGTGCAAAAAGTGCGGCGCCAGGCTCTACGAGTCGTCGGCCAAGTTCAATTCAGGCTGCGGCTGGCCGGCCTTTGACGATGAACTGCCCGGAGCGGTCAGGAGAACCCGCGATAGAGACGGGATTCGGACGGAGATCACGTGCGCCAGGTGTGGGGGACATCTCGGCCATGTGTTCACAGGCGAGCGATTGACCGCCAAGAACGTCCGCCATTGCGTCAATTCGATATCGATGGATTTCGTCCCGACCGAAGAAGTCAAAACAGAACGTGCGATTTTTGCTTCAGGCTGTTTTTGGGGAACCGAGTATCATCTTCAAAGGGCCCCCGGCGTCATCTCTACTGCTGTCGGCTACACAGGGGGACGTCTGGCAAATCCAACCTACAAGCAGGTCTGCACCGACCGGACCGGTCACGCCGAGGCGGTGGAAGTGATCTATGATCCGACCAAGACCAGCTACGAGAAGCTCGCCCGCCTGTTCTTCGAGACGCATGATTTCACCCAGTTGAATCGCCAGGGACCCGACGTCGGCAAGCAGTATCGTTCCGCCGTCTTCTATCTGGACCAAGAGCAGAAGCAAACAGCCGATGAGCTTATCAAGACACTCAAAGAAAAAGGTTTCGCCGTAAAGACCGAGGTCACCAAGGCAACGAAATTCTGGCCCGCAGAGCTATACCACCAGGACTACTACAAAAAAACCGGCAAGACCCCTTACTGCCACGTCTACAGGAAAATATTCTGATTTTTCCGCCTATCAATCCCCAGCCTACAGGTTTTGGCAATGAGAATCCGGATTCTAAGTTCCTTGTTCTACATTCTCTATCTCTTGTGGTTTGCGCCAGGCTTCGTAGAGTTCGGCGAGGTTCTTAATAGATTCCTGCGTGTGTGGGTGGGCGTCACCAAGTTTGAGGCGGCGGCCTTTGATGGCTTCGAGTAGCAGTGGTTCTGCTCTTTCGTAGTCACCTTGCTCTTTGTACAGCATGGCCAGGTCGTTCACGGTTTCCAGCGTGGCCGGGTGTCTGCCGCCCAGTTTGTTGCGTCGGCCTTTCTGTGCCTCGGTGAGCAGACGCTCGGCATCGTCCCAGCGCTGTTGCTCCCGGTACAGCACCCCCAGACCGTTCAATGAAGACAGCGTGAACGGATGCTCCTCGCCCGATACGCGGCGCCCAACCTCCAAGGCATCGTCCAGCAGCAAGCGAGCCTCGTCGTGGCGGCCAAGCTTGATGTACAGTCGGGCCAGCTCGTTCATGGCCCATACCGTATACACGTGATTGGTCCCCAAGGTGCGGCGTTTACTGGCCAGCACGCCAGTGAGTACTTGCTCAGCCTGCTCGTGCCGGCCCCAGTCCCGATAGACCATACCCAAGCCGAGCGTGAAGTCCAGCGTGAACGGATGATCCCGGCCCCACACAATGTGGCCGCTCTGCAACGTCTTGAGAAACAGTGACTCAGCCTCATCGTAGCGGCCCTGGGCTCCGTACAGGAGGGCAAGGTTGCCCATGAGCAGAAGCGTGTTCGTGTGTTCTTCGCCTGATACTAGACGGCTGATCCCCAGCGTCTCAAGGTACAGCGATTCGGCTTCTTTGTAGCGACCCTGCAACCAGTACTGTAGGGCAAGGTCATTTGCATACAGCGAAGTGGACGGATGTTCCCTGCCAAGCGCACGACTTCCGCGATCCACTGCCTGGACGAATACTCCCTCCGCATCGCTGTATCGGCCTTGCCTCCAGTACAGCAAGCCTAATTCGAACAGGCAATTGAGCATGTCCGGGTGCTCCTCACCGACTTGCTCCCGATAGATTTCAAGGGCCCGCAACTGCTGATACTCTGCTTCTTTGAACTCGCAGAGGTTCCGATATGTGTCTGCCAGTGTGAGCCGGATCGACGCCTCCACAAGAGGGTCGTCCTTGAACCTACCCTCGAGTCTCTGCGATGCAGTGTCCAGGAATGAGTGAACGGTTAACTCGCGGCCCATAGCCTTGTGTGGATCGACCGATGCGAGCAGGTCATTGCGGAGAAAGTCGCTCACGGCCTGCGATATCCTTGCCTGTTGCTCAGCGTCGCCACGGGCGCGAGCTTGCCCAATGGCAAAGAGAGTCGAGACAATGATCCCGCCGAGGAGCACGAACATGACTGCCGCAGCGCCCGTCACCAGTGCTTTGTGTCTCTGCACGAACTTCCTTAAACGGTAAGCGGCGGACTCGGGACCGGCAGTCACGGGAATGCCGTGCAGATAGTTCTGGACGTCATTAGCCAATTCAGAAGCTGACTGGTAACGATGCTCACGTTTCTTTCGCATAGCCTTGAGGGGAATCCACTCGAGTTCTTTGCGCAGACGTTTGCCCAGCGTTGCGGCCTCGGTGCGACGATTCAGCGCAATCTCTGCGGCCGCGCCACCTAAGCTCGACAGACGCCTGCTGGGTGCCTTAGGCTCGGCCCGGCGAATGGTCTGCCTGACGCTGTCGGCGCCACCTTCACGAAGTGTCTTGGGATCGAAAGGCAGAGTGCCGGTGAGCAATACGTACAGCAACACTCCCAAGGAATAGACATCGCTGCGCGTGTCAACATCCTCGTTAGTCATCTCGGCCTGCTCGGGACTCATATACTCCGGCGTTCCGACCAACTGGCCCTGCTCGGTGTATAAGGTCCGTTCGGTCAGCGGCTGGCTGATCGCCCGGGCTACGCCAAAATCGATCACTTTGGGTATTGCCTGATCCCCGCGTACGGTTACTAGGATGTTGGAGGGTTTGAGATCCCGATGAATGATGCCCTTTTGATGCGCATACTGCACGGCGTGACAGACCTGCTGGAACAGATCCAGCCGATCCTCGATGTTGAGCCTATGCTCGTCACAATACTGGGTAACGGACAGGCCTTCGACGTGTTCCATTGCGAAGTAGGGTCGCCCGTTTTCAGTGGTCCCCGCATCATGAACGTGAGCGATGTTCGGATGATCGAGCAGAGCCAGAGCTTGGCGCTCCGCCTCGAAACGGGCAATCACACGAGCCGAGTCCATACCCGGCTTAATGACTTTCAGAGCAACCTGACGTCTGATGGGCTGCTCCTGCTCGGCCAGATAGACGATCCCCATCCCGCCTTCACCCAGGATGCTCAGGAGCTTGTAGCGACCGATCCAGCCGAGTGTCTTTTCTCCCGGTGGATGCGGAGCCGCCGCCGGCCTTCTCTGGCAGAGCTGCCGAGCCTTGCCGAACAATTCTTTCAGATCACGTGACATCCATTTCTTCTGGGACAGGTCTGCAAAAGATTCGGCAAGGCCTTCGTGGGAATCGTCGCCGATCTTGTCGCCGTGAAAAACGAGTGAGTTGGCGATAGCCGCGTGGTATACCGTAAAGACAATCGCATGCTCAGCATCGCTTCGGACCGACGCCGACAGTATTCTTGCATGGTCACTGATGGTTCGGAGAATTGCAAGGTCAGACTCGGCGCTCAGCAGCAAGTCACCAAGTGACCCGGCGTCACAGCCTGAAAGCTGAGATATCTCGAGCAATGGGCCCGACAGAGAGGAATCTTCGCAGAAGGGATTGTCGAGCCACTTTCGCAGAAGAGCGGCTGTGGCTCGATCGTCACACGCAGTATCCCAGGATCTACCGTCGCTGGTGCCCAGAGACAGAATGCGTTGCAGTTGCTCGCGTTCCAGGTCGTGAATCGGTTTCTTGTCCATGATCTGTCAGCCTGCGCGTTTCACCGACAGAAACTGGACTATCTCTGCCAGTTCGCTGTCCACCTCACGATCCGAGATCACGGATTTGCGAAGCCGCTGTTCCAAAGCCGCCTGCAATCTTCTCTTCACGGTAACAATCATGTTGGAAGCTTTGATCCCGTCTTCGATGTGGTATCTGTCACAGATATCTTTCATCGAGGGGGCACTCACGCCATCCATGATGGGCTGCAAGACGCGATCATGGAACACATGCCAGTGAATAGTCTTGCCTTGTTCGCAGCATTTGGCCCGGACTTCTTCGAGGGTCTTCTCGAGCAACATCGATATCCACGCGAAGTTGAAAGAATCGTCGGGCGCCAGCTTGGCAACCACCTCGGGCACGTCAGGCGAGTCCATCTGGTTCAGGGAAACGAGTTTGTTCTGTGGAATGCGTTTCTGTGCAGCGTGTCCGTCTCGCACATCAATCAAATACCTGTTCAGCGCTACCAGCAGAAAGGATCGAAAACGTACCTTCATTCGATCGGCCTTTGCAACCAGTTTTCTGCCCAAGACAACTTCGTGAAAAAAACCCTGCGTGAGATCCTTGGCCTGTTCGCAGCCATAGCCCCGACGGCGCATGTAGAAATAAACGGGTCTCCAGTAAGATTCGATCAACGAACCGATCAATGCTCGATTCCTGTCGTCCTCGCTCAAAGTGACGTCCTCGATGACAGACCAGTGGGTAGTCAGGAACTCGTCCCTCACCCCGCCGATATCAGTGTGATCGTCGAATCTCACGACTCATGCACCTCTGGCTTACGTTTCTTGGCTTCCTCCATGCCCTGGACACTAATCGGTCCTGCGATTTGAACAGAACATTCACGGGCGTACGCACAGCAACAGTTCACTATACAGAAGAACGACACATCTTTCAACGGTCTCCGGCTGCGGAAAAATCCCCGCAAATCCCGGAACCCGCGCAATATCCGCAATTTTCCCCGTATTTAGCTATAGAAGCCCTGTGATTCTGTGACTGGGATCATCTTTGTGCCTGAAAAGTAGATTACGACTGTATTCTTTAGGAGATAAACCTATGCCACCCTAGCAAGTATCAGTTGTAGGTTATGTCTTGTGTCACCGAATCGTTCAATAGTCCTGACGTGTGGAAATAGAAACCAATCTATTCCCAACCGTCCTGCATTCTCATCCAATGATGAAGGAGGAACAAGATTATGGTCAGAAGAAACATATTTTGCCTGGCTGTGCTAGCACTAATCATCCCAGTTGTGTTGCCCACGCACGTTTTGGCAACCGTTCCCGGCAACCTGCTCGATAACGGCAGTTTCGAGACGTATGCGAAGGACCCCAGCACATGGAGCGTCAGCGGCGCTATTGATTTTAATCTGGGCCCCGGCAACACCGACATTGCGGGCTGGACGGTAATCAACGGCCAGATCGACTACGCTCAGCACAGCGCATATACGTGGCCAGGCGCCGACGGCAATTGCAGCCTCGACCTGGGCGGCACACCGGGCTCCGGCGGTGTCAGCCAGACGTTCGCCACTGTGGCCGGTGAGACTTATCGAGTTCAGTTTTCCATGTCCGGCAATCCAACGACTGGGTGGTCGGGAGAGGACCAGCCCAATAAGACTTTGCGTGCTCAGGCGGCGGGCAAGTCCGCAGACTTCGCTTTCGATGTGGCCGCAGCAGAAGTCAGCCTTGAAGACGTGAAGTGGAAGCTGTGTACATTTTTCTTCTTCGCCGAATCTGATTCGACGACTTTGGAAATCTTCAGCACCATGGAGCCAGTCAAAATCGGCCCGGTGGTTGACAACGTCTCGGTTGTGTATGCGTCGGATTGGTCACCTGCGGGGACCTACATTGGCGCGAATGAACCGTGGGGAGAGAAGCTTCTTATAACCGTGACCCCGTTGGATCGGGATAACCAGAGGTTTTCAATCGTTTCGGATGTCATAAACACCGCCAATAAGTCTCGTAGCATGGCTCGGGGAGGGCTGGTCCGAACGGGCCCAAATACGTTTGCCGGAACCCAGGTGTCTTATGTGACAGATGAGAACTTCGAACTCACTACGAAGGTCGTTGTCAGCGGCACAGTTGTGCAGACGTCCGCTGACAGCCTTGAAGCTGCCTGGGTTGCCGCGGTGTACGGCGGGAACCAGGACCCATTCGCAGAAGAGGCTGTGCCGCTGGTGTCTTTTCCGGCGACAGCGTGGTACCAGCGCGTGCCGATTGTTCCCCCTTACATGCCGCCGCCGGCGCCTTGAAAAGTTGTTGCAGTTGCAACGAAAAGATATTCGGTGATACAGGCCGCCTGTGTGGGGTAGCTTGTATAGAGGATTTGAGAGGGCTGTCAGCGCGATGCTTGCAGCCCAACTCTCGTGAAGTCTCACATTTCGTGCAGTAAGGAGTCGTGCAAAAATAAGTCGTTGGTTTTACGCTCAGATTTGCGTCAGATTCGTGCGTGATCGATTGAGCGAAACCGCAAGCGTAGCTGTTCTACGTTGAGGATTTCGCGATTGAGGAACGCACGAAGATGGCGTGAAGATGAGATGTAAAACCGATGAGTTATTTTTGTACGATGACTAAGTGCAGGCCAACCAGCAACACCCACCGCGTGCAAGGCACGAAGAATATTTACTGTCTTGCCAACAAAACTGCTGTAATTAGCGTTCTCCTTGCCGTGTCAATTGATGATTGATTATCCAATACTGAACAAGGAATATCAAATGTCGAAGTGTAACTTAGTGCCCATCTCAGCGTTCTGAAGCGAACTCTGCGGTTGAGAGGAATTGAAAAAACAAAACCCAATTTCCGAGAGGGTCAAAGTGGCAAAGGCACACAGGCACAAAGCTGATGAGATTCGTCTTTACCCGCGTTCTTTCTGCCTCTGTGCCTTTGTGCCTGTGAACCCAAGTTTGAAAAACAAAGCCAGTTTGGGATTGCGATAAGTATTTGCAGGGATTATAATCATCCGGGTCTCGTCCCCGTAGCTCAATTGGATAGAGCGTTGGCCTCCGGAGCCAGAGGTTGAAGGTTCGAATCCTTCCGGGGATATTCAACAATCCTTGGTCTGTCGATGACTTGTGGCTGGCGGTGTACTTGTCAAGGGCCAATGGGACCGTGCGAGTGGGCAGGAGACTCCCGTAACCGCACGTTCGATGTCTGTTTTTTCGATGCATCTCAACCACAGATCTCTCATTAGGTGGCCACGAGATTATTGGCATTCGGGTGCTGTAGCCTTGTTACAACTACTGGTCGCGGTGGCCTTGTTCACCACTCATAGGCTTTTTACGGATTCTCCCAAGCTCCGTAGATTCCATTCGGTCGTACACAATACTCGATTCATGGCCTTGTCCTCGGTAATACGGACAATGGCCAAGCCAGAATAGCAATGTTCTCAAATCGAGACCTTTGTCATCCTGTGGGTATAGCCAGGTTCGTAGAACTTCAGCGCTGCAATGTTACCAGAACGATCACGAATGAATTCAATAGACAACTGCTCATCAAGCTGGAAGTGCCATCTTCCCCCCTCCGCAAGAGGCTCCTCAAGTTCGAAGATGAATAGACCGGTGATGTCAAATCCGAGGTGCTCATTGTGGATGAGGACGGTGAACTCCTCGCCCATTGAAGCCGGAGATTCGGAAATGTAAGTGCCAAGATAGGGTTCGTATTTCTCAACTACTTCTAGGGGAGGGGCATATTCAGGATTAACAAGAAGCCTGTCAATATCTGACTCAAGCCTTATGCCTGTAACCTGACCTCTTGATTGGGTGAAATAGAAAATCATCATGTCGTGTTCAGGGAATGCCCAGGCCCACGTTCCATCCGAACCGCTGTGGCCGAAAACCTGCAACTGCCCGTCTGAAGACACATTGAGAACCGACATCTGACCATAATAGACCTCTGTGAATGGAAAGCCGGTCGGTGCCGGCATGTCAGAACCGAGGTTTGTCAGAACCGAAACCGGCGTAAGGATCCGATCGACAGCATCCTCTGAGAGAATTCTGTTTCCGTTGCAGGTCCCGTCATTCATAAGCATGGATATGAACCTGGCATAGTCCCTTGGCGTGCTGTACAGGCTCTGCGAGCCCCAGGCAAATGGATAGAATGGCTCTCCCGGTATCCACCACTTTTCCCATGATCCCGGAGTTCCTATATAAAGGCTGGCAAACCTGTCCAGAGGAGCCTCCGGTTCAGTGATATAAAAAGTGTCGTTCATATCAAGGGGGTAGAGTAGTCTTTCTATTACAAAGCTGTCCAAGGTAACACCCGAGACAACCTCAACGACTGCACCCAATGCTTCTGAACCAGCATCGCTGTACCAGAATTTGCTTCCAGGTATGAATTCGGGTCCTTTCTCACCGATTGAATTTCCAAATGAGTAGAGATCATCAAATTCGTCAAGGCTCGTCAATGTCGACAAGGGCAGGCCGCTTCGATGCGTGAGTAGCTGCTCGATTGTAATGCCGTCAGATTTCCCGTTGTCAAAGCCCGGTAGAAACTGTGAGACCTTATCATCGAGGCTCAATATGCCTTCATCAATCAGTATCTGGGCACTTGCTCCGGTCAGCATCTTCGTCATCGATCTGATGTTGAATATAGTGTTGGGCTCCATCGGCTTTAGCTCTTCACGATCCATCCATCCGTAGGTCTCGTGCATGATTGTATGTCCGTTCTTAATTGCAAGAAACTCAGCGCCTACAATATGGTCATCTTCAAAGTGTTTATGAATAGTGGCTGAGAGCCCCTCGAGTGCCGCCGCAGGTATTGCGTGGATTTCAGGATCCTCTTGTGCAGGGGCTGAAGCCTCAAAAAGGCGATGCATATCTGCAAGAATTACCGAATTGAAGTCAGGAAGCTCGCAATCACGGCGGGACAATAACCAGCTCTTGCCAGGAGGTTCAATAGAAGCTCTGGCCTCTTCACATGTCGCAGAATATGCGGAGACTGAAACGATTATTACAGCGATGGATGTTAGCCGAAGAACTGAGTACGTGGCTCTCACCCTCTCAAAGACGTCCAGTTGCTCGGAATGCTTCATTATTGTCAACGCTCCAATCTTCCAGAAAGTCTGAACCTGTTCAGTTTCTATATAGTAATAACGCCCCAGAACATATTTTGTTTAAAAAATATTCTTGAGCCGTGATTTTCCCTCAACGATTCACAGAGTTCCGGACTCGATTCGGGCAAATCCAAGGTCTGTGGAGACATTTTGGTGACGCGATGTCCCTCGGTCTCGGCGGTGTTTCCTAACGCTCCAGTCATCGCTGTTCGAACATTGTTAGGCTCTCACGGGGAAAGCGGACTTTGCGACATGGAAAGGGCAGGCCAGCATGGTAAAGAGGCTCCAGGGTGAGATTCTCAAGGGCCAAGGACCACCCGTCCAATATTGGCTAGGGGTCCTTCCACGGCATCGTTATAGTACGTATAAGAGAAATACAGGTATTCCTTTTCGGACCTGGTGTCATGAAAATAATGTGGATTGGCCAAGGCTATTATCCCCTCGACACGATTGCTCAACTCTGACCATTCGGCTTCATTGAATAGACAAGTTCTGTTATCCCAGTGGATTCCGTCAGGGCTCGTCGCAAATCCAATGGATCCCGTTCCCCGGGTCCACCCCGGTTCGTTCCCTGCGCGGAAAAACATCCAATACATGTTTGTCCCTCGTGACCTGTAAACTACCGACGGTTCTCCGACGTACCTGTCCCAATTGCCGGGTTCCCCTGCTTCAAGTACCATCTGCCTGTCTGGACCAAGCTGACTGGGCCAGATTATTCCATCTCGACTTACTGCCCGGCCTATTCCACCTAAACACGGTTTTGTGGAGAACCGGCCCGTGTCTCCGGCAGATGTATAGTACAACACATACGCATTGTCGAGTTGCAGGATGCTGCTTGGCCTCACATCGTAGTTGTCCCATCCTCCTGCCATGTACAGAGGATTCATGGCATGCTCCACATGCTCCTTGTAGTGAATGCCATCACGACTTGACGAAGACATTCCCGTACACCCGGCCCACTCTGAACATGGACGAGGCCCTTCGAAATAGTAACGGTGATGGTAGAGTCGATAGCCATCAGAGATCTTGACAACGAGTGGATTGTCGGTACGTTGGTCTCCGGATACGATATCGCCTCGTGGATCTGCCGTGTGAACGACCTGACGATTGATCCATTCACACCCGTTTTGAGAATAGGCATGTCCGATCCAATGGTCTCCAGAGGTCCACTTTGTGTATTCCATATACCACATGCGATAGGGACCTCGCTCTTGATCCTCAGGGATCTCAGGATCATACAGAATGAAAGGGGACATCACCCCTGCATGAGCCTTCATTGTCAACGGTGTGAGGACCACCTCGAAGGTGCTCAGGAGGACCTTGGGGATTGCCAGTGGCTGTGGATCTTCCGGTATCAGAATGTCATTCGTGGCGTCTACGGATTCAGAAACGGAAGAGTTCTGTGTCTTTGAGAGCAGGAATCGATGTCCATAGAAGAAGCAAACTGTCAAGATGAGACTCAGCATACCTGTCAAAATTGCCCACTTCCGCGGACTCATGCGTATGAGACAAACTTGCGAGGAACTCATGACTCCTGCGGCCAGAGGCTGCTTATTCAAATAACGGCCAATATCTTCGGATAGGGCAGCGATCGAAGAGTAACGATTCTTCGGTTCACGGGCTAAGCAGGTCATGACAATGGTATCAAGCTCTTCATCAATCGAGCCATCATACTCCCTGGGATTCTGTACGTCCTCTTCTACAATCCGCTTGAGGACCTCGTATCGGCTGCCGGACATGTCCCTGGGCAGATGCCCTGTGAGCAGTTGATACAGGATGGCGCCTATACTGTGGACGTCGGTGTGTTCATCAATGTCCTGATGATGTCCTGCCGCCTGTTCTGGGGCCATATACGCCGGTGTGCCGATGATTTCGCTGTCCATGGAGATCGTGATGTTCCAATCCTCTTTGGTGAATGCCCTGGCGAGGCCAAAATCCAGGACATGGGGTTCGCCATCCGAGGTGACCAGGATGTTGGAGGGCTTGAGATCACAATGCACGATACCGAGCTCATGGGCAGATGTAAGGGCATCGCAGACCTTGCGCATGAGCTTGAGGATGGCCTCATGATCGAGTTTTTGCTCCCACGTATAGCGGTCGAGTTGGACCCCATCAATTAGTTCCATAGCATAGTAGTAGAGCCCCCGGTGCACGCCGCTGTCATAGATGCGGGCAATATTGGGATGCGTCAACTTGGCAGCCAGGGCCACCTCTCGCTTAAAACGCTTTTGGGCTTTCTTGGCCGTAGATCGCCTCTGAGCGAGCGTCTTGAGGGCAATCTCTCGCTTTGTGCTCAACTGGACGGCCCGCCACACAGTGCCCATGCCGCCTTCGCCGAGTTGTTCGAGGATGGTGTAGTCCTCGATTTGGGGATAGGGCTCTTCTGACTGATCTGGGGAGATATTCTTGGATGTGTTTCTCAGGTCCTGACTGATCGTGGGAAATGACTGCGGATGAGTGTTCGGCATCGCATTGGACGCGGGATCTTCGACGACTTTGACTTCGTAATCACCCAGTACGACGGGCTCTCCCATCTTGACAAAAACCTTACCCCGTGAGCCGACACTAATTTGCAATCCCCGCCTTGCCTTATCTGCATTGACTTGACGTTGTTCAATGAGCTTACCATTCTGTCGGACCTCGATATACGCCATGGTCGTCAGCCAAGTTCCAAACAAGTGAAAATCGTAGGCCACACCGCAGAGGTATATGCCTAGTCTACATAATATTGTATGTTGTTTTACTTAGCATTTCAAAGACTCGGCCAGGATGATATTCAAGGCAGTTTCCTATCCATCGTCTTGAAGTGTCTTGACTCAATGCTTCTTCTGGCAATATTTGCAGGCCCTGGCAAAAAGCTGGGCGAAATGCTTTTCAATCCAGCCAATCTTGCTCAGTCTGCCAAATGCATTGGCTAGCTCTGCATAGCTATACCTGGTGATCTTCGCGTCGTGACATAGTAAGGCATGGGCAATAGCCGCATAGTAGAGTGTGTTGGCGATCATATGTTCATCGTCTGATTGACTGCCACGTGAAAGATCCTTTGCATACTGCTTTATGTCGTCGATAACAGACAACTCCGCCTCGGGATTCCGAAGATACTGTCCCAATTTTTCTCCTGTTAGCAAACCAAGCGTCTGACAGAAATCTGCAAGGATATCTGGAAGCAATTCCAACCGATCGTCATCCAGCGGTAAGGTTTTGGAGAGAAGTTCTTGCCAAAGCCGGGTCTTTTCCTGCTCAGGATGGGTTGATCGGGTCCCGGGGCTCTCAAGCCCCATTCTTAACAAGCGCCTGAGTTTCCTCTTATCAAGGCCAAATGTTGTCGAGCAGTCTTTCATTGTGAATCGTCTTCTTCAGACTTTCATTATCTCCGCTGATAAGTTCGCAGTTCTTTCATGAATCATGCGCTTTAGCCGCCAAAAATTCTCAACAGCTCCATCAATTCGGTGTCAATATCCTCCTCGGCACCCACGGATTCCCGCAGGTGTCGCCGAAGAATCGATCTAAAACGTCGCTTGACGGTTGTAACCATATTGGAGGCTGTTGCTTCGTTTTCGATGCTGTAAAGCCTGCATATATCACGAAAAGAAGGCATAGCACTGTCATCGAATATCGGTGCCAGGACGCGATCATGAAATACCGCCCATTGGACACCTTTTCCGGAGCGATGACAGACTTCACAGAGTTCTGCGAGAGTTTTATCCAGCAATTCTGCAGCCCAAGCTCGAGAATAGGCCTGCTCGGGACTGTCCGCAGTTGCAGGTTCCGGAAGATTCACTTCCTCCAGAGAGATCATCTGGTTAAGAGGACGCCGTTTTTGGGCGGAACGCCTACGCTCAAAGCTGGCCAGATATCGCTCCAGGGCAACCAAAAGGAAGTTCCGCAAGCGGCCTTTAGCCTGGCGGGCGTGGTCGAATAGTCCGCGGCCCAGGACGATCTCGTGGAAATAACCCTGGGTCAGGTCTTTGGCCAGGTTGTGGTCATATCCTTTTTTGCGAATATACCAGAAGACCGGCGACCAGTACCGCGTTAAAAGGGATTCCAACAGGGCTTTGTGTAAAGAATCATCAGACTCCCGCAACTGTCGGATCTCCGACCATTGTGTGGTTTGAAACCACTTGTTTGCATCCCTTGAGCTTGTCCAGTCAGCTTTTCCCATGGCCTTGAACGAATATATATCCCCAAGGAACGAGGTTTCCAGCGGCTCGGAGTATCCATAATTCCACAAATCCATTCTAACTCTGGATCATTCTTTGGATAGAAATATCTTTTTTCTTCCAGCGCATGAAAAGGCTGTTCTCTGCGAACTTATCATTAAGAAAGGACTCAAGATGCAACATAAGGACGACAAAAGTGAGAAAGTTGCAAAAGCTCATATCGAATAACGGCAGACTAATGGAGGTAGAAAATGGCAGAGAGAACTTCAACAATCGTTTTGACAAGTGCGGCTTTCTTCCTGTTTACGAGCGTTTGCGGGCTTGCAGCCGAGTACACTCACATCTGGATCGACCAGAAACGTGGCGTCAACAAGTCAGACACACCTGGCACACAAGAGCAGCCCTTCAGGTCGATCACCTATGCCCTGACCCGGACAGAGTATCTAGGGCGGTCCGAACCGTGGTGGGTCCATGTCGGGCCGGGGATTTACGACGCTAATTCAGTCAAGGCACAGAATGAACAGGAGGCATTCCCGATCACGCTCCGGCACGGAATGATCTTCGAAGGGGCCGATCCATGCAGTTGCATCCTGGATGGCAGGTACGACGACGCAGGGAACAGCGCGCTTCTCTTTGCGGAACTTGCTACAGTTGAGGTTCGCGGGCTGACGCTGCGTAATATGATTCACTACGGAGCCGGAGTCGCGATCGAGCTTGTCAATTGCGCTGGCAGGATTGAAAACTGCGTCTTTCACCACAACGACCGCGGGCTGTGGCTCGCGCCACCTGTTGGCCCGCCTAGGCCTTTTGACATTATGTCCTGTAAGTTCAATGACAATGAACTCCCCGGAGGAGGGGGCAGCGGATTCCACGTCGAGGGCAACCTGACGGGCAACATTGTCAACTGCACGTTTGCTGGGAACCGAGCATACACCTGCGGTGGTTTCCGCGTCACTGGCAGCTTGAACGGAAACGTCGAAGGCTGCATGTTCTGGGGGAACACCGCAGGCTCAGGTGCCGGATTCTATGCGCACGCTGTTAACGGGGACATCACACGCTGTACCTTCGAGGGAAACAGTATTGGTGGGGGATTTCAGGTCGACCTGCTAAATGGTGATGTCACTAAGAGCATATTCATCGGCAATTCTTCTAACGGGTGTGGCGGCGGGTTTTCTGCGTGGACGCTTGCAGGCGATGTGGAGGATTGCACGTTCGTACGAAACTCGGCCTACTATGGTAGCGCGCTCCTTGTGGAAGACGCACCGAACACAATGGTCAGGTGCTGTGAGTTCGTTGAAAATACTGACAACCGGCAAGGCGCCCTGGCCCTACGACGGTTCCCCGGCGGATTAATCGAGAACTGCAGATTCGTCGGCAACGGCTGTGGTAGTATATGGCTGGACAGCGGTGCGTTCGGCGTCGAGGCAGCGGTGATCCGGAATTGTCTGTTCGTTGCCCCAGATTCTCTTGGCAACGTGGACGGTTGGGCGATACAGACTGGGCACAACACGCTGATTGCGAATAACACGATGGTAGGCCGTGGGCTCACGACACAAGCGTGGGATACGACGATTAGCTTACAGATAGGATCATTGGCTTGGCAGGGCGTCCTGGAAAGTCGCGTATGCAACAATGTAATCGCTCAGACCCAGGAGGGTATTCGGGTCCCCGAGGGCACGGATGTACCCATCAGTTATAATCTGTTCTACAATGTGGAGCAGATCATTAGCCAGGGTGAGATCTATCTTGGCAATGATCTGTGGTGGATTGAGTCAAAGCTGAGCAGTTTTAGGAACAATGTCTATTGCGATCCTGGGTTTGTCCTCGGGGATCTGACGTATCACATAGGCGCTTCTTCGCCCTGCGTTGATTCGGGAGATCCCAACTACGTGCCTGAAACGGACGAAACCGACCTTGATGGCAAGCCTCGTTTGGCCGGTTATGCTGTCGACAAGGGCGCGTATGAGCTACAGAGCTTACCTGACATTCCTCCTCAACTCCTCAAAGCTGTGTCGCGTAAAATGCACGGCGAGATAGGCGTTTTCGACATCGAGCTATCGCTGGATCCTAACGAGGTAGGCGTCGAGGGGCGAGTCGGCGGACCGGTGATGATTGTTCTGACGCTCAGCGAACCCGTCTATGCCGCGGATGGATCGTGCGATGTAGGCCAGGAAGTATTAATCTCCGATCCAGACGTGGCCGCTTCTGCAACGCTAAACTGTGTCGATAATACCATAATAATAGAGATGAGCGATCTGCCGGATGGTACGTGCATGTCGATTACACTGGAGGGCCTAATCGACGCAGACGCTGAAGAGACCGAGAAAGATGCAGAGGTGTTTCTGTTGGTGCTTCGTGGTGATGTGAATGGCGACGGCACGGTGGACACACTGGACGTGAACCAAGTGAACAACGCTCTATTTGAACCTGCTGATGTTCCAGACTTCCAATTTGACGTCAATACTGATGGTGAAATCAATGAGTTGGATACAAACGTGGTGAAGGACAGTCTGGGTGGGACAGCGGTGTGTCCGTAAAGTTGATTGTCAACCGCATGTGTTTCCTTTTTTTGCGTACTCCCACCCATAACGGCTGGGACTCAGTTTGTTGTGCCTCCAGTGTACTATGAAAGGCTTGTTGGCTGGCAGCTTGGGAGAGTTGCCAGCCCTTGATTTTTCGCACAGTCCGTTTTCCGAAGAATTCCGATGTCTTCCAACTGGCGAAAGCTGACCTACTATGGAGCTTATATTCTTACCTACTGGGCGTTGGTTGCGGAGTTCGTGTAGGACCCTTTACCTTCAACAAACTACCTTCGAAGTAGAGCCTGTCAATATTCAGGGTATGTCCACGACGTGGATTCAAGGTGTATTTCGTAAGATCATCGGTGTCGTACGGAGAAGATTGCGTTCTTTGGCCGTGCAAATGAGAAATGACGTGCTATAGTGGGTAATCAACTAGTCGATGGAGATAGAAAGATGGATATATCAAAAAGCATTTTGAAGACAATGATCGTAATAGCTGTCTTGGCTTATGCCGGGTTGGCTACTGCAAGTGCAGAAGGCGATTCGACTCGAT
>CAZLTY010000052.1:0-14448 GCA_964562575.1 uncultured Pirellulales bacterium
GATAACAATCTACACTGTCATAGGACTTTCCGTTCTCGCACTATGGCTTGGCGACTTGAGTCGCTGCACCGAGATGGGAGCCCCGCGATGGGCGCTCGTTGTTGTTTCGGGGATCACGAGCATAGCGTTCGCTCACGTGCTGTACTACACCGCGATGAGGCGCATCGGGGCGACAATCCCGGCACTGGTGGTGTTGGCCCAGCCGTTCATTATCCTTGCAATTTCCCGCGTCGTCTTTGACGAGTCCTTGAATATCTTCCAATTGCTCTTCGGTGTGATTCTCCTGATCGGCTCGGCCCTGGCCATATGGGCCCAGCAGCACCTCAAACAAGGCTCACCTTCCTAGTGCTGTGTCACACCTAAAGATTAGAGTTCTTGCTTGCAGCCAACGGCCATCTGCGGCGTCAGAAAGCCTCGCCCTACTTCAGTAGGGCTTCATTTTCTTCCTTGCATCTGACCATCGGGTGCAGCGCAATAACCCCTATATTTTATATTTAAGTGTGACAAAGCACTAGGCTCTGTCTGCGAGATTGACAATAACCGGCAGTGAACGATAAGATAGGTCGGCAGGTTCAAGAGATCACGTAAGTGGCAGAAGATGTGGGCACAAAAGCACAAAGTGATTTGTCCGGAAGGGAATCAGTATGAACAAGGTATCGAAAATCATCATTGCGGTGTCAACTGCGGTCTTTGCATCTTCTCAAACTCGAGCTCTGTCTCAAGCACGTGAAAGATCGGAGATCTCTGCCGAGCACAAGTGGAAGTTGGAGGATCTGTATGCTTCGGACCAGGCATGGAACGAGGCCAAGGCCGAACTTGTCGGTCAATTTGACGAAGTCACCAGGTACCAGGGCAAGTTAACAGGCTCTGCGTCCGAGTTGCTCACTTGCATGGAGTTTGACAGCCGAATCTCCAGGGAATTTGGACGATTGTTCAGCTATGCCGCTATGAAGTCCGATGAGGATACGCGCGATTCGGAGTATCTGGCAATGAAACAGCAAATGCAACAGCTCGGCACGGACTACAACTCCAAGGCCGCATTCATCATCCCGGAAATCGCTCAATTGGACCAGAGCCAGGTCGATGCGTTTATGCGGCAACAGCCCGGGCTGAAAATCTTTGAGATGGCAATCCACGATATTCTTCGCACGAAGGCTCATACCCTGAGCGAGAAAGAGGAGAAAATCCTTGCCGAAGCGGGTTTGATGGCTGACGGACCGGCCTCGATTTACTCGGTCTTCAGCAATGCCGAACTGCCCTTTCCCGAGATCAAGTTGAGTGACGGAACCCTCGCCAAACTGACGAAGGCTGGCTATACGCAATACAGAGCGGTGCCGAATCGCGCCGACCGCGAGGCCGTGTTCGACGCGTTCTGGGGCATGTTCGACAAATTCAAAGCCACCTTCGGCACACAGCTTTACGCAAACGTGAAGAAGAATATGTTTTATGCCCGCACGCGCGGCTATGAATCTTCGCTTCACAGCGCGTTGGACAAGAACAATATTCCGACAGAGGTGTACCTGGCGCTTATCGAGAACGTCACCGCCAACCTCGACTCATTTCACCGCTATCTGAAGTTGAAGAAGCGAATGCTGGGCGTAGAGCAGTTGAAGTACTCGGACGTTTACGCACCGGTTGTCAAAGGCATCGATCTGAAGTACACGTATGAAGAAGCAAGAGAGCTAGTGCTCGACGCAATAAAACCGTTGGGGACCGATTACCGCCGGGTCGTTGCAAGAGCATTCGAGGAGCGGTGGATAGACATCTACCCGTCACCGGGAAAACGTTCCGGCGCATATTCCAACGGCAGCGCCTATGACGTCCACCCCTACATCCTTCTCAACTACACCGACCAGTACGAAGACGTGAGCACGCTGGCCCACGAGCTGGGCCACACGATGCACAGCTACTATTCCAACGAGAAGCAACCTTTCCCTACGGCGGACTACTCGATTTTCGTCGCCGAGGTGGCTTCGACCTTCAACGAAGCCCTGCTGATTCACAAGATGCTCGAGGAAATCGAAGATGACGATACCCGGTTGTCACTGTTGATGAGTTATCTGGACGGACTCAAAGGCACGGTCTTCCGTCAGACTCAATTTGCCGAATTCGAGCTGCGCATGCACCAAAAGGCCGAACGCGGAGAGCCCTTGACCGGAGACGCTCTCACCGAGCTGTACGGCGATATATTGAAGAAATACTACGGCCACGACCACCGAATCTGTCACATAGACGATCTATACACCGTTGAATGGGCATACATCCCGCATTTCTATTATGACTTTTACGTGTACCAGTATTCGACATCCTTCACCGCATCGACGGCTTTGGCCCAGAAGGTATTGGGCAAAGAAAAAGGCGCGGTCGAAAAATACATCGAATTCCTGGCCGCGGGAGGATCCGATTATCCTATCGACCTTTTGAAAAAGGCGGGAGTGGACATGACGAGCGCCGAGCCATTCGACAAGACGATGGAAGCAATGAATCGCACCATGGATGAAATCGAGGCGATCCTGGACAAGAAAGGCAGATAGGGGGAAATGCCAATACTTCCAATCGCATTCTTTTGCACTGCGCGCTGTTCAGTCGGATAAGCCATGAATTCCAACAACCTTGTCCAGACAGAGAACTTGACCAGGATCTACTCGTCCGGCGCGATCCAGGTCATCGCCCTCGACGCTGTGGCACTTTCGGTCGATGAGGGCCAATTCGTGGGAGTGACAGGCCCTTCCGGTTCGGGAAAGTCCACCCTGATGAACCTTCTGGGTGGATTGGATAGTCCTACTTCAGGAAGCATAAGAGTTCAGGGCAAACATATCTCCGAACTCAGCAGGGAAGAACTGGCTCTCTACAGGCGTTACCAGGTTGGCATGATCTTCCAGTCGTTCAACCTTATTTCCTCCTACACCGCTTTGGAAAACGTGGCCTTTCCATTGCTCTTCGCCGGGATCGCCAAGCGTGAAAGAAATTCGCGGGCAGCCGAAATGTTGGAAAGAGTGGGGCTATCCGGCCGCAAAGGCCACCGCCCGTCCGAACTTTCGGGCGGTGAGCAGCAGAGGGTTGCGATCGCCCGTGCGTTGGTAAATCAGCCGAAAATCCTGCTTGCCGATGAACCCACAGGCAACACAGACAGCAAGACATCGAATCAGATCGTGCAGATTCTGTCGGACCTGAAGAAGAATCAGGGCTTGACCATAATCATGATCTCCCATGAAGAGGACCTGCTGGCCAGGTTCGCAGACCGGATTGTTCACCTCCGGGATGGAAAAATCGCCAATCTGAAGAATACGGAAGAAGACCGATGAGAGTCTCTGATTACATAGAACAGTCCTTTTCCAATCTGCTCAAGAAGAAGCTGCGCACATTCCTGACCACGTTCGGAGTGGTGATAGGAATCGGGGCGCTCGTGTCCATGTTCGCCTTCGGAAAAGGGATGCAGAAGAATGTCACGGGCACCTTTGAAGAGCTGGACCTTTTCAACTACATCAGCGTTTACCCACGTTCCGAAAAGGCTCAGGCTGCCGCAAAGCCGTCAGATCCAAATTCAGCGGGCAATCCCGGGCGACAGACCCGGCTTCTGGACGACGAATTCCTTTCAGAACTCACTGAGATCGAGGGCGTGGAATGGGCCTATCCGGAAATCCGCTTCCCCGCTCTGGTTCGATTCGGAGAAAAGGAGGAGTTTACGCTTATCCAGGCCCTGCCGGCGAAGATATGTGGGGCCGGATATATTAAACTTAGAGCCGGAGCGTTCTACAGTTCCGATGAGGAATACTCCTTGATAGTAAGTGACTCGTTTCTTCGTCGTATGAACATAAAGAAGCCCCAGACCGTGATTGGGCAGGAAATGGAGCTCTCGACCCTGACTGTTGATTTCAGCCTCTCCAACATCACGAATGTCATATCCTTTCTTCGCGGCACGGGGTTGCCGTTTTCCAGGCAGAGCTACAGCTTCAAGATTGTCGGCGTGACCGAACGAATGGGGATGAGCGGGCCTGTTCCCATCAGGAGCAACGTCATTATCCCAAGCGGCATATCGGAAACGATGAAGAAGATATCGTTGACGAGCGTTTCGGATTTCTTCCAGTCGCCGCAGCACCAGCAAGGTTACTCCGCAGTTGGCGTTAAGTTGTCCTCACCAGGATATGTCGAGACCGTGGCCGAGCAGTTGGAGGAAGCAGGCTTTAGGACATTCGCATTTGTAGATCAATTCGACGAAATCAAGAAGGTGTTCCTGTTCATGGACATGTTCTTGTTTGCCATCGGTATGATAGCCATCTCGGTGTCCGCTTTGGGAATAGTCAATACGATGGTCATGTCTATCCTGGAGAGATACAAGGAGATCGGAATCATGAAAGCCGTCGGAGCAAGCGACCGGGACGTGCGACGAATATTCTTCTTTGAATCGGGAGTGATCGGTCTCTTCGGTGGCGTCTTCGGGCTTGTGCTGGGATGGATGGTGAGCATCCTCATCAATCAACTCGCCAATCACTTCACAGCTAGGCAGGGAGTCCCGCACATGAACTACTTCAGCTTTCCCTGGTGGCTTTGTCTGGGAGCTGTGGGCTTTTCCATACTGGTCAGCCTGACCGCCGGTGTCTATCCCACGTTGAGGGCCGCCCGTGTCGATCCGGTTGTCGCGCTGCGGCATGATTGATTCTGTCAACTCTCGGGTTGTCTCTGCTACCTCAAGGCCGAGAAGAACCTCTTGAACCTGGGCTGATACTTGTCGGTAATATCAAACGAGCCGATCACGCCTTTGGCTCTTCCGACTATCGAGTCTCTCTCGACGAATCCGAAGTATCTTGAATCCTTGCTGTTGTCTCTGTTGTCGCCCATGACGAAGTAGCTGTCTTGCGGCACAGCAACCGGCCCGAAATCTCGCACGGCTGCCACTGAGGGGACACTCATTACCAGGTGAGCAGTTCCATCCAAATCTTCAGTCGCCAGGACACATTTGTCTCTGACTTTGGCGGGCAATTGTTCTGCGTACTGCAGGTCGATTCGCGCATAGGCGACGGGCTGACCATTTAAGAAGAGCGTGTTGTCTCTCATCTCTACCGTCTCGCCCGGCTCACCTATCACTCTTTTGACTAGTCGAGCTCCATCGTCGGGCGAAAAACAAATCACTATGTCTCCCCTTTTCGGGTCCGACCACTTTGCAAGCCGATGTAGAGTAAGGGGAACCCTGAGGTCATAGGCCATCTTGTTTACATATATCAGGTCACCTTCGAGTATCGTAGGATTCATCGAACCGGTCGGGACCCAATTCCAGTCGGCCAGAGACGATTTTACCGGAATTACAACCAGAAGTATGAAAAGAAAGGTGATTCGCCATTCTTTCCAGAACCTGTGAACAAACTTCTTGATCTTCTCCGCCTTCATTCTTTCCTCCCTAAATGATCGACATGCCAATAGCGTCGCGGTTTATACGTGAGAAACTCGTCCATGTTCGTTAGTTTAACCTTTCCGGCGTCAAAATTCAATGTTATTTCACTATTGTGACCTCGCCAAGAACCAAATCCTAAGTCCTAACGAAACTCTAAATTCTAATATCTAAATCCTAAATAGATTCAAAATTCCAATTGCCAAAATTCAAAACCGCAGGTCGCGCGCTGTCTTTTGAGCATTAGAATTTTGAATTTCGATATTGTTTAGAATTTAGAATTTAGGATTTGGCTAAGATTTAGAAATTAGAACTTAGAGCTTGAACGCTCTTGACTTTTCGCCCCCATGCCGATATGGTGCAGTCATGAAAGAAACAGAGAAGCCACCGGAGCAATTCGAGGATATGCGTATCCTCGACGAGCTGAAGAATTCATACCTCAACTACGCGATGAGCGTTATCGTTTCGCGCGCCCTGCCGGACGTCCGCGACGGGCTCAAACCCTCCCAGAGACGAATTCTGGTCGCAATGAACGATCTGAACCTCGGCCCGCGAAGCAAGCACCGCAAATGCGCCAAAATAGTCGGCGATACGGGCGGCAACTACCACCCCCACGGCGACCAGGCGACCTATGGGACCCTCGTTAGGCTGGGTCAGGAATGGAACATGCGCTACCGGCTGATTGATCCGCAGGGCAACTTCGGGAGCATCGATTCGGATCCGCCGGCAGCCATGAGATACACTGAGGCGAGAATGGCCGCCCCGGCCACGGAGATGCTCGAAGACATCAAACACGACACGGTCGATTTCGTTCCGAACTACGACGAGACCCGGACCGAGCCGACAGTACTGCCATCGAAGTTCCCGAATCTACTGGTCAACGGCTCGACGGGGATCGCCGTCGGAATGGCGACCAACATCCCGCCTCACAACATCGGCGAGGTATGTGACGCGCTGCTTTTGGTAATCGACGACCCTAACTGCGGATTCAAGGACATCATTCAACGTCTGCCGGGTCCGGACTTTCCGACAGGCGGGATAATCTGCGGCAGAAGAGGGATCATGGACGCCTACACAACCGGCCGGGGCCATTTGACCGTTCGGGGCAAGGTCGACGTCGAAACGAGCAAAAGAGGCCGCGAGAGCATCGTCGTAACCGAGATACCGTATATGGTTGTCAAGACCACGATCGTCTCGAAGATCGCCGACTGCGTTCACAACAATACGCTGCCGGAAGTCGCCGATGTCAGAGACGAATCCGACCGCCACGGGCTTCGGATCGTCGTGGACCTGAAAAGAGACGCCGACGCCGAAATCGTGCTCAATAAGCTGTATCGTTACACTCTTTTGCAGACTACTTTTGCGATCGCCAATATCGCACTGGTCAACAGCAGGCCTGAAACGCTCAACATCAGGGAGATGCTCGATTGCTTCATCGATCATCGCAAAATGGTCATCCGCAGGCGAACCAGGTTCCTGCTGAAAAGATGCCGAAACAGGGCCCACATTCTCGAAGGCCTCATCCTGGCTGTAAGTGACATTGACGAAATCATCGATTTGATTAAGAGCTCGCCCGATGCCCCGACCGCAAAGCTGAACCTGATGAAGAGACCTTTGCGCCTGGCCGAGGTGGCGACGCTCAAGAAGATCCTGCCCGAGTCATTCATTACCGAAAAAAGTAGAGGCGAGCATTTTCTCACCGGCCCACAGGCCGATGCCATCTTGACAATGCAGTTGCAGAAGCTCACCGGCCTCGAGATTGAGAAGCTCGCCAAAGAGTATGCCGACCTGACGGAGCAGATAGAGGACTACGAGGCAATTCTGGCCAGCGAGGAGCTTCTGCTGGACATCATCCGCGAAGACATCTGCGAAATAAAGGAAAAATACAGCGACGCCCGCCGGACACAGATTACCGCGGCAGCCGAGCAGTTCGACATCGAAGATTTGATTGCCGACGAAGAGGTGATCGTCACGGTAAGCCACACCGGCTACGTCAAGAGAATGCCGATAGATACGTACCGCAAGCAGGCGAGAGGCGGCAGAGGAATCATCGGCTCGGATACGAAGGAAGGCGATTTCATAGAGCATCTCTTTGTAGCCTCAACGCACGATTATCTGCTGATCTTTACCAACCGCGGCAAATGTTACTGGCTCAAGGTCTATGACGTCCCGAGCCTGTCGAGACAGAGCAAGGGAAGAAATATCGTCAACCTGCTGAAATTGGGCAACCAGCAAGTCGCGTCGATAATCAATGTCAGCAGTTTCCAAGACGAAGGGCCACAGCAGCGGCAACTGGTCATGGCAACCAGCAATGGCATCATCAAGAAGACGAAGCTGTCGGCCTACGGTAATCCGAGAACTTCCGGCGTTATCGCGATCAATCTCGATCCCACCGACGATCTGATCGGCGTGGCGCTGACAACAGGCAGAGACGATATCATACTCGGCACGCGTGACGGCATGACGATACGCTTCGAGGAAAGCCAGGCTCGCTCGATGGGCCGTGCATCGAGAGGTGTTATCGGCATCAAGCTGCGGGGCGGCGACGCTGTGGTCGGCATGGTGATAGTCGAGGAGAAGGCCGCTCTGTTTACCGTCTGCGAAAACGGATACGGCAAGCGAACCGGTCTCGATAATTATCGCTCGCAATCCCGGGGCGGATTGGGCCTCAGGAACATAAAGACAACCGAGCGCAACGGCAAGGTGGTCGCGCTCAAAGCGGTCCACAGCAAGGACGACCTGATGATGATAACCGCAAACGGGATAATCATCCGCACCGGGCTAGATCAGATCCGCTCGATCGGCAGAAACACGCAGGGCGTGCGTCTGATAAAGCTTAAAGAAGGTGACAAGCTCGTCGCAGCCGAGAAGATTGTCTCCGAGAACGATCCGAAGGACAAAGCGGACGACCCTCGCGAACCGCAAGCCAGGAACGGTAACGATTCAAAGTAGCATCGCAAATGCAAGAATTAAAGAGCAGGCGAAGGAACAGAGGCACAGAGGCACAAAGGAGAGACGATGGAGGATGGACGATGGATGTGTCGTCCTTCGTCTCTCGTCCCCCTTGCTTTCAGTTGAGACTTTGTCCCTTTGCCACTTTGTGCCTGTGTTTCCGCACCTTGATTATTGGTTTTCTTTGGATGGTAAATAACCCGTGAGTTGCCACTCTCATGAGCTGATTCATGTAATTGCCGGCAAGGACGAATCGCTTGTCGGGGCAAAGCGTCAACAACTCCTCGATGAGTTGCTGGAGCCATCTCAGAGGACCACCGGACTTTTCGATGCCGAGGCAGGGTCCGTCTCGGCCTCCCAGGTTCTGGATGATCTGCGGACCGCGCCGTTTTTGACCGACAAGCGAGTCGTCCTTGTCAGAGACGCCGATGATTTCGTATCGAAGAACCGTTCCTTGCTCGAAAAATACTTCGACAATCCATGCCCCACGGGAAGACTGATATTAGTCGTAAAGTCCTGGAATAAAAGCACCAAATTGGCCAAGAAGCTCCCGAAGGTGGGCAAGCTGATCAGCGTCGCCCAGCCTTCGCGCAGAGAGCTGCCGCAACGCGTGATAGACTATGCAAACGACGCACACGGCAAGAAAATCGCCTATGCGACGGCACAACTGCTGATCGAGCTGACCGGCGATGAGCTGACCCGACTCTACAGCGAAATCGACAAACTGGCTCTGTACGCAGATGCAGAGACGGTCATAGCACCGAAACATATAGAAGCTCTGATCGGCCATAATCGCCTGTTCAATGCCTTCGCCGTCATCGATGCGGTCATAGCAAGCAATCCGGGAGTGGCGGTGGAGCGACTCAGAGGCATGTTCGCACAGGACAAGTCAGCCGAATACACAGTAGTTGGCGCCTTCGCATTTCATTTCAGGCGGATGTTCAACGCCAAGGCGCTGCTCGACAGAGGGACGCCCCGCAGGCAAATCGAGAGCAGGCTTCGAATATGGGGCGACACGAACGGTTTTTTTGCACAACTTCGCCAAAGGAACCTGAAACAGATCGGCCAATACCTCCAGCAATTGGCCGAAACCGACTACGCAATAAAAACCGGCCGGGCAAAGGCGAAAGTAGCGATGGAACAATTAGTACTGAAACTTGCCGCTGGATAGACACATCGAGATGAATGCAGAGGTGTGATTTGGGCCAATACTGGTAACGAAAGCTAAGCCAAGAATCCAAACAGCCTCAATGGCTACACTGAGCTTTGAGATATTGGGCTTCATCGGCGACACTACTCTCTTCAATAGACAAGGCAAGAATCGGCTGGAGTGTTCCACCAGTACAGGGTAACATTTGAGTTGTCGCGCGGTTCCTGGTACAATGGTGTGATCCTATTGGGACATCCGGATCCGAGAACAAGCATGAGTGATGTCACACGAATTCTGAACGCAATTGAGGGGGGAGACTCTGAGGCCGCAGATGATCTGCTTCCTCTAGTTTATGAGGAGCTGCGATTGTTAGCTGCTCAGAAACTCTCCCAAGAACGACCCGGCCAAACGCTCCAAGCAACTGCACTAGTTCATGAGGCTTACATCCGTCTCGTTGGGCACGGAGACGAGAACTGGAACAGCCGAGGTCATTTCTTTGCAGCGGCAGCCGAGGCCATGCGCCGTATACTGATAGAAATGAGCTTGCTGTCGGCAATCTTTGTGCAAACAGCACAACTAGCTCATGTTGATGACAATAGGGAACAATGACAATGCAGAAGACATCGCGACTACTGAGTGCCGTGATCCTCTTTGTTCTTGCAACGCAGAGCTGCGCAGAGAACATGGATCGACAGACAATATCAGCTCAGGAAATGGTCAAAGCAAGTGGCCTCGAGGGTGGTCTCGTTGTGCATTTGGGAAATGGTGATGGCGTGGCTACCGCTGATTTCTTTGCTAACGACCGCTATGTGGTGCACGGATTATATGGCACTCGACGCAATGTCGATGAGGTGCGAGAGCGCATCAGACAAAGCAAACTCTACGGCAAGGTGTCGATTCAACATTGGGACCAGAACTATCTGCCCTACACGGACAATACGGTAAATCTCCTGGTTGCTGAGAACCTTGTTGATGTCCCAGGAGAAGAAGTGATGCGTGTACTGGTGCCGCTTGGAGTGGCATACGTCGCCTCTGACAAGGGCTGGGATAAAATTGTCAAACCATGGCCTCATTTTCTGCATGGACCGGACAACAACGCCGTTGCACAAGACAATATCGTTGGTGTGCCCAGGCATGTGCAGTGGATCGGTCATCCAAAGTTCGCTCGCAGCCACGAACAACTGGCAAGCGTCAGTGCTATGGTCTCGGCCGGAGGGCGTCTGTTCACCATTGTGGATGAGGGCCTGACTGCCGATATTCGTATGCCGACGAGGTGGCGGCTGGTAGCCAGGGATGCCTTCAACGGAGTGATCCTGTGGAAGCGTCCGATCGATGAATGGTTCGACCACTTGCACGGTTTTCGTTCCGGTCCACCGGACTTGCCCTTCCGACTCGTGGCGGTCGGTGACCGCGTGTATGTGACCATCGGGTCTGACAAGCCGGTGACTGTGCTGGATGCGGCGACCGGCAAGGTCCTGATGACCTGCAAGGGCTCAGAGCACGCGCGACAGATAATTCATGCTGGAGACCGTCTGATTATGCTTGCCGGCAGCAGCCAGGTGGCGATTCACATGAATCCCGAGCTGAGTGAATCTGCTCACAGGTCAATCATGGCGGCCGACGTCGAAACAGGAGACATTCTCTGGCGCAAAGAAGTCAGCAAAGAGACGCTGCTTCCCCTGGTAGTATCAGGCAATGCTCTGTTATATCAGACAAGTGAGCACCTTGTGTGTCTGAAATTGACATCAGGCGATGAGACGTGGAGGATAGCCCATCCCGTTCACCTTGCTAATCCCAGCAGCAGAATGTGGCAGTGGGCGTCACCTACGTTGACAACTCATAACGGTATTGTGTACGTCGCTGACTTCCGGTCGCTGTCGGCGATTTCAGTTGACGACGGCCAAGTGCTCTGGCAGTGTTCGAGCCAGCAAGGGTTTTGTTCACCACCTGATATCTTTGTAATCGACGGGTTGCTCTGGCGCGGGGTTACACCCAGACGAGGACGTGCGGACTTCGGAGAAGGCCTGGACGCAAGAACCGGCGAGTTGGTTAAGACCATTGACACAGAGAAGGCCTGGAGCTATGCAACCCTGGCACACTTTCGCTGCTACCGATCCAAGGCCACGAGTCGCTTCATCCTGTCCAGCCGCTCAGGCGTTGAGTTCATCGACCTCGAATCGGGCCAGATAAACCTCAACCACTGGGTGCGCGGCACGTGCCAATACGGCATCATGCCCTGCAACGGTCTTCTGTATGCTCCGCCGCATTCCTGTGCCTGTAACATCAAGACGATGGTCCGGGGCATGTGTGCACTGGCCCCCGCGGCAAGAGGGCAGATGGGTGAAGCAAGAAGGGTGAAAGTGAGAAATCGGATAGTCAAAGGCCCGGCATACAACCAAATTGAAGATAGAAAATTGAAAATTGAAAATCCCAATGATTGGCCAACGTTTCGCCATGACAACCAACGAAGTGGCGGGACCACGACCAGAGTACCGATTGATCTTCGGCCTCTGTGGCAGACGCAGATAGGCGACCGGCTGTCGAGTCCCGTCGCGAGTGAGGGAAAAGTCTTTGTTGCCGATATCGATACCCATACGGTTCACGCTCTTGACGCGACAGATGGCACTGCCCTGTGGTTCTTCACGGCCGGCGGCCGCATCGATTCGCCGCCTACGATTTACAATGGCATGGTTCTCTTCGGCTCGGCCGACGGCTGGGTATACTGTGTGCGCGCCGCAGACGGCACACTGGTATGGCGTTTTCGCGGCGCTCCCGAGGAACGCCGTATTATGGTGCACGGACAACTGGAGTCAGCATGGCCCATTCACGGCAGCGTTCTGGTGAATGGGGGGACGCTGATCGTAGCGGCCGGACGCTCGTCGTATCTGGACGGCGGCATTTACCTGTATCGACTCGATCCGAGGACCGGCAGAGAACTTTCAAAAACGATTGTGCATAGTCTCGATCCGAAAACGACAGAACAGCCAGCCGGTGGCGTTGACCTACGGGGCGTACTAAATGATGTCCTGGCAGTGTCTGCCGAATCCGTTTATATGCGCCATTTGAAAATAGATTTTGAGACCGGAGACGATCTACAAATTGGACCGCCACATTTGTTTGCGCCCATGGGATTTCTGGACGATCACTGGTGGCATCGCTCGTATTGGATCTTTGGCTCCGATCCCGTATGTATGCCGCCTGTGAATGAATCGGGATGGCAGATCTGGCCGCGCGTGGGCAATATGGTTCCATCCGGTCGCATCCTCTCGGTGGGGGAGGACACGGTGTTTGGCTACGGTCGTGACACCTATCCCGGTGGCATGGCCGGACAGATACGCGGAGGAGAGAAGTACCACCTGTTTGCTGCCGAAAAGAAGGCTCGAGAACCGCTACCAAGTTACAAGGACAAGCAGCACCTGCGCTCTTTCAGATCGGGCCAGGCACTCGGATTGAAAGTGACTGAACGGGACAAACAGCATGGCGCGCCGAGTTTGCACGGTGATCTGTGGAGCCGACCGTCGCCCATCTTTGTCAGGGCGCTGGTATTGGCCAATACCACGCTATTCCTTGCAGGTCCGCCTGAACCGGACGACACAAGACGGAGCGAACTGACACTCGATGATTCGGGTAAGGCAGAGGCAGAGTTCCTGGGTCGGCAAGGCGCATTTCTCTGTGTGGTTGCTGCCGCAGACGGACGACAATTAGCCAAATACAAACTGGAATCTTCCCCCGTTTTTGACGGAATGATAGCGGCTCGGGGTCGACTTTTTGTCTCGTTGAAGAATGGTTCGCTTGTATGCTTCGGCAAATAATTGCCACAAGCTGATATTTCTCAATCACAGAAGTCGCTGACTGCCTTCTTCCAGCCTTGGTAAGAGGTATGGACCATTTCGGTGTTGGGGCCCGGACTAAAGTGCTTTTTGTTAACGTTCAGGCTCTCGATCTTCTCGATGTCGCTAAAGACACCCTCCTGCAGAGAAGCCAGGTATGCTGCTCCGAGCGCCGAGACCTCCTCAAGACCTATGTTGACGACGCTTGTCCCCAATAAATCGGCCAGAAACTGCATAACGAAATTGTTGGCCGTTATTCCGCCGTCGACCTTAAGTTCGGCCAGTTCTATCCCGCTGTCGGCCTCCATCGCGCTTATGACATCCTTTATCTGATATGGAATAGACTCTAACGCGGCGCGGACGATATGGTTCTTGTCACACCCGAACGTCAGCCCTACAACTGCGGCCTTGGCATCCATCTTCCAATGAGGAGCACCGAGGCCGCTGAAAGCCGGCACCAGGTATACGCCGTTGTTATCCTCGACAGACAGGGCCATCCTCTGTGTCTGGTGACTCTCGGTGAACAACCCCAGGCGGTCACGCAGCCAGTTGATAGTGGCGCCGCATGTAACGATGATGCCTTCCAGGGCGTAATCAACTCCGTCGCCGGCACTCCAACAGATAGTCGTCATCATGCCGTTCTCGGAAGCGACACGTTTCGAACCGGTATTCAATAGAATCGAGCAGCCGGTTCCCAACGTCGCCTTGGCCTGGCCGCCGGAAAAACATCCTTCGCCAAATGCCGCCGCATGTGAATCGCCGATCATCGCTGAGATCTTGATCGGTTTAGGAAATAAACCGCCAAAATCGGACGTGCCATAATCGGCGGCAGAAGGTTTCACCTCAGGTAAATTCAGATTCTGCAGTCCAAACTCGCCCAGCAAATATCTGTCCCACTGCAGTTCAGTGATATTAAAAAGTAAGGTGCGAGATGCATTAGTGTAATCGCTGCAGAATTCCCTGCTGCCGGTAAGCTTATAGAGTAACCAGGTGTCCACCGTTCCAAAATAGGCCTTGCCGGTATCGATTGAGGTTCTTACCTGGTTATCATTTTCGTATAGCCAGATCAGCTTTGAACCGGAAAAATAAGGATCGATGATCAGGCCGGTCCTGTTCTTTATCTCGTTTTG
>CAZLTY010000052.1:14458-22434 GCA_964562575.1 uncultured Pirellulales bacterium
CACTGTCATCAAGTCGCCGGCAAATTTCCACCGATCTTTTGCACTGCCAGACAATTGCCTCGGTGAGAGGATCACCTTGCTGGTTCCAGAGCACAAAGGTCTCTCGCTGATTGGAGATGCCACAGGCAACGATATCAGTTATTCTGCCTGAAGATTTTGTAGTGAAACCATCTAAGCACAACTTTACCGAATCCAGAACGCTCTGGAAGATCTCCTGCGGATCTTGCTCAACAAATCCCGGCCGCGGATAAGAGGACGCCAAAGGGGCTGTTGCCTTGGCGTGTATCTTACCTTGTGAATCGAAGATAACCGTCTTGGTTCCGCTGGTCCCTTGATCTACTGCTAATATGAAATCTTCTGCCATTGGACAGGCTCCAATAAGCACTGAGTTAGTTTTATTGACATATCTTTGCAGCAGTCAAATACGAGAATTCAGCCTGGATTATCAGCCAATATTCTTCTGGCTGTTTCAACGATTCCGTTCTTGTCAATCTTATAGAACGCTCTAATATCTGTCCGCGGCCCCGCTTTTGAGAACTGCCCTTCCGTAATCCCCAGACGCACAATCTGAGCATTGAGTTGCTCGCCGGCAATGATCTCGCAAACAAGGCTACCCAGGCCGCCACTGATCGTGTGCTCTTCAACGGTTATTACTTTCTTCGTCTTCCGAATCGACTCGGCTATCACGGTCTTATCCAGCGGTCTGATCGAGGAAACGTTTACGACTTCGGCATCGATCGACTGATTCTGCAATTCCTGGGCAGCGTCGTACGCCTCGTGGACGACCGAGCCGAGAGCAAAGATGCTTATGTCACAGCCTTCTCTGAGGATCCTGGCCTTGCCGAGTACGAACTGATAATCCTCCTGGTGCAGCGTGCGCAACTTCGCGTTGTCCATCCTTATGTAGACCGGACCGGTGTAGTTGAGTGCAAACTCGAATATCCTCCGAGTCTCAACCGGGTCCGCGGGGGCCAGGATAATGATATTGCCAAAACCGTGCATAATAGAGATGTCGTCGATTGCGTGGTGTGTACTCGCCAGCGGCCCGTATGAGACACCGGCGTTTAGACCCACCAGCTTGACATTGGTCTGCGAATAGCACACGTCGTTCTTGACCTGCTCATTGGCCCTGGCTACCAGGAAAGGTGCTGCATTGGCCGTTACGGACACGTACCCGCCCAGGGACAAACCTGCCGCCACGCCGACTAGGTTCTGTTCGGCGATCCCGACGTTGATGAGCCGGTCGGGGAATCTGTCGGCAAAGGGGGCAATCTTCGCAGTGCTCGTAGAATCGCTCACGACCACCGCCACATTGACGCCGTTTTCAACAGCGTCTATGAGGGACTGCACCATGACGGCTCTCAAATCCTTTTTCTCCTGCTGAGTCACTACTCAAGCTCCTCAATCGCGATGCTAACCTCTTCGCCGGTCGGCACTTTGTGATGCCAGACGGCCTTATCCTCGATAAACGAAACGCCTTTGCCCTTAGTCGTTTTGGCAATGACGGCGTTGGGCCTGCCGTTTTGCAGATCGAGCGATTCGATGGTCCGGACCAGTTCGGCCGGGTCATTGCCGCTGGCCTCGCGCACGTCGAAGCCGAACGCCTCGAACTTACTCCTCAGCGGCTCAAGCGCCATAATCGTCTCGGTCCTGTCGGCCAGTTGCAGCCGGTTCCTGTCGACTATCACTGTCAGGTTGTCGAGCTTGAAATGGGCAGCACTCATGGCGGCTTCCCAGTTGGAGCCTTCCTGCAACTCGCCATCACCGGTGACGACGAAGACGCGGAACTTTTTATCGCTCATCTTGGCACTCAGGGCAAGGCCGACGCCGACGCTCAACCCGTGGCCCAGGGCTCCGGTATTGAGCTCGACGAAGCGATTCTTCTGCCTGACCGGATGGCCGGGCAAGGCGGAGTCGAATTGAAGATAGGTTTCCAGCTCGGAGGCGTCCATATAGCCGGCCTCTGCAAGCGTGCAGTACAGGCCGCATATCCCGTGGCCCTTGCTGAGGATGAACCTGTCGCGGTCGGGGTCGTCCATATTGTCGTGGCGAAGATTGAGGATTCGAAAGAAAAGGCACGCGAGTATGTCCACCTCGGACAGATCGCTGCCCGTATGTCCCTGACCGGCGCGGACGTTCGTCTGGATTATCTTCTTGCGGATATTCCTTGCCTTTTCGGCAATCTGATCGGGTTTCAGATTAAACTCGTTACTCATCGTACTTTCCCTATTGCCTATTGATCTTTGCCGTGCATCTCGATTGCGACCGCCAACAGTATGACAAAACCCTTGATGACCTTCTGCGAGAAAGGCGGAACCTGTAGGATTATCAATCCGCTATTTAGAACACCGATTATCAAGGCCCCCAGAACCGTTCCAAGCACCGAGCCCTTTCCACCCGATAGAGACGTTCCCCCTATCACGACCGCAGCAATCGAGTCAAGCTCGTAGCCGTCACCGGCAATCGGAGTAGCTGAGTCCAGCTTCGAGGCCACAATGAGACCACCCACAGCCGAAAGACCACCGGCAATCGTATAGACGAGCAGCTTGATCCTCTTGACATTCAAGCCCGAAAGTTTAGCTGCCCGCTCATTTCCACCCACTGCATAGATGTATCTGCCGAACCTCGTCTTCCTCAGCACGACAACGGCAACAGCTACTGTCGCTGCGCACGTCCAGACCTGGACCGGTACCCCGAGAAACCAGCCCGTCCCCAAATAGCCAAATCTGTCGCCGAGCCCTGTAATCGCGGCGCCGCCGGTCCAGAGTTCGGTCAGACCACGGGCTATCGTCAGCATCGCCAGCGTCGCAACAAAAGGAGGAACATTGAACCGCGTTACGACCAGCCCGTTGAACAATCCCAGAGCCGAGCCCACAATCAACCCCACTGACACGGCCCCAAGAACATTGAAACCGACGAGCAGGTTGAACGCCGGCACCTCCAGGCCGTTCTTGAGCAACCCGGCCATCACCACTGAGCTCAGGGCAAGCACAGAGCCGACCGACAAATCAATTCCGCCCGTCAGTATCACCAGTGTCATGCCCACCGAAAGACACGTATTGACCGAGATCTGCCTCATCACGACCAGGAGGTTGCTCGTCGTGAAGAATTCGTCGGTCTTCCAAACACTAAAGACGATCACCATCAGCAGCAAAGCCAACAACGACTGACACTTCACAAAAAGAGCTTTATGATCTTTCAATTCGAACATCTGAGACCTCTATACTCTCAACGATTCGGCGCAACCCGAAGCTCTTCGGAATTGCCGCATTCATAATCAGCTCCTCGTTCGCCTGTGAACGTGTGAACTCGGCCGTCTGTTTGCCCTCGGACAGCACGATGATTCGGTCTGCAACGGCGATGATCTCCGGCAGCTCCGATGAGACCATTACTATTGCAAGGCCCGCCTGCGCAAGCTCGCCGATCAGTCTATATATCTCATTCTTTGCACTGACGTCCACCCCTCTGGTCGGCTCATCCAACAGAAGGACCCGCGGATTGGTCGCAAGCCACTTGGCAATCACTACTTTCTGCTGATTACCTCCGCTCAGGCTTTCAACTGCCTGGCCTACCGACGGTGTCTTGATCCTCAAGCGGTCCACGTATTGCTCTGCCAGCCGCCTTTCCCGCCGCCCGCTCAGCAGCCAGAACAATTCGGTCTGCTTCAAACTTGCCAGGCTCACACTTGCCGCAACGGACATCCGCATAATCAGGCCCTCCAGCTTCCTGTCTTCGGTCACAAAACCCATCCCGTGCCTGATTGCATCAGTGGGGCTATTGACCTTGATCCGTCGGCCGTCCAAGAGGACCTCTCCCGACGAGCGCCTGGGATGGACGCCGAAAATTGTCTCCAACAGTTCGGTCCGTCCTGCTCCCATCAAGCCAAACAATCCCAACACCTCCCCGGCCCTCACATTGAAGCTCACATGATCCACGACATAGTCACCCGAACGCCTGGGATGTTCAAGGCAGAGATCCTTGACCTCGAGCACCTGCTGCGGTCTGATGGCGCCCGCCGTTACAGAGACATCCTTTACGTTACGTCCAACCATCATTCGGACTATCTCGTCATGGGCGAGGCCGTCGACAGGGCTGGAGCCGACAAGCTTGCCGTCCCTCAGCACCGTTACCCTGTCGGCAATCTGGAACAGCTCGTCGAGCTTGTGGGTGATGTAGACAATCGCAACACCCTGGTCCGCAAGAGACCGTATCAGATCGAACAGCATCCCAATCTCGTGCTTACTTATCGCCGAAGTAGGCTCATCCATAATCAGGATGCGGGCGTCCAGCGAGAGCACGTGAGCAATTTCGACAACCTGCTGTTGGCCCACACGAAGGCTGGCTACAGGGACCTTGGGATCTATCTGAAGACCCAGCTTCTGGAGTATCCTGGCTGTCTCGCTATTCATCTTCTTGTAATCGATCAGCCCAAGCGCGCTGCGAAACTCCCTGCCCAGAAAAACATTCTCGGCGATGCTCAGATGCGGTATCAGGTTCAATTCCTGATGTATGATGCCGATGCCGTTATCCTGGGCCTCCCTTGGATTGGCAAAAACAACCTGCCGGCCATCCAGAACAATCTGACCGTCATAATCCTGGTACACGCCAGAGAGAATATTCATCAGTGTCGATTTACCCGCGCCGTTCTCACCAACAACCGCACCAACCTGGCCCGCACAGACCTCCAGATCGACCCCGTCCAGGGCCTTGATGCCGCCGAACGTCTTGCTGACACTCAGGGCTTCGAGAACTTTTGTTTTGGTTTTAGCTGCAACCATAAGCCAGTATCATCCCATCACGGCTCTCTACAGTGCTCCCGATTAGAATTTCCCGTTCTTGCGCGGATAAGTGCCTTTAAAATAACAGTTTATAGCTTTGCTCGCGGGAATTTACTACCCTTCAAGGGTACAAGTTCCAGCCTGATTGGGACAATCGTCACCAGTTGAAATTCCTTTTCACTACCGTCGTTTTCGATCATCTCTCCGAAAAGGTGTTCTTCCGTAGCATCCTGCGCAACCTGAGTCGCTCCGTAGAACTTCACCGTCGTACTCACTTTGGACCCTTGGTCCATGAAAGGTTTGATCACCTCTTTGACAACTATCTTGTTGATTTCGCCGCTGATCTCGTTGAATTTCATCGTATCGGAGAACTTGCTCACATCTACCAGTCCGGAGGCATCGCGCACCGCGTTTCCCGGGATGTAAAGCCCGGCTGCAATGAAGAGATCTGGATTGTCGGCAGGCTCACGAACACTCACCTGGAAACCGTCTTCGCCGACAGCAACAATCTTGCCCTCGCCCGTCAACAGATAGGCGTAAACCCTCGATACGCCCGGCGCCTTGCCATATCTCTTGACCGCCTCGGCCATATTTGTGTTGAACAACTCGATCAGTTCCTCGACGTCCACGGCTCTGTCCAGAACCCCAGCCAACTGATTATCCCAGAAGTCCCGGGCATACTTGGCCGGATCGAATGCTTTCTGCTGCCTGAGCTGCCTTACCTTTGACAGGTCCTCGAAATAGACTCCACTGTGCAGCAAGAACGCCGCAATCGCGACGGCCACAGTGTACTTGAGGACCTTCTTCATGAGATGACTCCGGCGGATATTGAGCCTCTTTGACGGCGACTTGCTTTACTGTTCGGACTCTCTGCCATAGGCGGCGTACTTGGCAATATTCTCTTGTGTAACCAGTTCAACTGCAACGGGCACCTTTTGTCTGAAATCCCTCTTGCCCTTAATGTACTCGTCGGCCTTCTCAGCCGCCATCCGAGCCATCTTCTTTGGAAATTGCATCCCCGTAGCGACTATCTTGCCGTCACGAATCGAGTCAATAACGTCTTGGGCCCCGTCGAAGCCGAAAACCATTACCGAGTCGGCCTTGCCGGCTGCCACAAGCGCCCGGTATGCACCCATGGCCATTGCGTCGTTGCCGCAGAAGACCGCATCAATATCCTTATGGGCCTGCAGAATCGTACCGAGGACTTCTTCGGCCTTGGTACGATCGAACAAGGCAGTCTCCTGAGCAACCATCTCTAACTGCGGGTAGTTGTCAACTACGCTATGAAAGCCTTTTGAACGGTTCCACGTATTGTTGTCGCCGAGAATTCCGAGAAGCTCTACGTACTTACCTTCCCTGTCCATCTTCTTGACGAAGTATTGCCCTAACTCAACAGCACCGGAGTAATTGTCGGACAGCATCTGTGCAATGGCTACATCATTGGCATTGATCTCCCTATCAATACAGAATGTCGGAATACCGGCGGCCTTGGCCCTTCGAACGTTCATGATGGACGCGTCTGCATCCGTTGGATTGAACAAAATAGCGGCATACCCGCCTGCAATAATACTCTCGAAATGGTCTAATTCCTTGGCCGTGTCGTTCTGAGAATCGAAAATGATCGCCTCGTAGCCAAGCTGCTCAGCCCTGGCCTTCGCAGTATTACCCAGAACCACAAACCACGGATTGTTCAACGTAGAAATCACCACGGCCATCTTACGCCTGCTCTGCTCAGGTTGGCTCTGCTTCTGTTTACAGCTCGCGACTAGTAACATTGCTACCGAAACGCCAACGGCTAATAGAAATAATCTCTTTATCATTGCTAGACTCCTGATAAAACTGGCTAATTCGTAACGATCCCAGAGGCCTTTCTGCCGAGGCTGGGTCATTCTACCATAGAGAATCTCCAACTTCCAATCAATACGCAGTGTCCCCGCGGCGGGATTTGGAAGCTTGGCTCAGCGATGGCCCAAACATCCGCAAATCTCGATCAGCCGGCCCGGCATATTGCCACCACAATGGCACAGCCATCTGCAAAGATTGCCTTCACCAGATCCTGGATCAGTCCCGCGAGCCGTGTCATTGACCCTCAGTCGTTGTTCTGTTTTGGACGAGCATGCAGAGCGAGGCGTTGTCTCGATGCAGTTGATATGCGATACAAAAACTCCTAATTCATTCAATGAACGAGCCCAAAACAAAGAAGGGCCGACAGAGTTTCAGGCTGCCGGCGCTTAACCTCTTCTTTGTTTCGTGGGCTTTCTATGGTCTTACTGCACGGGTGTAGATGCGGACGTCGTCGATCAGGCCGGAGAAGCAAGTTCCAGGTTGCATGTCCTCGTTGGTGCCGATGCATAGGCCATCAGATGAATTCCGCAGACCATCCTGTGTGTCTTGAGCTACCGCAATGCCATCAACGTAGAGCGTTCTACACAAACCATTCCAGACAAAACCTACACGGTGCCAGTTTCCGTCGGTTATGACTGTCTGCGAGAGCAAAGGAGCGGCAGAACGACCCGGGCTTGTAAGCTCGGTCATCAAGCAACCTTCTAATGGGTCCGTGGACAGCCAATCTGCGCTGCTTGTCTGCGATATGACGGCTTGTCCTGCGGCACCGCCCCTGACCCAAGCCAAAACGCTGAACGGCCCACATGCCGGATTCAGGGCAGGGCTGGCGACGATGCAATCATCCATACCGTCCAACTGAATCGCGCCGCCCACTTGCCCGCCATCAGGCTGCCAGAGAGGGCCGCCGATGACAAGGGCATCGTTCAGGCCGGCACTGTCGTAGGCGATCTCGCCTTCTGTTTCGTCGAGTGCCCAATGTGCCGCGAGCGTCGGGTCATCCACTACCTTCGTGAGATACTCTGCAAGTAAGGTCAGGTCCTGGACATCCACTATGCCGTCTCCGAAAGGTGGTGGGACAATATCACACAATGGATAGTCGGTGTGCCAATCGTCAACCATAATGCACATATCTGCACTATCGACAATTCCGTCGCCGTTAAAGTCAACGACAAGGGGAGGAGTTGCGTCATATTCATACACCGTTGACATAACTGCCCCATGGAAGGCGGTGTTTCCTCCGATGGCGTAAATCTTCCCACCCACAGCGCTGGTGGCCAGGCCCGCTCTTGCACTTGGCATGTCGGTATATGTTGTACATATGTCGGCCGCCGGAACGTATTCTTCCACCGTCGG
>CAZLTY010000053.1:0-22320 GCA_964562575.1 uncultured Pirellulales bacterium
TATCTAGAGCATCGCGGTTTTTGACGTGATCGCTTCGGCCTACTGCGCCGGGGTAATCTTATACCCGGTGGTCTTATCGGTTTGAACTACCTTCGGCTCGGCGCCGGCGAGCTTCATCGCCTCGGGATATGTTACCCAGTACGGCGTTGGCATAATAACCTCGTCGCCGGGATCGAGCACCGCCTGCATCACTTCATAGACCGAGTGTTTGCCGCCGATATTGACGATGACCTCCTGGGGGCTGTATTCAAGGCCGTTCTCTGTCTTGAGTTTCTCGGCGATGGCTGTCCGCAGCTCGATGATGCCTGCTGCGGCCGTGTATTTCGTCTTGCCGGCCTTGAGCCACTTGATTGCGGCGTCCTTAATATAGTCGGGCGTGTCGAAATCCGGCGCGCCGGCGCCAAATCCAACCACGTCCACACCCTGGGCGGCTAATTCCTGCGCCCGCGACGTAACGGCGATTGTTGCAGAGGCCGGAACGTCCTGAGCTCGCTCACTGATCTTCATTTTGTCTGAACCTTTCGAAAAATTCGGTCTTATTTCGTCTGATCAACCGCGTCATTAAATACAAAACGCCAACGCAGGTCAAGAAAATTGGCGGGGCGGGCAACGTTTAATTCTCCACAGTGTGAACACTTGAACTCGAACGCTACCGCCTGTTGACGACGGCGTCTGCAATTGCTATACTTTTCACATGATACGTGCTTTTCAAATTGCGGGCGTATTTGACTGCGGATCCAAGACTTCAGACCTAAGAGGTCGATGTTGCCGTCCATTCCTGCTGTCTCCTGCATTCTGTATTCTGTGTTCTGTGTTCTTTTCCTTCAGTTTTCCCGGCTGTGCCAAGCCGAAAGAAGAACCCATATGGGAGAAGGTCAAGATAGGCGATCTCGCCCCGTCCGGAAACCAAGCGCCGGAGGCGAGTTTCGTTAAGAGCATTAATCTTGAAATGCATGTCATTGAAATACCGGCCGACAATATCGAGGATCTGGACAAAATCCGCAAGAAACTGCGCATCAGGCCGCTGAAACTGAAAAATTACCAGGCCTTCAGCGCTAATTCCTTCTTGGCGCGCTTCGGCCGATTGGATTTGTGGAACGACGTGCGCAGCATGCTGATCACTGCCGACGGCCAGGAAGTGGTGAAAGCTTCCCTGATGCTTTCGGACAGTCAACCTCAGACCCTTACGATTGCCGCCCTGAGCCGCACACAGACTGTATTCTACACGGCCGCCGATGGATCGCGACAAGGCGCCAATATCGGGCCGGGCATCCTGGGGCTGCGGATCAAAGGCGATAGAATCCCGGGCAGAATAGGCATCTGTGAGGTCAGTGCATATCCGGTTTATACGTTGCCAACACAAAGTGCGATCCCGCAACTCCAGGAGCAGATGAAGAGACGCGAGTTCCCCTTTACTTGTGCCGCTTTCGGACTGAGAATGAGCCCGGGTGATTTTGTCTTCCTGGCACCGAAAGAATACATCAGCGACCAGACGTCTTTGGGGGGGCTGTTCTTCAGCAACGTCCAAGGCCGTATGTTCTTCAACGCGGCCAAGCGCAAAGCACCCGAACGCAAGGCGGCTGTAAGGGTCTATCTGCTCGCCTGTACCAGGATAGATGATTGAGGGGCCTATGGCCAGCTCGATTGTGACACTAACTCAATGCGGCGACTACAGCCGGGCCAGAGTTGCCGAGGCGATCCAGAGGCAATTCGAGCTTCTCGGCGGGCTCGGTAGATTCGTAAAGTCCGGTGACAGCGTTCTGCTCAAGCCCAATTTCATCGCTCCGAGATCTCGCCGGCATGCGACACAAACCGACCCGGCGGTAGTTCTCGAAGTCGCCCGGCTTTTGATAGACTTCGGGGCAAGGCCCATCGTCGGAGATTCACCCGCCTGGAGCAACGTCTTTGCCTGCGCCAGAGCCCTGAAACTCACCGAACCGCTGAAGAAAATGTCCGTTCCGGTAAAGCAGCTCGATAACCCGAGAGACTGCCACGTGGGGGCAAAGCAAACCTGCGTCGGGATAAGTTCTGTCGCGCTCGATGCTGATGTTATCATTAATCTGCCCAAGTTCAAATCTCACCAGCAGTTGGTAGCGACATTCGCAATCAAGAATATGTTCGGCTGCGTGGCCGGTAAACGAAAGGCCCTCTGGCATTTTGTCAAAGGCGGGAACGCGGATGATTTCTGCGAGCTGCTCATCGACATATATGAGTTCTTGAATCCCGCCGTCACCATCATTGACGGTGTCATCGCCATGGACGGTTCCGGCCCGATCCGGGGCAGAGCCAGAGATTTGGGTTGGCTAATCGGAGGAACAGACCCAATCGCCTGCGAAACCATCTGTGCAGAACTGGTTGGCATCGAGCCGGCAGAGCTGCCCATAGTCAAAACGGCTCAAGCGATAGGTTTCGGCTGCTCGGACCGGGGTAAGATGGAAATCGCCGGTGATGATTTCTCATCGAACATTTGCATGGACTTTCAAATGTCCGAGCTTGTTCCAATAAGATTCTCCCTGATGCAGGTCTGCAAAAGCGTCTGCAAGCAGATATTGCTGCTGGCCAGGGCAACCTTAAAGAGAATGCGTACATACGTATGACTACGTGGAATCCTGACCCTGAAAATGTCAACCGCTTCCTGAAGATTGTCACTGACGGCAGCCGGACACCGGTTTTCGTGCACTGCAGACATGGGGCCGACCGAACGGGGACGGTGTGCGCGATCTATCGTATCGCTACCGAAGGCTGGAGCAAAGACGAGGCGATCGAGGAGATGACCAAGGGAGGATTCGGATACCACAGTATATGGAAGAACCTGGTGGGCTACGTTCACGAATTGGATGTTGAGAAGCTGAAGGACCGCACAGGCTTGACCGAGTAATCCTTATGCCATATGTTTGCAGAAGCGCATGCGGACAATCGGCCACAAGAATCAGCAAAGAAAGATCATCCTGAAGATTGCAGGCAAAACTCCCACAGCCTATGTCGTTGCCACGGCTGCGACAAGAGCACGCAGCACAACGCAGAGGCGGCAATATCCGTTCACTGTGCGTTGACAATTGCCGGCCATTTGACTAATATCCCGCTCTATGCGGCAAGATGGCATACATATTTTGGGCATTGAGACAAGTTGTGATGAGACTGCCGCGGCGGTTGTTGCCGACGGTAGGTTCGTCAAATCGGCTGTGGTGGCCTCGCAGGCTAAACTGCATGAAAAATATGGGGGCGTCGTTCCGGAGATTGCTTCTCGGGCGCATATCGAGAATATCTATCCGGTCATCAAGGAGGCGACAGAGCAGGCCGGCGTTGGCAGTGACGATATTGACGCGATTGCCGTGGCGAATCAGCCCGGGCTGACCGTCGCTCTGGTGGTAGGCGTTACCGCGGCCAAGACTCTTAGCTTCGCATGGGACAAGCCTCTTATCGCGATCAATCACCTTCATGCTCACCTGCAATCTGCGATCATGTCCGCCGATGACCTGGAGCTGCCTGCCGCCGCTCTGATAGTATCTGGCGGGCATACCAGTCTCTATAACTATCGCTCGCCGCTGGAGCCGCGATTGCTCGGATCGACCATCGACGATGCCGCCGGCGAGGCCTTCGACAAGGTCGCAACCATCCTGAAGCTGCCCTACCCCGGCGGCCCAAGTATTGAAAAGACAGCGGTGGCGGGAGACCCCGACGCGATCAAGTTCCCGCGCTCAATGCTGGGTCGTGACTCACTGGATTTTTCTTTCAGCGGTATCAAGACGGCCGTGCTGTATCACTGCCGTGGCCAGAATATGAAGGGGCAAAACAGGGTCGACTCGATGAGCAGGCAGGAAATCGCCGATATCGCGGCGTCGTTCCAGGCGGCGGTAGTTGACGTCCTGGTCAGGAAGACGCGGCGAGCCGCCAGGAGGATCGGAGCCAAGACCGTCATTTTGGGTGGAGGAGTCGCCGCCAACAGCTCGCTGCGCGCCGCGCTTCAGCAGATGTGCGAGGCAATGACACCGGCCGTAAGACTGATGGTTGCGCCGAAACAATATTGCACTGACAACGCGGTTATGGTAGCCTCTCTGGCGTATTATAAGTTCAAGGCCGGCCTTTTTGCAGACTTGACGCTTGAGCCGAAGGCAACGGGTCAAGAATTGGCCACAGATTTCACAGATGAACACAGATAACAAATTAGCCACGAGCCACGAATTGATACGAACAGGCATGAATAAAAGAGATAGGCCACAGAGTAGAAATAGACTCCTGCTCCCCGCTTTCGCGGGGACATGTTTGCCCCTGAACAAGCAGGTGCAAAAATGACAATATTATATATTCTCCGTGTTCTCTGTGGCGAGAGAGAATCAGTGAAATCTGTGGCTAAAACAAAGGTAGGTGAAACATTCGGGCTGAACAACTAAGAGAACTACTAAAGCAGGTCAAGAGCAGCGAAATTGGTATCGACCAGGCGGTCGAGAAACTCCGGCATTTGCCGTTCGAGGACCTTGGCTTTGCGTGTATCGACCATCATCGTCAGATCAGGCGGGGTTTCCCGGAGGTCATCTTCTGCCCCGGCAAGGCCACAGAGCACGTAATAAAGATATTCGAGAGCCTGGCGGCCAAAGGTAACAACGTCCTGGCGACCAGGGCCGAGCCGGATGTTTTTGACGCCCTGGTGGAGACGGGCAAATTTCCCAACGTCAGATATGAGAAACTGGCAAGAGCAATCGTCCTGGAGCAGCAGGAGTTGCCCACCTCCAAGACCGTCCTGCCGATAGTCACCGCGGGCACCGCCGATCTGCCCGTCGCGACCGAGGCACAAGTTACAGCCGAGATCATGGGCCAGCGGACGGAGTTAATATGCGACGTCGGAGTAGCGGGCCTGCATAGGCTGTTCAAGCACGTGCCGAAACTCCAGAACGCCAACATCGTAATCGTAGTGGCCGGGATGGAGGGGGCCCTTGCCAGCGTCATGGGCGGCCTGCTCAGTTGCCCGGTAATCGCCGTGCCGACGAGCGTCGGTTACGGCTCCAATTTCGATGGTCTCTCGGCGCTCTTAACGATGCTCAATAGCTGTTCCTCAGGCGTTACAGCAGTCAACATCGACAATGGCTTTGGTGCCGCTGTAGCCGCCACACTGATAAACAAGAAAATGGAAGCAGGAATGTAGAAAGACAGGAAACAGCAGATGCAAGACGTCAGACTCAAGACCAAAGACTAATGACCAGCCGGGGGACAGGTGCGATATTATCCCTGCCCGACATTCTTGGCATTGTCGCTAACGTGCTAGCTGAGCAGCGGCTGTTTTTGACCGTATCTCTACATCCAGCTTTTGACCAACTTGTGCTTATGTCAGTCAGTTCCAGTAGGAAGAAGGGATTTTCTAGCTCAACTTGTCCCCCAAGGCCAGCAATTCCAAAATAGAAGGTATAGTTCGCTCTCTTGACAAAACGTAATTGCTGCACAAGTAAAATGCATGCCTAGAAGTGTGCCAAGTACAGTGTTATTAATCGTCCGCCAAAGAAGGACTCTTCTAGCAACCCTCCTAGCCTCGCAAGGCTCATGAGAAATATGACATCTGAGAGCACTAAATGGGCACCTAAGGAAGTAAGTATCATAGTCTGCGTATGTGACGCCATAATACGGAGCAAGTGGAGAACGATCAATGACGTATTTGCGAAAAATGTGGTAGGGAGCATACCATACAGAAGCCCAAAGCGTGGCGAGAGGTATATTCGCAAGGAATTGGATAGGTTTTGTCTTGAAACACAAGACCATGCGATCAAAATCGAACTCATGGGCTGGGATAATGAGAAAGAAGGCAACGGCAACGACGGCGGATATGACAACAGTCGAGACAATCGCTATACGTTCCTGTAAGCCGTAAGAAAGCGCCGAGAAACCTCCTGGTACCACAACGTCGGCCTTTGTGAACAGCAGAGTGACGACGTACGATGCAAAAGGTAAAATAGCTAACATTATGAAAGCTAAAACGTATGCCGGAAGATTCATGTGTTACTCATTAAATTCGGCAGTTTATGTGCTCCGCGGTGTATCAACATTTGTCTTTTATTATTAATCTGCAGACATGCGCTGTGATACTCGAAGGTTACAAGATCCCTTGTAAGTCTGCTCACTATCGTTTGTCACATAGATCCACTTTGTCTATAACCAACTCCATTGCACGTATCATATACCCGTCGACGCGTTTCTCCAACAGATCCCTTGGGAAGTCTCGCCGTGAAAGACGCACACCAAGAAGTTGCCGAGCGACACGTATGAAGTGTGTAACCAAACGTTTATTCTTGGAAGCTTTGAGGCGCTTCTTGGCAAGACAGCGCCATCGAGTAGCAACTTTTGGGCCAGCGGACCTCACCTTGTGTACGTGATCTTTGAGTATTTCACACGTCTCCTGATCAAGTTTCGACCAGTTCTCGCTTAACTTATCAGGTTTCATTATGGGTTGTATCTCAGCTAGGGCCTGCAACGCCAGAGCAATATCAACATAGTCCTTTGCGAGTCTCCTTGCTTTGATATAGGTAATCATTCTTCATGCTCTCTTTCATAGAGACGGTCCTAGGTTTTGGCCAGAAAAAATCCATTATCGGCCAACTAATGGTTATATCGCTCCCAGGTAACTCCGCTATTGGGTTTTTCTTCCAGATAATACCTCAATCGCAATGCTTCTAAAGTTCGTTCAATGAACGATTATAGACCTTTCGACCTACCAGTCAAAACTTTTTATGTACAGCATGCTTTATGGCATTGACCATATCATGCATTGTTTGTAATATACTGCTCGGAACGAGATTATATGCAGATAATTGAAACAATTCCAAAGTTGAAGCTGAGAGCCATTGATGCCCACAAGGGTGATTTTGGCAAGGTCTGCATCATCGCCGGCAGTCGTGGCATGAGCGGCGCCGCCGCTCTTGCAGGCCGGGCTGCTTTGCGGGCCGGCGCCGGTCTTGTGCGGGTGGCAACACCCAGGAGCGTTTTGCCTATAGTCGCCTCCATCGAACCGTCTTTTACCACCATCGCCCTGCCCGAAGACAGTTCGGGTCGAATTTCGGCAAAGGCAACAAATGTGATCCTCGAAGCCGCAGCCCAAGACGACGCCGTTGCATTCGGCCCCGGCACGGGCATCAGCGGCGCACTGCGTTCGCTTCTCGAAGCCCTTCTCGGACAGGAGCAGTTGCGACTGGTCATAGATGCTGATGGGCTAAACAATCTCGCCGGCATGAAGAACTGGCCCGACAAACTCAAAGCCAAGCTGATCGTCACCCCACATCCGGGGGAAATGAAACGGTTGTGGTCGGGCCTGTTCAGAAAGCAACAACCGACGGACCGCCAAGAGCAGGCGACTCGATTGGCACAGCGGACCGGAACTGTCGTGGTATTGAAAGGAGCCGGAACCGTCGTTACCGACGGCGAGAGAATCTACATCAACAAGACCGGCAACCCTGGCATGGCAACCGCCGGCTCCGGGGACATCTTGACCGGGGTGATAACCGCGCTTGTCGGCCAGGGCCTGAGCGATTTTGACGCCGCCGTCCTCGGCGTCTACATTCACGGATTAGCCGGTGATATCGCAGCGGAAAAGATCGGCCAGGTCAGCCTGATAGCGACCGACATAGCCCAAGCATTAGGCGATGCTTTTATGAGAAGTGGCTGATAGATTTGATGCATTAAGGCTCAAAGGATATTCACTTCTTGTCGGCTCCATCAATCAACCGTTTTAGCCTTTCGGCTCTGGCCTTGGCCCTACAAAGGTCGTTTCAGCACCTCCAGGGCGTCTTCGTACGCACCCACACGGTACCGTGCCACACCGAGAGCAGTAAGAACGGAGGGGGTATTCGGTTCCAAACGATTCGCCTTTTCAGCGTTCTCCAACGCGCCTTGGTATGCGTCAACGTCCCTACCCGGGGAGCTAACCACTTCCTCGCTTTCTTGATTGAGCTTTCCTGCGTCCTCCCACAGCCGGGCATTGGCTATCTGCAGAGCAACCTTACGTACCGGCTCAGCAAGCGTCTTATCAGTGTTTAGTTTATCGATCACTTCCTCATAGAAGCCATATTCGTCGTACAGCTCATCCACCAGCTTCCGCGCGGCTGCACCAGTTCGGCGAGGCCCATATCCATTGGGAGGCGCTGCGGCTTCTAGTAGGGTAGTGCCAAAGGCGATGGTCTTTCCGTCCGGACTGAATATCGCAGAGCCATACCCGCGCAAAGTCATCACTTCGACCCCGCTGGCAGAGCCCCACAGCTTGAGCGTACCATCGTGACTACCCGAGATTATGCGTTTGCCATCCGGACTGAATCCCACCGAGCGCAGCCGGGACGTATGCCCCCGAACGCTCATCAGTTCCTCGCCGCTGACCCCAGACCAGACCTTGATTGTGCCATTCTCACTGCCCGAGACTATGCGTTTGCCGTCCGGACTGAATGCCACCGCTTGCATTTGGATCACGCTGGTATGCCCCCGAAGGGTCATCAGTTCGGCACCAGTTGACGCGTCCCAAACCTTGAGTGTTTTCGAAGTTACCGCAACAATCCTTTTACCGTCCGGGCTGAACGTTCCCCCAAAGACATCTCCCTTGTGTCCTGGGAGCGTCATCAGCTCGGCGCCTGTTGATGCGTCCCACACCTTGATTGATTTGTCCTGTATGCCGCACGAAACAATGCGTCTGCCATCCGGGCTGAACCCGACAGAGACGACCATTCCCTTGTGCCCTCGGAGCGCCATCAGTTCGGCACCGGTTGATGCGTCCCACACCTTGATTGTATTATCCGCACTGCCTGAAACGATTCGCTTGCCATCCGGGCTGAACGCTGCCGACAATAACCCAATTCTCCGTCCGCGGAGAGGCGTCAGTTCGGTGCCGGTGGCCGTATCCCACACTTTTAGAAGCCCCGTGCCGGTTATCGAGATAAGGCGAGCGCCGTCGGGGCTAAATGCAACACGGCCTTGGCCTTCGCCGCCTTGCGGGCCAGCAAGGATCATGCGCTCGCGGTCGAGAGCTACATCCCATATTTTTATCGTACCGTCTTCACTGCCGGAGACGAGCTGCTTGCCGTCCGGGCTAAATACAACGGCACTGACATATTCCCGGTGCCCACACAGGATCATCAATTCAGCTCCGGTTGAGCCATCCCACAGCTTTACGGTTCTGTCCCTGCTGGCAGAGGCAATGAGTCTGCCGTCCGGGCTAAATACCACATCGTGAATCCAGTCCTTATGGCCTGGGATGGTCATCAGCTCCTCACCGGTTGCCGCATCCCAGACCCTAATGGTCGTGTCCCGGCTTCCCGATATAATGCGCTTTCCGTCCGGACTGAACGCCACGGCATTGACATGTCCCTGATGTCCGCGCAGGGTCATCACTTCCGTACCGGTCGCCAGATCCCACAGCCTGACTGTTTTGTCCTCTCCGCCTGAGACGATACACCTGTTGTCCGGACTGATTGCGAGACACTGGGTAGGCGCCTCATGACCACGCCATGTTCTCAGTTCGGCACCGGTTTCTGCATCCCATACTTTAAAAGTCTGATCTACAGCATTAGAGACAATTAACCGGCCATCAGGGCAATATTTGCCGCCTCCAGGTCCCTTATGCCCCTTGAGCGACATCAACGGCTCACCTGTCGCTGCATCCCAGACTCTTATGGTCCCGGTCTTGTCACCGGAGACGATCCGCCTGCCGTCGGGGCTAAATGAGACGGTCACGACTTGGCCGTCGTGCCCTCGGAGTGTTCTCAGTTCAGCGCCGGTTTCTGTGTCCCAAACCTTGATTGTGTTCTTATTATCATAACTGCCCGAGGCGATATGCTTACCGTCCGGGCTGATTCCTATTACCCAGCCAGCATGCCCGCGCAGTGTCATACAGGACTGGTCTGAGAGGTGGTTCAGACGATACCATTCCCACGCGCGAAGGTCGTCAGGACACAAGTCCAATAGCTCACGAAGGCGGCGTATATCACTGTTACGGTACGCTGCCTTGGCCTGGGCAATGAGGTTGAAATACAGAGAACGCCGATACTCTTCAGCTCGCTCCTCTGCGAGCGTGCGCTGTTCTTCTGCCAGCTTGCGCTGCTCCTGAGCAATCCTCTCGGCGTTCTCAGCACGCGTCAGAGCCTGCTCAACTTGTGCTCGCAGAGCGGCCTCTTTATCACGCGCTTGCTCAGCTTCTACACGAGCAGCAGCCTCTTGCTCCCGAGCCTGCTCTGCTCTACAGCCCATTAGTATACTCGCCAGCAGACCCAGGATTATCACCACCAACAAGAGCGCTGCGGTCGCCACGGAACCGGCATGTTTTCGCACGAACTTTCTTGCCCGGTATACGGTGGACTCAGGCCCGGCAATAAGAGGGGTTCCAGTAAGGTAGTTTTGAATGTCGTCGGCCAGTTCAGAAGCCGACCGGTATCTCCTTATTCGGTCTTTTCGCATTGCTTTCATGGGGATCCACTCCAATTCTCTATGAAGACGTCTGGTTAATGTAATAATCTGTGTTCTGCGGCTTTCAGCAACTGCCTTGGCTTTATCGCCCAAGCTCGTCAGTCGAGCGCTTGGTGTTGTGGGTTCCTCTTCGCAGATTACCTGTTGTATGTGATCAATTCCGCCTTCACGAAGCCTCTTGGCATCGAATGGTGTTGCACCTGCCAGCAACTCATAAAGCATCACGCCTAACGAGTATATGTCCGAGCGAGTATCGACGTCCTGGTAAGCCATTTCGGCCTGCTCAGGACTCATGTACTCTGGCGTGCCAAGTAATTGGCCGTGCTCAGTGTACGATGTTTTCTCAGTCAGTGGCTGCGTGATAGCTTTGGCTATGCCGAAGTCGATAATCTTCGGTACTGGTCTATCATCTTGAACGGACACCAAAATGTTCGATGGCTTGATATCCCGGTGTATGATTCCTTTCTGATGTGCGTGATGAATACCCTCACAGACCTGTCGGAAGAGTTCAAGTCTTTTCTCAATGCATAATTTCTTCTCATCGCAGTATCTGGTGATAGACCTGCCCTTAACATATTCCATGACGAAGTATGGTCGCCCACCGTCAGTTGTTCCTGCGTCGAATACATGGGCAATATTAGGGTGTTCCAACAGAGCTAAAGTCTGACGTTCGGCTTCAAACCGGGCAACAACTTGTCTTGTATCCATGCCGAGCTTGACGATCTTCAACGCCACTTTGCGCTTGACAGGTTCCTTCTGCTGCGCCAGATAGACCATCCCCATGCCGCCCTCGCCGATCAGCTCCAACAGTTCATATCGCCCAATTTTCGTGCCGGGCCCCTCAATCAGGGGTGGATCATGCAATGCGGAGTTTGGATCGACAGCCGGAGCTTCGAGAAAATCTGCGGCTTTCTCATGCGACCTGAGCAGAGCTTCCACTTCCGCCCGCAGTTTTGAATCTTGTTTACAGGCATCTTTCAGATATCGGGCTCGTTTTGCCGGATCTTCTATCTCAATGGCGTCTTGAAAGATTTGTCCGGCCTTCTCGAAGTTTTCTGCTGCCATGATTGTAGCTCCCTAATTAGCCCTCTTGGCGTCTTGTTCTTAACCTCACTTAGCAATGCGCCGTTCGGGCCGGTTTCGGGCCATATATTCCTGCGAAAAAAACAAAATCCTCAGAACGACCCCACACGCCACCGAGATACGCCCTCTGATAGTCTTTCAACGGTGAGTGAAGACTATGATTCGTCGGTAACCTGTCGATACAGCCAGGCCCGCGCATGGGCCCAGTACCTCTTGGCAGTTCTCTCGGGTAGATTGAGAACAGCGGCCGCCTGTTCGAGCGTCAGTCCGGCGAAATACCGCAGCTTGACCAGATCAGCTTTTGTCTTGTCCATTTCCGCAAGCCTGGTAAGGGCTTCGTCTAATGCAATCAGATCATCTGAAGGTCCTTCAATGGCAGGCTCTGCGTCCGTGAGACTGACCTTCTGTTGACCGCCGCCACGTTTGAGGCGCTGTTTACGTCGGGCGTTGTCAATGAGGATACGGCGCATGGCTTCAGCGGCCGCTGCGAAGAAATGTGTCCGGCCGCTCCAGTTCTGGTCTTGCGTACCCACCAGCCGGATGTAGGCTTCGTGAACAAGAGCCGTTGCCTGGAGTGTCTGGCCGGGCGGCTCGTGCGACATTTTGTGAGCCGCCAAACGCCGCAACTCCTCATAAACCAGAGGAAGCAACTCATCGGCGGCTTTGGCATCGCCTTTCTCAATTGCAGTCAGGATGCGGGTTACGTCACTCATGACCATTATTTTTATTTGAAAATGGGTGATTTTTCAAGTATTTGTACTTAATATACGCGATATGAAAATTCCAACATTGCGGTTGGCATAAGGATAGAACAAGAGGAAAGGACTTGTCATGGAATTTAGCTTTCTGGACATTGCCGTATTTCTCGGCTTCATCATCGCAGTGATCAGCGTTGGGCTTTGGAAGAGCCGGCATGAGAAAACGAGCGAAGATTACTTCCTCGCCGGCCGCGGCCTGAAATGGTGGTTGATCGGGTTCTCGCTGATCGCCGCCAACATCTCCTCCGAGCAACTGGTGGGCATGAGCGGAAATGCCGCGAGCCACGTCGGTTTGGCGATTGCCAGCTATGAGTGGATGGCTGCTATCACGCTGGTTGTCGTGGCGTTCGCATTCCTGCCTTACTTCCTGCGGGCGGGAATCTACACGATGCCCGAGTTTCTCGAAGTGCGATACAACGCGACGGCTCGCACGATCATGGCCGTTGCCACATTGTTCATCTATATGCTCCTGCTGGGCTCAGTGACATATTCCGGGGCTCTCACGGTCAACACGATGGCGGGCAAGATGGGCTATGACGTGTCCATTGCCAGCGCTGCACTGGTGATAGGCTTGATCGCAATGGTATACGTCACGGCCGGCGGGCTCAAGGCCTGCGCCTGGGCCGACCTGATTCAGGGAAGCGCCCTGATCCTCGGCGGAGCGGTCGTGATGATCTATGCATTCAAGAAGCTCGGCGCCACAACGGATGAGGTGGCCTTTATCGAGAATGTCAAGACCGGAGCGGTGGGATTGAAAACCTTCACACAGGACACCGGAGCGATCGATCGTTTCTGGCAGCTCAACAAAGTACGAATGAACATGTTCCTGCCGAAAGACGACAAGGTACTGCCCTGCACCGCCCTGCTTCTCGGCCTGTGGATACCTAATTTTTACTACTGGGGATTGAACCAATACATCACGCAGCGGACACTGGCGTCTGAGTCGCTGGCCGAGGGGCAAAAGGGCATCGTGTTCTCGGCATTCATGAAGCTTTTGATTCCGTTTGTCGTGGTCGTTCCCGGTATCATCGCGTTCAATCTCTTCTCGAAAGATATGCAGGATCAAGCGGTCGGTGACAACGCCCCGGTGATCGCCAAGTACATGATGGCCAACGAGGACTCTCAATTGGTCGAGGTTGCACAGGCTCCGAGCGATGAGGCTGTTGCGAGCTGGCCGAAGGGTAGGTTCATGATCGCCGCGTATCCGGACAGCGCGGCCCTGAAGGCCGTCAAGGCGAGAAACCCGTTCGTCCTGCCTCTGACTCAGGCCAGGCTTGACGGACTGGAGCTTGCGCAATTCACTGTATTCGAATCGGATGACAAGTCATGGAAGGCAGCGTTCCCTCAACTGGCAGTAGAATTGGAGTCGTATAACCAATCTGTGATGGATGCGGCGGATACCGCCGGGCTCAATGTCACGAGCGAGAAATTTATCGCCTTCAAGTATGACACGGCTCTCGGCCAACTGCTCAGCAGTGTTCTGCCTCAGAGGACCGGACTGGTCGGCTTTGTTCTGGCGGCGTTACTGGGGGCGATTGTCAGCTCGCTGGCAGCGATGCTTAACGCTGCCTCCACAATTTTCACGATGGACATCTTCAAGAAATACGTCAGTCCGCAGGCCGGACAGAAGGCCACAGTGCTGCTCGGGCGAATATGCGTTGTCGCGTTCTCTGTTATCGCCGTAATGCTGGCACCGAAGTTAGGCGATCCTAAGATCAGCAACAGCATCTTTACTATCATCCAGGAGAGCCAGGGTCTAATATCTCCCGGCATTCTTGCAGTGTTCGTATTCGGCTTGGTTGTTCGCAAGGCACCGCCAATCGCCGGCGTAGTCGGACTGCTGACCAACATCGTCTCCTACGGCGGAATGTACCTGGCCGGCAAGTACAAGATCGGCCCCGATATTCAATTCCTCAACCGAATGGCGATTTGCTTTGCACTGTGCCTTCTGGTAATGGCCATCATCACCAAGCTCAAACCTTTGGCCCAGCCTGTCGAGTTCAAGCAGAAAACCGACCTCGATCTTCGCTCCTCCAACGGGGCCAAGGTGGTCGGAATTTTGGTCGTGGTCATAACGCTTGCCCTATACTTCTTGTTCAGTCCGCTCGGCCTGGCGAAATAAGAGGAGCTTTTTTGAGAATGTGGGTATGGAACTGACAAAAGAAGGACAAGCTGCTTTAGAGATTATCGTTGCGTCTGCAAAAGACAACAACATCGACATCAAGGGCGCCAAGATACGAAGGACATCTTCGCGTTTCTGTCTCGGCGTCGAGCACGGCGACTATAACGGCACCGAGCTGTTCGGCGTCGGAACCGACAGATTCATCTGGTTAGCTTACAAGCCCAACAGCACGGGCAAAGTAAGACTGTTCAGTGCGAACTTCCCCGACGATGGAGTCATCGAATTCGACCCCGGAAACGTCCCGGAGCCGAGGGCTCCTGAGATTGCTCACACGTGGGGACGCTTTGCGTGCGGGATTGACTACATCCTCAGGCGCGAGGGTTATGATCTCGCCCAGGGCATTGACGGCGTTCTTTACGGCAATATCCCCGGCGGTGGAATGAGCCGCTCGGCGTCGCTTTGCAACAACCTGATCCTGTCACTCTTCGACGCAAACGAGATCGAAATTGAAGATAAGAACACGATAGTCGATCTGGCTCAGGCGGTCGAAAACGACTATATCGGCTCGCCCTGCGGCAAGCTAGACCAAACGATGGTGATTTTCGCTCGCGAGTCAATGGCGACGCACTACAATCCGCAGGACCGCTCGATTGACTATGTTCGGATCGGAGCCGGGGCGCTTGACTTTCGGATAATGGTGCTCGATACGGGAACTGACAGGCCCGGACTGGAAAAATCGACGTACAAGATTCGACGCGATGAATGCGAGAAGCTGGTTTCTATTTTGCAGAAGGCCCACTACGACCTGTCGTGCCTGGCGGACGTCAAGGACGACGCGCTTTGCGAAAAAATCATGAGCGAGTTCGCCGACAAGCATCCGGATCTCTGTGATCGTCTGAAGTATATTTTCAGCGCCCAGAAGCGATTCTATGAGATGCTCGAAGCCTGCAAGGCCGGTGACATCGAAACGGTCGGGCGGATATTCAGAGCCGACGGCATTGGTCTGCGGGACGATTACAAAATATCCGGACCCGAGCTGGAGACAATGTGCGACATTGTTCGCACGGTGCCTGGCGTACTGGGCGAGCGGATGTTGGGCGGTGGTGACAAGGGAGCGTCAGGTGCGCTGGTTTGCGCCGAGTCTGTAGAGGCGGTAAGGAACGCCGTCGATACGGCCTATCCGCGAAGCTGCCCCGATTTTGCTGATAAATATGCCGTGCACGTCTGCAAGGTTGTGGACGGCGTCAGGGTATATGAAGGCCTGCTTTGACGAGGGTACTTGCTGATCATGCCAGATAAGGGCGAGTTTACTGCCGTTGTCGCTGCCAACAAAAGGATGGGCGAACCATTCGGCCGACTCAGGCTCGAATTCTCACGGGCCGGTGCGAGGGCGTTTGCCAATTTCACGCCCGGACAGTTCGCTCAGTTGGACCTGTCCAATATCGCTTTGCCGTCTCCGGAGAACATCCCGCAGAATCTACGCGATGCTGCCGGGCGAAAGATACTTTTGCGCAGGCCCTTTAGCTTTGCCAAGATCGTCGCCGAGACCGACAGGACATTCGCCGAGCTTCTCTATTGTGTCGTCGGGCCGGCCACCGTGCGGATGACCACGTTACGGCCTGGCGATCCGATCAGTGTCATCGGGCCTCTGGGCAGCGGCTATCATGTCGGCGAGGACAAGAAGAAGGTACTGCTCGTGGGCGGAGGGATGGGGACCGCTCCCTTGCAGCACTTGGCGCAACATCTGACAGCCCAACACGGCGACGTTGGAGTCGTCGCATTTGCCGGAGCGAAGACAAAGGATGCCCTGCCCTTCAAGGGCAGGCTGGATGATATCTCGCAGCAACTGGGGCTCGTACTTCCTGAATTCGCTCAGTACGGCATAGAATCGCTGGTCGCAACCGATGACGGCTCGGCCGGCCACCACGGACTTGTCACCGACTGTCTGCTGCATTGGATCCAGCAGGGCCAATCGCCCGCCGATGAGATGATCATCTGTGCGTGCGGACCGGAACCCATGCTGGCGGCAGTGGCCCGAATCGCGAGCGAAAAGAATATCGATTGCCAGGTAAGCCTGGAGCGAAGAATGGCCTGCGGCATCGGCCTGTGCCAGAGTTGTGCCGTAGAGTGCAAAGTAGCCGGGTCGAGCGACACCATCTACAAAATGTGCTGCGACGACGGGCCGGTATTTGACGGCAAAGAGGTAGTTTTTTGATCACGGTCCCATGCGACCAGACGCTTTCACTCTTTTCTCAACTCCCTGATGGCTTCGAGCTGTGAAATAGCCTCTCTATCCCGCGGACGATTCATCTTTCTCTTCGTCCTGACCAAAGCATCCAGATTCAGCACGCGCATCTTCGTACCTTCAACCTCAATTAGCTCGCTTTCTTGTTTCGCTTGGCTGAAATCGCCCAGGCCGTCGATGAAGCTCAGGCAGTCAAGTTGACCTTCCTTCGTATCGAGATACAGATTCTTGAATTGCGCGCACGTCTCTTCCGTCAGCTTGAGCTTCTTTCGATGTGGCGTCATTCGGTGCACGGGATCCAAATCCGAGAGCGCTTCTTGCAGTGCGAGCAGAGTAGCAGTTGAAAAATCACAGCAGATATCGATGTCCTGGGTTACGTAAGTACACCCATGCGCAACGCCTGCAAACCCCCCTACTATGACAAAATCCACCCCGTGATGGACCAGCCTCTCAAGCAGATTGAGAAAATCCTTGCTCAAAGTTGTTTTGCCTTCCTGAGTTTCTCCGCTGTATTGAGTGCTATTTGATGACGCTTGATTCGGTCTTTCACACTTCTTTGAAGATTATCAACGAGCATGGCAACATCTATCCCGCGGTCAATGGCCGCCTGGATTGGGTCCGTTTGCCCGGCCGTGCTTCTACCTTTGGCGTTCTTGTTTGATTTTCCTACCATAGCTTCAATCATAAGCATCCTGGTGCGTGATATCAATACGAAAACACGGAAACCCACCTCAGAACTGCGCTCCTGGGTCAAAATAGCAAGGTCGTGAAAGAGACAACTGGCATCGAGCAGGCTCCTCCGGCACGGTATGCTGAATCTGCTGGAATGATCTTGAAATTGGCGTGAAAGTTTTGTATTATGGGACTTGAATTGTACAGGAGTGTTTCAAAAAGAGTGTCAAAGCGTGCAGGAGCACCCTTTGTGAAGACAAATGGGAAATGTCGGATGATGCGAGAGGCTGCTCATGAGAAAGATCATACTTGTATTTCTGTGCATATGTGTGCTGGGGACTATTTCATCCGCCCAACGCAGAAGGACTACACGACCGCGGCGTTCGGTAAGTAGCCGCTTGGGCTCATCATCACAGCAAATACCAGTCGCGGCCAGAGGCTATGTCAGCCAGTTCCCTGAGCAGCTTCGCCCCTTCGCTTATGATTGGGACAAGAAGTATCAGACCTTGCAGGCATTCGTCAAATCAGGCCCAACAGCCATCCCGCTCTTGGTCAGAGGAGTGGAGATCGACTATATGCTTCATAAGAAGAAGGCCAACGCTAACCGTGCCGTCAGACAGATAGGAAGACACTGTGCAATAGCTCTGGCCCGGATAGGTGATAAGCGAGTCGTAGAGAAGCTCATCAGATGTGTTGACTTCCCAGACTTCTCCGCTCAGCGACAGGTCATATACGCCCTCGGCAAACTCGGCGACGAACAGGCAATTCCCGCTCTGCTCAGTGTGTGGGCTGACCCACAGGCAGACAAGACCAACAAGAGAGAAGCTGCATTTGCTCTGGTTCGTATGGGCGGTGAAGCGGCTCATCCGGTTTCTATGGCTACGATCCAAAGGGAGAATGAGCGTCTGGCTGTGATGACTTTGCTCAAGATCGCCCTGGCTGATCCAGATGCAGTTACTGCTATTGCGGGCACAGTGGGCAATTCTAAGGGTAGAAACAGAGCTAAGAGTGCTATACAAGAATTGCAGGAGCGAATGAGGAAATGGGATCAGATGCCTACATTTGAGTCCATTCGAAATAAGGTAGATCAGCACCTTAGGCAGCAACAGCATCTTGACGCAGTACGATTGTGGGAGCAGGTCATTGACAGTGGTCTCTATAGCATTGACGAGGAAGAGGTTGCCAGAGAACACATCCTCAGATTGAAGAATCAAGTGGGGAACCGCTTGTATCCGAAACCACTGGGGCTTATGAAGAACAAGGTCTTTATTCTGAAGACATATGATGGACGACTACTGTCCTCTAAGGGAAGCCCTCCTCGGAATGTGAGGTATTCACTTACGGATCAGGAAGTGGAATACCTGCAAAAGCGATTTGAGAAGTTCGCCAATTGCGTACATGAAGGATCATGTGGTGCTCTGAAGGTCATTAACGAGATAGAAGTTGTTGAAGAACCATGGACCAAGTTCACTGAGACGATAAGACAGGCTCCACAGAATATGGGTAGATTTCAAATCACTCGGAAGGATCTGAATCAACACTTCGACTACCAGGGGAAGTACCTGCAAAGGGGCTACGGATGTGTCTTCTTCCAGATGCGTGGAGATCTGAAGACATTCGAGATGGATGGAGGTGCGGCAGCAGGCTATTCTGTTCTCAATGCAGACCGAGTTGCGTTTGACACTCTGGACACCACGGCCATAGTCCATGAGTGGATGCATATTCTTCACGCGAGAATTTGGGATGAAGGATATGACTGGATGCAGTGTTTACCCCTGCATGAACAGATCCGGGATATGACTCTCCGGAAGAACTGGGCAACTGGGAAGAATACGCGTCAGGAGGAGATATTCGTAGATTGCATGAGACGCTACGTAACCTCCAGCATGTGGAAATCTGTCGGGGATTTACACACTCGGAATTGAGACAGACTCATCCTCGGCGAATGCATTCCCTTGTCCCCCAACCGGCGTGCCAAATGAGCCTCCCGGTGGCTCCCGGATCCACGATAATGCTGGCTTAAGACAGCTTTTGAAAAAAAAGGAATATGCTGGCCATCCGGAGAACTTACAGCGAAATTAGAAGACGAAGACCACAACAGTTTTAAGGAGAAAACTCAACAACCTACTTCACAGGAAGTTGTAAAGGCCATAGATGATTCAGGCAAACAAAGCTGGGTAACTGACTTTCAGCAAAAATATGGAATTGAATAGTCACAAATGATGTCTACGCCACGGCCGCGGCTTCTTCGTCGTATTCGCCGAAGCGGACGCTTATTTTCTTGCTCACCCCTCGCACCTGCATCGTTATTCCGAATAGTACATCAGCGATGCTCATCGTGCGCTTGGCGTGAGTGATGATGATAAACTGTGAATCCTTCTGAAACTCCTGGACCAGCATGTTGAAACGCTCGTTGTTCGCTTCATCGAGAGCCGCGTCAACCTCGTCGAGGAAGCAGAACGGAGACGGCTTCGACTTGAATACCGAAAACAGCAGCGCCAGCGCCGTCATTGATTTTTCACCGCCACTGAGCAGCGATATGCTCCTCGTCTCTTTGCCGGGCGGGCGGGCGATTACCTCAATGCCGGCATCGAGAATATCCTCTGCGTCTTCGAGTATGATGTCCGCCTTGCCTCCGCCGAACAGCTTGCGGAATATTTCCTGGAAGTTCCCTCGTATTTCCTCGAAGGTCTGGCGGAATTTCTCCCTGCTCTTCTTGTTGAGGCGGTTTATCAACTGCTGCAACTGTCCCCTGCTGCTGTTGAGGTCCTGGACCTGCGTGCTCAGGAAGTCGTGCCGCTGCTCGAGCGCCTCCTGCTCGTCGATTGCGTCGACGTTCACATTGCCGAGCCGTTCGATTTTGCCTTTTAGTAAGTTGATCTCTTCCCTTATCGCGTCCCAATCAAGCTCCTGGTCCGTGTAGTCCTCGTAGGCCTCGGCCAGATCGATATGCAAATCCTCGCGGACTCTCTCGAGAAGGTCCTGCAATCTCACTTCCAACTGGCTCAACTCTATCTTAAGCTCGTTGGTCCTCTGCTCGGTCTGGCTCTTCTCGCTGCGTTTGACTCTGATAAGCTCTTCGGCTTGTTTTCTCTTTTCACACAGCCTCTCGGTCTGGCTCTGGAGCAGCCGGCTGTCGTGCTGATTCTTCTCTTTCTCAACGAACAGTTCCGAGACGGCCGCCTCGCAGTTGAGAATATCTCTCTGGGCTTCGGCCAATTGCACGACGCAGTTTTCGGTTTCCTCACGAGCAGCGGCGGCAGCCGTTCGGTTCTCCTGCATCTGGCTTTGGAGGCTCGCAATCGCCTGTTTCAGCGCCTTGCTCTGCTCGGTAATCTGCCCTAAAGCAATCTTCAGATCAGTCAGTTTGGCCGCCGATGCCTGTTGCTGCTGTTTTTGCTCGTCGTATCCTGCTTCGAGCTGCTCGATGTGCGCCGTTCGCTGGTCGTTCACCACCTCCAATTCGTGCAGTTTCTGGTTCGAGTCGTATTCTTTCTGGACCGACTGAGCGATCTGTTCGGCAAGCAGATCGATTTCACTGGCTATCAGCGGTACCTCTTCCTTGAGCCGCTTGATGTTCTGCTCGATCACGCTGAGCTTGGAGCTTGTCTGCATCTTCTCGGTATTTGCCTCGTAGATAGCCGTCCTGAGGTCTTTGCACAGCTTGTCCAGGTGGATCTTCGTCTGGTCGTCCTTCTCTATCTGGCTCTCAATCTCTTCGATTTCCTTGCTGATGCCACCGATGGTTTCCCGGAGCTGACGCAGGCGACTCTTTCGCGAGATAAGACCGGTCGCCTTGCCCAGAGGCCCGAGCTTTATCATCCCGTCGGCGTCTGCCAACTCGCCCTTCAAGGTGACACACTCGTATCCGTTCGTCGAGCGTCCGATGAGCTCGGCCGCATCTTTCACCGAGTCGACAACCAGTGTTCTGCCCAGCAGCTTCCAGGCCAACGGTGCATACCTGCTGTCGAACTTCACAAACTCAACCAGCCTGCCTTTGACAGATGGGAACTGCGACAAGTCGGTATCGTCCACCAACGGCTCGATTCTGTCGAGGCAAATGAAATTCACCCTACCGTCAAGCTCGGCGATCTGCTCGCTATCAGCCAACATTCTGCTCGTGCTGCTGGCGACCAGGGCGTCAGTCCGGCCCTCAAGCACGGCTTCAACGGCGTCTGCGTATTCGACGTCGGCCTCGATGATATCTGCCAGCATCCCTTCGACGTAATCGAACCGCTTGTTCTCGATAGAGCGATTCTGCAGGATGCTCTTGACAGACGGCTTGAGGCCCTCGCATCGCTTTTCCATGTCCGTCAGAATTGCCAGCTCGCTGTTGAGCGCACTTGCCGCCTCTTTGCTGTGGCCCAGCCGCTTGTTGTCGGCGGCCAGAGACTCTTCAATATCTTCTGAATTCTTGTGCTTTGATTCCAGGCTCTTCTCTAATTCGCCAAGCACCTTTTCGACGTCACCCAAACGGGCGCTGTGCCGGGCCTTCTCCGTCAGCAGCCCCTCCAGCTCGGCGCGGGCCGTTTGGGCCCTGCCGGCAAGACGATCCTTCTGGCTGGACAAATTGTCCCGATAAACCGAAATGCTCTGAACCTCGTTATGAAGCTGAGCGGTCCTGCGGACTATATCGATGATCCCTGACTTCTCATCTTCGAGCTGCGCTTCCAGCGAAAGACATTCGGCGTTTACCTTCTGGATAGTCTTCTCAAGCCGCTTGACGTCGCGAGTCTTCTCTTCGAGCATCTTCTCGCAGTCTGTCGACTCGTTTTCGTACTGGGCGAAACTCTCCTCAAAGGCACCCCTCTGGCCCTGCAATCTCTCGGTCTTCTCGGTCGCCGATTCTTTCCTCTGCTGCAATTCTGAGACCCTGGCCCGCAGAAATTCGATCCGCTGAGTCTGCTGCTCGATCTTGCTCTGGACCGAGACTAGCTTGTTGCCCGTGCTGCTGAGCTTGTGTTCGGCCTCCATTATCTCTTCGCCCAGACTCCTTATCAATGCGAAGAGATAAT
>CAZLTY010000054.1:0-22002 GCA_964562575.1 uncultured Pirellulales bacterium
TCGTGCATGAAATAACTTCCCGATTTGTATATGGTCTGGCGTAATGACTGAAGGAAATGTGGCGCTATCGCCGATCTCCCAGATAGACATGATTAGTCGCTGTTAAGGAGATGTGCGATGGGCTACCACAAGGATGTGGAACGGTTCATGAAGCGTTTCTACGATTCCCTCTCTGAGAAGGACCGTCGGGCGTATGCCGCCATTGAGGCGGCCAAGTTGGGACATGGCGGTATCGAATACGTCGCCAAGTTGTTCGGGTGTGATCCCAAGACGATTCGCCATGGACAGCAAGACCTGGAAAACCCACCACCATTGATCCCAAGCAAGATTCGAAAAAAAGGGGCGGACGCAAAAGGATCGTAGAGAGCACACCAGGATTGGACGAGGCGTTTCGGAATGTCTTGAAAGACCACACCGCAGGGGATCCGATGCGGGATGATATTCAGTGGACAAATCTGACCCAGCAAGCGATTGCCGACGGTTTGGCCGAAGATGGATTCCGGGTCAGTCGCAATATTGCCAAACAACTGCTGGATAAACATGATTACGTCAAACGCAAGGCCCAGAAATCCCAGGCGATGGGCCACGACCGCAACCGAAATTCCCAGTTCGAGAACATCGCCCGTCTCAAGCAAGAGTACTGGGACTCGTCGAATCCCATCCTGAGTATGGATACGAAGAAGAAGGAGTTCCTGGGCAACTTCTACCGGGAGGCGCGGTTGTACACCCAGGTAGTGATCAAGACATATGATCACGATTTCAATAGTGCCGCCCAGGGAGTGATCATTCCCCACGGCTTGTTCGATCTGAAACGCAACGCGGGTTATTTGTACCTGGGTGCCAGCCGGGATACCAGTGAGTTTGCCTGTGACAATGTTGCACGCTGGTGGCAACGTTACGGCCGGCGTCATTATCCCGAAGCCGAGTCCCTTTTGCTCTTGTGCGATAGTGGGGGCAGCAATAACGCCAGCCACTATGTGTTCAAAGAGGACCTGGAGAAGCTTACGGACCGCATCGGGATTGCGATCCGCGTGGCTCATTACCCGCCGTATACCTCGAAGTACAATCCGATTGAACACCGTCTGTTTCCCCACGTGACGCGTGCTTGTCAGGGCGTTGTGTTTGAAAGCATTGACCTTGTCAGAGCGCTGATGGCAAACACCCGAACGAAAACTGGTTTGCGGGTCTTTGTGAAGATTATCGATCGGCTTTACCAGACCGGAAGGAAGTATGCCGAGGATTTCAAGGAAAACATGAGAATCGTCTTCGACGATCTCCTACCCAAATGGAACTACACGGCCGTCCCGACGGCACTATCCCCATGAAATCGGGAAACTATTTCATGCACAACCCTTACTGGACGCCATCGGTACTGGCGTCCAAAAGCAAAATCCACATGCTCGCTTTGCCTGGACACAGTCCCTGCTGGCGTCAACTAAGTGCCAAATCTCAAACCATACTAGCTCTGCGTTGATGGCGGAGAGACAACGCATATCTCTACACTAGAGCCGCAATCCTACTACAGAAGGCCCCGTCTTTGAAGGGAAAACCTGAAGAAAAATACCGCATTGGTTCTTTTTTTTGACGTCTTAGCGGCCCGGACACGGACAAGTATTAGGATCGCCGATCTTATGTCTTGGCGTTATTCTGGCGTCACTTCTGTCTATGTTTCCGGTCTGAAGTCACTCTGAATCGAGTTCGTACTCAGTATGCAATCAGCTCTGACGCTCAACATCGGCCTTTCTCTCCGCAGCGTGCCCCTCGATCATGGCTTTGATCTTGGTCTTGGTTTGCTCAGGAAGTGTCGGCCAAGCCTCGATCAGCCGGGCCAATTCGGGGCATTTCTGCACGATCGGCGCCCAGTACGACGCCCAGCTCATCTCCTGCGGTTGTGTAAGTGCCGTATGTGACTTGGCTTGTGATTTTGTAGCGTCTATCTGACCAACAGGGCTCCGAAAGCTGGCCCGGCGTAACATGCGCTAAAAGAATTCCTCCATGCTCTGGATCTTACCGGAAGGCTCGACTACCTGAGCCTCCTGCGCCCCGTCTTCGAGCAGAGGAGCCTCCTGGGGGCCGTTCCAGACCCGCAGGTCCGTGATTTCGACCTCCGTCTTCAACTCATCTCCAAGAAGGACCCCAGGTGCACGGCGGGATGAAATGAAATACCGGCGCGAGCCGGGCATTAGCGGGCCGCGCCAATCGTGATCGGCGGCTATCGGGGTGGCGGCCCATTCGTTCGACTCGGAGAGAATCTCGCCGTTCGGACCAAAAACTACTATTCGAAGACACAGAAGAGATACGATTTCACTTCCCTCGTTGACAACCTCGATTTTCGTGCGCGCCGACCTGTGCTGGTCGGCAGTCAGCGCCGTCGCGGCGGAGATATCAAGCTCGCTGGCGTACTGCGGCTCGCGACGGTCGTCCAGGACGTCGGCCAGGGCCGGAGGCAATGCCTCCCGCAGCTCGGGCAGGCTTCCGACAGCGTCTGACGCCAAAGAAACGAGCTTCTCGGACCTGTCGCCCGCAAAGTGTATGCCGTAGATGACCAGCACCGTACAACTGATTATGATCGTAATCACGATGGCGCTGAGCCCCATGGCCACAGATGATAGGAATGTGTGCTTCTTGTACGTGATTTTCGGATAATCGCTCATAACCGGTACTCCTAAATTATTTGACCCTTAAGTTACGTTCTTAGTCGGGGACTGTCGGCAACAATTTCTGAATTTCTCCGCTTTTTTCAGTATTTCTTGACTTGACGTAAATTAAGGCATGAAATCGGCATCCGGAATGAAAACGGGGTCTATGCCGAGTTGATCGACATAGACCCCAAGTCAACAGACTTCTCGTATGGGTAGCAGAATTACCTGCTGCTTCAACTAGTTCTCGAACAACCTATCTAACCAGCCGAATGTCGTCGAAATACATCGTTCCTGTGCCGCCGGCAGCCGGACTATTTCTTGTTCCAAAGCCAATGGTAATGGTATTGACGTTGGTAAGGTCCACGCCGAATCCGCCAAAGGCGGACAGGTCGATCACCCATTCGTTCCATTTGGTTGTCTGCGTCACAGCAGGATCGTCATTATAGACCACCGCATTGCCGCCGGCAGCAACAAACATCCGTTCGGCTGAATTGCCAGAATCGCCGCGGAACCACAATGACAGCTTCGTAACGTCTTGTTCCGTCCAGTCACGCGGATATACCAACGTCAAGGTCGCCTCGGAGGTTTTCAGATTGTTGTCGTACAGGTACGGCATCGACTGGCCACCGCCATGAACAATATTCTGCTCGGCATAGGGAGGAAGATCATTACCGACGAGCGCCCCGTTTGTGGTGGTTCCAAAACCGTCGATCCACTTGTCGAATATCCTGTTGCTCGCGGGGTCGGGCGGATCAACGTCATTGTAGGATTCAAAATCGTCCACGCTGAGAAAATCGGCCGTCGCAAAGTTCCAGAGCAGGCCCTTCACCGTCTCACCAGCATAAACCGCATCCACGCGCCAGTAGTATGTCATGTCAAATGCAAGTTTACCGGGATCGTAGCCCTCCGAACCGAGTGCCTTGTTGCCTATGTACTCAGGCGAGGCCGCGGTCGCATTCTTTACAGCATCGGCATCGGTGCCGAAGTATAGATCGCTCGAAGCGGCATTATCCGCCGGCGTCCATGAAAGTGTTGCGATCATCGGTACATCCACAGCCGCATTAGCCGGCTGCGGATTGCCCACGGCGCCCGGCGTCGTGAAGCTCCAGATATCACCTTTGTACGTGGTAGGGGGGTCGAACTCATCGACCCGCCAGTAATAGACCTTCTCCGGTTCGAGCGGTCCGCGACTGTATGTTGTAGTCCCCACCGGGGTTCCTGCGACGGCATCATTTACATCGTTGAAACTGGTGCCAATATAGACCGTGTGCAGTTTTGCAGCGAAACCTCCCGTCCAGGAGAGGGTGGCGCTGAGATCTACAAACTCGGCGCCGTCCTGCGGGTCGGGATTATATGCAGTATAGGGCACAATAGAGAAGCTCCAGATGTCACCCTTCCAGGGGCTTGCCGCATTGGCGTCGTTGACCGCATCGACTCGCCAGTAGTAGGTCGTTCCCGGAACCAGACCGCCCGGAATGGGAAATCCAGGAAAGCCGACGATAATGCTCGCTTCCATCTGGTTGCCTTGGAACGTATCGCCAGTCCCTTCGCTGACGTCGTCAAAATTTTCGCCCAGATACACGTCGTGCGAGACAGCACTCTTGCCCGGCGACCAACTGAGTGTGGCCCACGTGTTCTCATACAGGCTCGCGTCAGCGGGATTTGGCCTGTGGGCAGTATGAGGTATCACCGGCAACGCCGAAAGACTGAGCGTATCGTGCCCCTCCGCCGTGACTCGTATGCCTTGAACCGGCACGTCCGTTGTTACGACATAGCCATAGGCCGTCTGGCCATTGACGTCGACTCCCGTGCTGGCATAAGGTGCGCCCCCCGCCGCGAGCGTCATCGCGGTTCCCAGCGAGCCGTCCTCCAGGATGACCTGAACAGTACCGTTGTCATTGCCGTTTCGCTCGAACACGAAGAACATATTCGTCAGGAAGGGAAAAACCGTCTCCTGAAAGTTGATCCCGTCAATCGACGATATGTTAGTGGCCCCGTCCAGGGTGAACAGGAAATTGTCGGCTTTCGAGCCCACATCGCCGACCTTGGCATTGGACGACGGGTTGGGTACCGTCGGTGCTGCTGCGGGAACGGGATCCCCTTCCGGCCACAACGTCTCAACGCCGGCATCGACGTACCACCTTGTGGTCGTACCCAGTACCACATCCTCATCGGCGACAACATATTCGGTCCCCTCGTGCCGAAAGCTGATGATCTCACCATCAACGACGGTAACATCCGCCAGCCCAGTGAGCTTGTCGGCACGGGCGGACGTACTGACGAGTGCCGGCACAAGCAACATTAGAAGAATTAACTTCTTGGACATAGGAGTCCTCCTTTAGATAAAACGGTTGATAACGGTTCGGTCGTTCACGCCGTTCTGCCCGGTCCAGACAGAGCCTGGTGTCTTTAAGATTTGCCTGCGTCTCCTCCTTTCAAAACCTGCTCCTTGATGACACGACAGGATTTCCATCGTCAAAGCACACAACACCAGTCGTGGATGGCTGTCCTCAGCCACCGCTGTCTCAGTGATTACTGGAAATCGTGAGCAACTGCAAGAAGCCTGCCCGCCGAGACGCCGAAAATATACAAAACTTGCACCGTTCAAATATACCAAATTGCCCGCCCTTTGGTCAAGAGAAAAACAGATTGCCGGGCGGTCTCAAAAACACGTTGTTTTGTTCGCCATTTTCTGGTATAGTCTGCCATTATGTAAAAGTTGTGTGTTATGCAGGATTGTCAGTAGATCCGGCACACTGCGGTCTCTTTCAGGCGAAAAAAGGAGAAAATTGTGAAGACAAAAATTAGCGTTGCGATGTTGGTGTTGGGCTGTTTGATTGCGATGTCGGTCTATGCAGCCGAGGAAGGTGTCAAAGAAACGACGGTGGCAACCGCCCCCAGCGTTGAAGTGGTGGCCAAGGAGTCAATTTCCCTCGAAACGGAAATGGAGAAAATCAGCTACATAATCGGGACACAAATCGCCCGCAACTTCAAGAGCCAGGAAATTGAGGTCAACGTTGACTCGCTGGCGCAGGGAATCAAAGACGCCCTGGCGGGAACGAAGCTCGCGATCAGTCAGGAGGAGATGAAGACGGTTTACGGTGGTTGGCAGAAGCGTATGAAGGCCAAACAGGCCGCCAAGCAGGCAAAGGAGGCTTCTGAGGGCCTCGCCAAGGGCAATGCGTTTCTTGAGGCCAACAGGACCAAGGAAGGCGTAATAGTCCTGCCGAGCGGCCTGCAATACAAAGTGATCAAGGAAGGTACGGGCAACACTCCCGTGGCGAGTGACAAAGTCAAGACTCACTACCGCGGCACGCTGATTGACGGCACGGAGTTCGACAGTTCGTACAAACGCGGCAAACCCGCTGAGTTTCCCGTCACAGGTGTGATCAAGGGCTGGGTCGAGGCTCTGCAGCTCATGAAAGAAGGCGGCAAGTGGGAGCTGTACATACCCGCCAACTTAGCTTATGGCACCCGAAACACACCAACCATCCCGGCCAATTCCGCTCTTGTTTTCGAAATTGAGTTGCTTGAGATCGTCAAGCCGGCCGAGCCAGCCAAACCGGCCAAGCCGGCCAAACCGGTTGGGACGGTTAAGTAGGAAATGTGAGAATTTCACTCGGCAGGGTGGGCCGCTTCCGGCCCTGCCAACTACTCGTTCATGCTCGACGTGAAAGAGAAAATTATTGAGGCGTATACGGCAACCGAGAAGTTGCGCCGTGACTTGATCAACAACGCAACGGATCAATATTTTTTGTCTCTGGGCGCCGGCGGTTCTCCTGTGCAAGCCGAGCTTGATATCGCGCAGACGGCGGCTCGGTCGCTGCTGAAAAAAGAGCTGCTCAGTGGCGCCTGGACATCTGTCGTCAGCGGCGGCACTGTCACCGACGAGCATTCGACGGCTTCGGTTGCACTCTCGTTTGATTCGATTGCCAGAGAGTTGCTGATCCCGGAACCGGCGAGGCACTCGGTGCCCAAACCTTATCGACTGGCCATCAGCGCCATGATAGGCGCCATCCTGGGGATGGTTTCTCTGACTCCACTCTTTAGATTGGCATTCGACATGCGCGACGTGGGACTGGCCCTCGGGGGTCCTGCCGGTGCGCTTCTGGCCGTTCTGATTGTCCACAGGCTGTCACGAAGCAGCATTTTGCTCAAGATATTCGGCCGCCTTTTTGGGATGGCCCCGCGTGCGGGCGGATATGACCGTCGCAGCCATGAAGGGGTTGTGCGCACGGCAATCGAACAGTGGCTCCAGATGGCAGTCCCTCTGCTGGCGGCATTATGCTCTTGGCGAACATTATCAGAAGATACCCCGGCGGATAAAGAATCTGCATTTCGTAAGATCGCAGGGCTGATCTACGCCCTGCATCGAACCGCGCCCGAGTCACTGTCGGTCGCCGCCGACGAGTTGATCCAGGAAGCGCGTAACTGCGGCTTCGAAGGGCTGGAAGGTTCGCCGGCATTCTCGGCGGCCGCTGCCGGCGGCCAGAGCGTGATCGCCTGGACGAGTGACCTCTTGACCAAGTACGAAACGTTTGGCCACGTCGCCGCAGGTGACAAGGTCAGAGTTGAACGCAAGCCCGTCGTCTTCGACGGCCAGGTAATGGAACGAGGATTGGTAAGAAAGCTTCGAGACAAGCAGTAAATATGAGTGAGCCGAGCATCTTAGCGATTGATTTTGGGACCACGAACTCTTACTTCTGTAAGTGTCCGGTGGACCAGATATCTCCGGTGGGTGTTGATTTCGGCTCGGGACGTGACGGAATCCCGTCGGCAATTCTCTATCGCCGGGATAAAGAGCCGCTTGTCGGCAATCCCGCGCTGCACGAATATGGAGAATCCTCGAACGAAGAGAGAGAGTATTACCGCCTGTGCACGCAGTTCAAACCGGATATAACAACGAGCGAAGAGGCCGCAAAGAACGCCGAGGACTTCCTGCGCACCGTTGTGGAACAATCTCAGCGCCAGCATATCGCCCTCGATCCGGCCCGGCACGAAGTGATCGTGGGGGTGCCGAGCGAGGCCGGGGAAGGCTTCAGGGCCAAGCTGGTGGAAATCGCTGAAGCGGCAGGGTACGGCGATGTCAAACTCCTGGACGAGCCCAAAGGAGCGCTGCTCTCTCATTTGTGGCACAAGGACTTCTCGCCTGACGAGGCGCTGAGGGGAGTCCTGATAGTCGACTTCGGCGGCGGCACGTGCGACTTCGCGTTTCTGCGCAGCCTCGATGAGATCCACTCGTGGGGCGACATGGAGCTGGGAGGAAGATTGTTCGACGATCTGTTCTTTCAGTGGTTCCTCAGTCAAAACGCCGCAGCTTTGCGCCAGATCGAAAGCGCCGGAGACACCTATTACGTCCACTCTTATTTGTGCCGCGAGGTTAAGGAGTTCTTTTCGCTGACAATGGCGCGAGATCGTAGCGAGAGCGTCAATAAATCAGTTGGGCGCTACGGCAGCGTCAGGGCCATGAGTTGGGAGGCGTTTCTCGACAGGGCCAAATCCTACAAGCCAAGTGGTGCCATTGCCGGCTATCTGCAGGGGCTCGGAGTTGACAGCGACAGACTGATTCGGCCAGCCGAACCACTCGACCTGATCGAATGGTTCGCACAATCGCTGGCGCAGGGATTAGGCGAAAAGAAGATCCGTACCGGTGACATCAGCCGGGTGATCCTCGCCGGAGGAAGCAGCCAGTGGCCTTTTGTGTATGATGTCGTTTCCGAGACACTGGGTCTCGATGAGTCGAAGCTCATGCGCAGCGATAGGCCGTATGCTGTCATAGCCGAAGGGCTTGCTATATTGTCGCCTCTTCAAAGGCAGTTTGAAAATACCCGCAGCAGACTCAGGGCGGAACTTCCGGAGTTCTGCCGGACAAAGGTCAGACCGCTCGTTCGCAAGATAACCGACGCATACGTGGCGGACGTCGCAGCCGATATTACATTGGAATTGTTCGATAAGAAGATCAAGCCCGTACTGCACCAATACAGGACCGAAGGCGGCTCTCTTGCTTCGCTCAAGAAGAGTGTGTCCTCAACAGCAAAATCGTTCGAGGCCGAACTCAAAAGAATCATCGAAGAGAGAATGCAGACCCTGAGAATGGGATTGCCCGAGCAGGTGAGAGATGTACTCACAAGGTGGATCGAGTCTCACGGTTTGAGCATCGGCGATGCGCAGATCGAGCAAGGCAGGAGAATCTCGATAGGCAGCGACGCCATCGGCTCAGGGGCGCCCGATCTGTACGGCGGGATAATGGACACGGTCGGATGGTTCGTCGTCGGCATCGCGACCAGCATTGGGGCGATCCTGTGCGGAGGTGCCGGCACGGCAATCCTGGTATCGGGTCCGGTCGGATTGATCGGCGGAGCCGTGCTCGCTCTGGTGATCGCGTACCTGACGGTCCGACACGGAAAAGAAAAGGCCGCCAAATTGGCGGAGAACTGGGAAGCACCCGCATGGGTGATCAAGAGAGCCCTGACACAGCCGAAAATCCACAAGGCGCGCGAGGCATTCGGCTCACAGCTCGAAGAAAGGCTGCAAGAAGAGACAGTGACATTACAGGACGAATTCGAAGAGCGGATTCGAAAGATTACCGAGTCGCAAATCGAAGGCCTCTCAGAAATAGCCCAACTATAGGCCAACTACCTTGTGAAATGCCGCGTTAACACTTTGTACAATCATACCGGATAGGATGGCCAAACACGCAGAATGGTTGACGGACGATTCTTCCGCTGTGAAATTCTCGGAGAGATTCTGTGAAAAGTACAGGTTGCCAAAGTACTTCTGGCATTTTCAGAAACTATCCTGTATGATACTTCTCGTATAGTGAATCCGATCCTGAGGATACTGAGGGCCGGACCGCACAGAAGAGAGAATTCAGCATGCGGCTGCTTTAAGGAGATGCTCATGGAACAGGAACAACCGAGAATAGAGGTTGAGTACGGATTGGATGTCACGTTTGTGACGTTCACGGAAGAAAGAATTCTCGAAGAGGAGCAGATAAAGGAGCTTCGGGAGGCTCTCGAGGCGGTAATTGAGAAGAACGAGAACAAGAAACTGATTCTCAATTTCGCCAATGTCAAGTTTATGACCTCGGCCGTCCTGGGCCTTCTGGTCAGAGTCCACAAGAAGGTGGTCGAGCTGGGTGGCAAGCTGCAACTGTCCAATTTGAACTCGAATCTCCGCAGGGTATTCGAAATCACGCAACTGACGAAGGTTTTTGACATATCCTGAAGCCCGGAGCGGCTAAACGTGTGTTGGATGCTCATCGTGGAGGGACAGAGCAAGCGGCACACGAAGTATCGGACAGGGTCGTCTTATCCTGCGGGGTGCGAGGATGAAACAGGGAGTCTCCGTCATTTTCAGTGTTGCTGCTGCTTTCGGCTGCACAGTGTGGGCCGCCCAATCCCAGCGAATTACCCTGAGCAATGAGCACTGGGCGATCGAATTATCGCCTCAGACGTTGGAAATGACGGCCCGCCCGGCGGCGGCAGCCGAATCGATTCAATTGTCGCAGGGCCAGCCGGATCTGGGCCGGCCCGGCAATCTTACGCAGATCGGTACGTCTGCCAAATGGGACCTGGAAGAGGCGCAGATCAGCGTGTCCGTCGAGCTGTGTAAAAAGGATTTGTCGGTAAAGATATCATCGCGAGAAGCCGGCGCTTTCACCTGGCCTCTCTGGCGGCAATCAAAAAGCATCAGAACGCTCATCTGGCCTCGCGCAGAAGGGTCTTGGATACCGCTCGACAATCGGCGTTGGGTAGACTATATGATCGAGCATGGCCAGTGGAATACGCTGGAAGGCCTCAGTATGCCTTTTTGGGGTCTCGACTGCGACGAGTTGTCTCTGACATACATCGCGACCAATCCGTATAACAACGCTATTGACTTCAATCGAAAAGACGGCAAACTGGAAATGACATTCACTCATGAATTCACGCCTTTTCAGACCGAAAAGGAATACGGATTTGTGATCCGTTTGTCCGGCGACGGCTCGCCCATTGAACCGGCCAGGCAATTTCGCGATTGGCTCAAGCTCCGGGGTCAATTCGTCGCCATGGACGAGAAAATCAGAAAAATCCCGAAGACGGAAAGATTGTTGGGGGCTGCCCATGCGTACCTGTGGGGTGACGAACCGTTTTCGCGTCACGATATCCCGGCCAGCAAATGGCGATCCTTTTGCCAGGAACTCGTCGAGCAGACTCAGGCCCCCAGCCCTTCACCCGGCAAACGAATCAAAGAACTCATGGGGGCCGAGCGATGGGCCGAAGTCGTTGGAATATCAAAATCACAGTGGCCCGACAATTACACCAAGACTCAGGTCGCTAATGAACTGTCCCGGTTGTTAGGCAGAAAGGATTTCTTCGACGACAATTCCTGGAACGAAGTGCCCCTTCAAAGGCGAGTGCTCGAATTGCTCGGAGACCGTGACACATTGTCCTTGGCCGAGCTGTGCCGGATGAACAGCCTTTTGCTGCACGGGGCGTTCGAGAAGTTTATGCTCGGGCCCGATCAATGGGGCAACGGCGTTTCAATCAAGATGCTCAGGCAATTTCAGCGGCACGGTTTTGATCGGATGCGCCTGTGTGTCGCCGGCTGGGAGGGCGCCGAAAAACGCCCGGCCGTCGCGCGGCTCGCCAATGAAATGGGCTATTTATTCGGTACCTACGATTCCTACCACAGCATACATGACCCCGCTCTGCTCGGCACCGACGAGACCTGGCCCACGGCGCAGTTCGACCAGCGTCTGTACGATACAGGTCGTATTCTCCGCCGGGACGGTACGCCGCTGGGCGGTTTCAAAGGCATCGGTGGAAAGCTCTCGCCTCTTGCGGCGCGTCAGTATCTGGAGAAACGTGTCCGTCGGAACATGGAAAATGTCCCTTACAGCTATTACTTTGTCGACTGCGACGCCTACGGCGAAGTCTACGACGACTACAGCCCGGACCATCGAGCCGGCCAGGCCGACGATGCCCGCGCCCGCGCCGATCGCATGCGCTGGATCGGTGAAACCTTCAAAGTACCTGTTGGCTCCGAAGGAGGCTGCCATCTTTTTGCCGAGGTGATTCACGTTTCTGAAGGCATTTTCGGCCCGCTCTTCGGCTGGGGCGATCCCGACATGAAAGATCGGGACTCGAAGTACTTCCTGGGGCGGTACTACCCGGCCGATGGTCCGAAGATTTTCGTCAAACAAGTGCCCATGAAGGAACAATACCAATTCTTCTACTACGATCCGCGCTTCCGTCTGCCGTTGTACGAAATTGTGTATCACGACTCGGTAGTGACAACAAACCACTGGCAGAACGGCAGCCTGAAATTTGACAACATGATCGACACCGTGCAGTTGACAGAACTGCTGTACATGGTCCCTCCTCTATATCACATGAATCTGGACGAGTTCGCCAAACATCGCCAGACTATGCAGAGACACTACGCGTTCTTCTCGCCACTGCATCGTGAATTTGGTTTCTCGCAGATGACAGATTTCAACTGGTTGAGCGGCGACAGACTTCTTCAGCGCACGGTCTTCGACGACAAGATCGAACTGGTGGCCAACTTCTCGCACGAGGCCCGCCAGTACGGGGAATTTGCTATCCCGGCCCGAAGCATAGTGGCGACATGGAAAGACCAAACCAAGACCCGAACGTTCAGTCTTGCACCCGACTCCACCGCAGCCCGGAACTAAAAGCCGGCGGACAACAGAAATGACTGTACTCTATAATATGAGAATGATATCCTTGTGGTCAAAGTCAGGCTCAACCTGGAACAACATCGAATATGGACGCAGTAGCAATCAAGGACGTCTGTAAATCTTTCGGCGAAGTCCGTGCCGTCAACTACTTGAACGTGACCGTCCCGGCCGGGAGCATTTACGGTTTCCTCGGTCCCAATGGCGCGGGCAAGACTACCACCATTCGTATGATTATGAACATCCTGCGCCCGGACAGTGGACAGATTGCACTGTTCGAAGATCATTCGGCCGAGAGGGCCAAGAGCCGGATCGGCTACATGCCCGAAGAGCGCGGTCTGTATCGCAAAATGACGGTTCGCAAGGTGTTGACGTACTTCGGTGCGATTAAGGACGTGACGACAGCCGAACTGACCCGCCGGGTGCCTCAATGGCTCGAACGCATGGACCTGGCCAACTGGGCGGACAAGAAGGTCGAAGAGTTGTCGCGGGGAATGCACCAGAAACTACAGTTCGCGGTCACAGCGATCAACGAGCCGGAACTGCTGATACTGGATGAGCCGTTTTCGGGCCTGGACCCCCTGAATACCGATCTGCTCAAGAGCATTATCCTCGATATGCGAGGCGAGGGCAAGACGGTCATATTTTCGACGCACGTGATGCACGAGGCTGAGAAGCTCTGCGATTCAATCTTGTTGATAAACAAGGGAAGGGCTATCCTGGATGATAGGTTGGCGAATGTTCGCGCTCAGAAAGGCTCTCATGCGGTCTGCGCCGAACTCGATGGTGACACCGAATTTGTCCGCGGGCTCGGCAGTGTCACAAATGTTGAATCCGATGGCAATCGGCTGGAGATCACGCTGAAGGAGAGAGCCGATTCCCAGGAGCTTCTCCGGTCGTTGATGGACCGCGCGCGTGTTCGCGCGTTCGAGTTGAAGGTGCCGTCACTGCATGAAATCTTCGTGGACTTGGTTGGAAAGAGCGATGCAGAAGATTCTTAAGGTAGCCCAGCGCGAGTACATCGAGACTGTCAAGACCAAGACGTTCATTTTCATGATCTTGATGCTGCCCGTCATGATCGTTCTGATCGTGTATTTTACCGGCAAGCTCAAGGACAGCGGATCGGCGGATCGGCCGGTCATGAGGGTGGCCGTCACCGATCTGTCGGAAGGCCTGTCCGAGCAGATCAAGGCTGCTTTCGAAAGGCACAACACTGCCAATCCCAACAGAAAGGTTCTGTTGGAGGAGTCTGATCTATCCCAGGAGGAGGAAAAAGACAGATTGCGCCGGGGTGAGTTGGATGTCTACGCCGTGCTCGACAAAGATGTCCTGGAAGAAACGGGCAAAATGCACGTGTTCACACATGAACCGAAGCCGTCGGAGATAGAGGCGATAAAGTGGGCAGTCGAGAATCCTTTGCGTGACGCCGTCTTCGAGCAACGGTGCAAACAACTTGAACTTACGTCTGATGATGTCAAGAATCTCCGCAACCTGCCCATCGAACGAATGGAGATAGACTCGGCCGGCGGCCAGGACCGCGTTCAAACCGAAGGTGACAGAATCGTCAAGATGATGGTTCCATTCTTCTTCATGTACCTGCTCTTCATAGGCATTCTCACCATGGGTCAGCAGATGCTCAGCAGCATCATCGAGGAGAAGAATTCCCGCGTGATCGAGGTGCTGCTTTCGGCGGTCAGTCCATTCGAGCTGATGGCGGGCAAGATTCTGGGGCTGGTCAGCGTCGGTTTGACCGTTGTGTTCCTGTGGGGTGTCTCTGCCTGCGGAGCTGCCCGCTGGCAGGGCCTGAACCTCGACATAAGCCCGGCGATTCTAACATATTTCATACTCTACTATGTGCTTGCCTTTTTCATGTTCGGTTCGTTTATGGTGGGAATCGGTTCAATCTGCAACACAATCAAGGAAACCCAAAGCCTGCTAAAACCTGTCATTATTATGTGTGTGGTGCCCATAATCGCGTGGCAGAACATTATCCGGGATGCGAATGGGACGTTGGCAAGGGCACTGTCGTTTTTTCCGCTGACCACACCGATGGTCATGATACTGCGACTGTCCTCCGGCACCGAGATATGGATAGTCGAAACACTATTCTCGATAGTCCTGCTGGCGGCCTCGGTGCTTGGTGGCGTATGGGTTGCTGCCCGGGTCTTTAGGACCGGCATCCTGATGTACGGCAAGCGGCCTGGTCTGCGAGAAGTTGCCCGGTGGTTGAAGCAGGCCTGACAAAAGAGGAATGAGCGGCATCGCTATTACGGAGACGAAGAGTCACCCAACTATGACAAAGGCTATCACAAGAGGCGCTGTGGCGATCGTCATCTTCGCTGCTCTGTGCGCGCTGGCTATATTGTTCGCACCGGCCCACACAGATGATCCGCAGACCGCAATGTGGTACAGTGTCATCCCCCCCGTGCTGGCAATCGTTCTGGCCTTTCTGACGCGCCGCGTCCTGCCGAGTCTTGGAATCGCCATTCTGACAGGCGGTTTGCTGAGCCATGTTCCCCGGGCCCCGCTAAGTGCAGCCGCCTGGTTCGAGGGATTCAAGACGTCGGCTACTCATGTTACAGCAACTGTCACCGACACTACGTACCTGCAGATCCTTGCGTTTATCCCGCTGATCTTCGTGATGATTGAGATACTCATCGCTTCGGGAGGTTTCAGAGGGATCATCGTCTGGCTTCTGAGATGGACAAAGGGACGCAAGTCCGCCCAGGCGGCGACCGCTCTTATGGGAATACTGTGCTTCATCGACGACTATACAAATGCCATCGTCGTCGGCTCGATGATGCAGCCGATCACCGACCGGTTTCGCGTCAGCCGGGAAAAGCTTGCATTTATCGTTGACGCAACCAGCGCTCCCATCGCCGGGCTGGCGGTAATCAGCACATGGATCGCCTATGAGGTGGGCATTCTCGAGAAGATCGGAGGCGACCTTACCATTGGCAAGAGCGGATACGCCATGTTTTTGGACGCGTTGAGCTTTCGCTTTTATTGCCTTCTAATGATCGTCTTTGTCTTCGTGAACATTATCATGGGGCGAGACTTCGGACCGATGAAAGCCGCTCAGGAGCGAGCGCAGGCTGACGGGCCACCGGAGGACCTGGCTCAATGCTCGTCGAGTATCCAGTATCAAGCATCGAGCGTCGAGAAAGGACGAGCGATCAAGGCGCTGGTCCCGCTGGCAGGGCTGGTGCTCTTTCATCTTACGGGTCTTTGGTTCGACGGGACAACCAAGCTCCAGAATGATATGCAGGAGTGGCAGACCCAAAGCCAGACACCTGCCGCAGAGGAGCTGCCGGCAAAGCCTGTTGATATCGAGACCCTATCTTCTGTTAGTTGGATCTATTGGCGCGAGGTCATCGGTAACGCCAAGAACACTCCTCTGGTTCTCTTGTGCGCCTCGTCATTCGGCTTGACGCTGGCTTTGATCTTTTCACAACTGTTCGGATCGCTGCGCATGCCCGTGATAATCCAGTGTTTCAAGCAGGGTGTCAGGCGCGCCATGATTCCCTTCGTGATCCTGATTCTTGCCTGGTCGCTCCAGAGTTGCTGTAAAGGCTTGAAGACCGGTGAGTTTCTGAAAACAATCCTTGACGGAAGAGTTCCGCCTTATTTGTTCCCGCCGATTCTCTTTCTGGTGGCCTCGGTGACGTCGTTCGCCACGGGGACGAGCTACGGCACAATGGCAATTCTAATCCCAGTTGGCGTTAGGGTTGCCCTTGCGCTTGATGGAGATGGCGGCTATGGCCTGATCACGATGATGAGCGTAGGAGCCGTACTCGACGGCGCAATATTCGGCGACCACTGCTCGCCAATCTCCGATACTACGATCATGAGTTCGATCGCCAGTTCGTGTAACCTCATCGATCATGTCCGCACGCAATTGCCCTACAGTCTATTTGTCGCTTCCGTGGCATTGCTGTGTGCATACCTGCCCAGTGCCCTGGGCCTTGCGCCTAGATGGAGCCTGCTGCTGGCAATAACGGTCATGGTGGGCTTTTTCATCGTCCTTGCACGGCTCAGGCGATGAACGAAGATCGAAAGCCAAACATCAAAATGCAAAAGAATCAAGGAAGCCATCCGCCGCAGGCGGATTCCGCAATGTTGATATTCGATCTTTGATGTTTGATTTGATATTCCTACCACGGCAGCGGCTGAGACGCACCCATGCCGGGGCCTAGCAGCACGGCGTTGAGGAACAATCTTTGCGCGCCGCCCAGCCACATTCGATAGGTCGGATCGGTCGCAAACAGAATTATCTGACCGCGTCCCACCGACTCGACCGTGGCGTACGCCGTCTGTGCGATGCGCTGTCTGGCTTCGGGCCAGAGCAGGCCGCTCAGACGCAGCTCATCGGCGCCAGCCAGGCGAACTGTGGTCCTCACCGGATGCCTCGACATAAACGCGCTGCCGCCCCGGAACATCACAGGCAGCTTCTCGCCCAAACCAAATCCGAGCCAGTGTTCGGTGTTGATCACGCCGGCGAGGAACGTTCCTGTCGGACTGAAAATGCGATGCCATTCGTCGGTGCGCTTGAGCTTTTCGACGTCGGGCTTTTTGGCTTCGTCTTTCTCGTTCTCGGTCTCTGGCTTCTTCTCTGCCGGTGGGGCCTGCCATATCTGCCCGGGGTCAATACTGATATGCCGGGCGCTTTCTTCACGCTCGACGGCTTCGTTGTATTCGGCAAGTTTGTCGAGCACGTCACGCTTTAGCCGTACCGACGAGAGCCCTCTGTCCTTGCCCGCCACATAAGCCGCAGAGCTGCCGGCGGCGATCAGAGTCCCCCCGCCCTCGATCCATTTCTTCAACTTCTCGACGGCCTTCTTATCGAGCACCGGACCGAGATCGCCGCCGTCCGGCAGTATCAAGACGTTGTACTTTCGCAAGTCGATTCGGCTGATACCCTGGATATTGACGGGCGAGGTCCGGAGCCGGAGCTGATGGTCGAGCAGATACCAGATCGATCCGAACGAAGTCGAACTTATGGGCCATTGCGATGCTATCGCCACCCTCGGGGCTGTGAGTAATTCGAACTTCCGGCTGCCAAGATCAGGACCATCCTGGGCGAGCGCACTGTCGGCCGCATGAACACCGGCGCTGAAATCGGATTCGATCCTCCGCAGGATTTCCAGCAGGTCTTCAGGATTCTCATGAGCACGGAGCAGGACCGTCCCAGGTTCGTACTCGTGCGTACCGGCCTTGAACGGCTTTATCGCAATCCGCGGATGACATTTCTCTTCGAACAGTCGAACGAGAGCCGAATACGTACCGGAATCTGCAAAATCAATCAGGTATCCGTAGCCGCTTTTCTTGCTCAGCTTCGGCATCTCCTCAGCGGGCGCTGGAGGCTCGCGCCTGAGTTCCACATCCGATAGACGCTCGGCCCAGTAGGCCTCCAGGCCGAATGCCATCGGCAGGTTCCACGCCGTGACATCGTAAAGCAAGGTCTCCCTGCGGTTTTCCAGCTCTTTGCGCTCCTTGGCGAGGAAGCCGTCGGTCAGGTGTGGGTCAAAATCGCACAACGTCTGGAGCATTCGCCGGCGAGGCTGCCGCGAGCGGGCGACAAGCGTGCCTTTGGGAAATTCCCTGCTCGCAAGTTTCTTCGCCCACACATCACTTACATCGGCGGCATCGAAGGGCTCCTCTGCGAATCCCACCTCGATGCCCTGTCGATCGAGCAGCTCGATGAATCGGTTCCACCTCGCCGTATCGGCGCAAGGCGGAAGCAGGAACGTGCGGGCGGCGTCCTTTTCCTCGATCGCCCATTGTCGATCGGCGAGGAAATCGCGAATGATTTCTCGCCTGTTGGCGCGCAGAGTCTCGAGGTTGGCCAGAGTGCTCACGATATGATGATGCACTGCCTGGCGGTAGCTTATCTGTTCGCCGGTCGCCTGCTTCACCGACGCCGCGTTGACAGAGGCCTGCTCGTAGAGCAATCCTATCGCCCCCTGCATGCTGGCCCAGGCGTTCGTGTAGACGGGGCTCCACTCCGAGTACCAGTCCTTCGTGTAGTAACTCCATCCGTAACGGTTAAACGCCTCGGCCTGCTCGGCGCTGAAACGCTGCCGCCACCCAAGCACCTTAGGCGAAAGGTTGACGTTGATCGGGTCTCGTGGCGGATCGAACAGATACGTATCGAGTCCGCTCTGCTCGTGCGAGTCCACCAGCAGGTGCGGGTTCCACGCCAAGACCTCCCGCGCCAAGTCACCGACCTCTGGCTGAAGATGCACGAGCCAGTCGCGGTTGAGATCGAACAGATAATGGTTCCCCCGCCCTCTGGACCAGAGCGACCGGTGTTGCATCGCCTGATAGTCGGGACTCGATACCACGCCCGTGAGCTGTTCGAGATAGCTCAAATGCCGCTCCCTGCCGTCGGGATTCACCAGAGGATTGAGGTGGATCACAACTTCATCCAGCAGCCTGCGGTTCGCCCGGCCTCTTTCGGCGGCCAGGTGATGCGCAACATACATCGCCGCCTCGGTGCTCGATAGTTCGTCGCCGTGGATGCTGTAATTGAGCCACGCGACGGCGGGCAGAGAATTGACGAGCCTCTGGGCCTGCGCAGAGCCGCCGAGTTTGCGCGGGTCCGAGAGTTTCGCATTGTCGGCTTTGATCTTCTCGATCCGTCTATGGTTGCCTTCACTGGTGATTGTCAAATAATACAGTGTGCGCCCCTCGTGCGACTTGCCATACGATGTGAATGTTACCAGCTTCGAAGCATCGGCCAGGGCCCGCGCGTAGCGTTCGAGCGCATCATAGCGGACCGCCTTGGCAGCCACGGCGTGACCGGTTATCGATTCGGGCGAAGGGGTCGCCGGGTCGAAATCGACCGGCTCGACGAAGCTGCCAATATTGGCCGACGCCTGTGCGCTGGCGGCGCAACCGCCCAGAAAAAGACACGTTCCCAGAGCCGTGACGGCCAGGTAAAAAGTAAAAAGTTCAAAGTAAGAAGTTCTTCCCTTCACTTTTGTTCTCCTTAATCAACGCGAATCTGCAAATTGGCCCTTGCGATCAGGCCGTCATAGTAACCCCACCGCAGAGGTAATTGCAACCGATTTTATCTGCGATTGAGATTCGCCGCGCCGAACGTTATACTGCGGCGTGTACCGAAGAATCCCAAATGGAAAAAGAAAGGCGACTATGGAAACATGCAGCCTGCACGACAAAGCCCAAATAGAAGCCTTCCTGCGAAAGAATGTCTACCTTCATATTTACAGCATCGGCGATCTCGACGATTTTTTCTGGCACAATACGGTATGGTACGCCGGCAAAGACGGCGACGATATTCAGGCTCTCGCGATGCTCTACACCGTACCGCCGGTTCCGACCCTTCACGCAATGTCCGAAGAAGAAGGCTCGATGGCCGAACTGCTCCGATCGGTACTGCATCTGTTGCCCGGCCGGTTTCATGCCCATTTGAGCGGCGGACTGGCGGAAGTCTTCGATGGGTGCGGCAGCGTAGAATCCAGCACGGAGCACTGGAAAATGGCGCTGAGCAACAAATCACATCTCTCTGGCGTTGATTGCTCGCGGGTAGTTCGCTTGACGGCCAACGATCTGGACGAAATGCTCCGACTATACGAAGAGGCTTATCCCGGCAATTGGTTCAATCCGAGGATGCTGGAAACAGGGCAGTATTTCGGTATGAGAAAGAAAGAGAGATTAGTCAGTGTGGCCGGCGTCCATGTCTACTCGCAACAGTACAAAGTGGCGTCCTTAGGCAATGTTGTAACCCACCCGAACTACAGGGGCAGAGGTTTGGCCACATCCGCTACCGCAAAATTATGTCAGTCATTGACCAGGACCGTCGATCACATCGGCCTGAACGTAAAGGCCGACAACCGGGCTGCAATGTCACTGTACGAGAAACTGTGTTTCGAAAAGGTCAGCCGCTACTACGAATGTATGATATCGGTACCGTCCTGATTCCCAAACATAAGCGACAAGGGCCACAGAGAACAGTGAGAAAGCAAAAAGTAAAGGTAGAAAGGAAAAAGGAAAAACAACCGCACGTTTCGCGGATGAATGCAGACTCATTTTGTTAGGTGCTCTTAGTTGAATTGGCTTTGCAAGAACAGTATCGTTTGGGTTATCGTGTAGGAATCGGGGTGGGAACCGAAAACTGTGTTTGTGCCAAAGGTTCTTTGGCTAGTGAAATCATAGGGGTCGTAATTGATAATGACGAGGCTGAGACGAGATATGAAGATAAGTTCGATAATGACAAAGGAAGTTACTACCGTCAATATGGACATTTCGCTGAAGGGCATTTGCGGGATATTTGACGACAGAAAGTTTCATCATCTATTGGTTGTTGAGGACGACGAGCTTTGCGGAGTCATTTCTGATCGCGATGTCTTGAAGGCTTTGAGCCCATTTCTGAATACGCCTTCCGAGCAGGTCAGGGATATAGCTACGCTCAATAAGCGGGCTCACCAGATTATGAGCCGCAAGCCGGCTACGACCACACAAGAAGCGAGCGCGAAGGATGCGGTTCGATTAATGTTCCAGAAGAATATCTCTTGCCTTCCTGTAATCTCTTCGGACGGTCAAATTGAGGGGATCGTAACGCGGAAGGACCTTCTCCACGCTTACTCAGAGCAGATAGACGCTGATTGATGACCTGTGCGGTGGCATTTCGGGCAGGCTGAGGCCATGCTTTCTGGATCACGCATTGCGCTGCGAAGAACGACGATTAACCACGAATTCACACTAATAGACACCAAATTGGAACCACGGATTTCACTGAATATTAGGGTCTTCCATTCACCACAAAGAAACACGAATTAACGCGAAGAAATAATCAATAAAGGAAATGCTCTGTCCAAAACGTCTTTCAAGATTTGTGGACATTCGTGTGAATTCGTGGTTAAGAATATATAGAGGGATTCGGTTAAGGACTGTAGACCCAGCCGGCGTCGCCAAGTACTGCAGAGCCGGTCAGACCTGCCGGGGCCGCTACTGTGATAGTAGCGTTGCCATTGCCATCGACGTCGGTAATTTTGAAATTGCCGGCCTGAAAATGCCTACCGGTAAGGTCACCTGAGGCAAAACCTAATGTTTCCTGGATTGTATCAACAGTGCTGTCGACCATTGCTACTGCAGCGACGGAATTCTCGGCGTGATAAGCTCGCATAGCCATACGGATAGAGCCGGCGGTCGCTGCAGCTTCCGACCATTTTGCCTGCTCGGTTCGACCACGAACAATCGGAATCACCACCGCAGCTAGAATCGCAAGGACCAGCATTACAGCCATCATCTCAATTAATGTGAAGGCCCTTTTCTTTCTATTCTTTTCCATCTTCAGCTTCTGAGAAATCTCTGGAAGACTACTCTATTACACCTGACACATTCCTTTGTCGGACAAAAAAACAGAGGACTTAACGGCAAAATCAGACACAGATAACACGATAAAGGCGGGATTATATGGAAAGGAACCACGAATGAACACAAATAAACACCAAATTGAAACCACAGATTTCACGGATTACGCGGATTGCTGTTTACCTGGAAGAAGATCAATATCGAAGATCCCGATCTATCGGGAATCAATTAAGCGGGTTCACCGCTTTACAGCCAAAAGTTCTGTGACCATTTTGCGCACAATTTAACAGACTAAAGGAATAAGGAAAGGTCCCTTGAAGCCCCAACAGCGATTCTACAAAC
>CAZLTY010000055.1:0-21905 GCA_964562575.1 uncultured Pirellulales bacterium
CGCCGCCACAATGTATTGTCCCAACGCACCGCAAAAATACAAGCACCTTCAGGATGTCTGGGATGCCGGCGACGAGTGGGACAATCCCGAAACGCTGCCTGTGCAGGATCCGATGAGCGGGACATATTGCTTCTATTGGAACTACACCGGTTATCTCCAAGAGAGGGATTATCTTTTCAGAGGACCACAAAATACTGCCGGCGGACGGGGTCGGAGCAAGCTGCTGGTGAGTGATTACTTCGGTTACAACCATTATCGAAATCCAGAAGCATATGGCAGTTGTGAGAAGTTTGCGGCAGCTTCGATCGCAGAAGCGTGGCCGCTCTCCTCGGCGTACTGGTCTTATCGGGGCTCCGGATCGGGTGCGCCCGAGGTTAAGCTGCGCGCCGGCTACACGGACGGGCATGTCAAGAGCTTTTCGGCCTCAGACATTTTGACCATGAAGGTTATAAGATATCGCGAGACCGGAGAGCCATATCTCGACGGCGTAGGACCGGGTGATTTCTACCTGCCGCGAAGTGCCCTGCATTGACATCGTCGTGGACACAGCCCCGCTTGACCATGAGAGCGAGTACTTCAGAAAAAGAGACAATTGTGATGAGAGAATAATGAACCTACACAACAAACAACCTGTCCACCCACCAGACAACAAACATAGAAACCATAAAGAAATTCCCACCCGTCAATTTCGACATAGACCAACAAGGCCAAATGCACCGAATTCCCTGTGCACCCGCATAGAAGCAGCAGCCCCCGTACCTCATGTCCTTTCCAGGCTGCCTTGTGTGACGGCTAAGGTTCCGTATGAAATCAAACGAGGAGATGCTGGTACCTACCCATATATCAACAGAAACTCTGCGGATTTTTGAGCCCGAAGTGAATAACTTAGACATTGAGGATTTTCACGTAGGTGCATTGCACATCTTTTTCGAACCATCTTCTTTAACAGTGCAATAGCCACCGATGGTTTAGATCCGGTGTTTGTCGCTGCTGAACATGCGGTCAGCTCTTTTCGAGAAGGCTGTGGCCGGTCATTTCTTCCGGTTGTGGCAAGTGCATCATTTCCAGCAGCGTGGGGCCTATGTCGGCTAATATGCCATCCTCGCGGAGCTTACTGCCCTTAAGTCGTTCGTCGAATATGACCAACGGTACGTCGCCGATGGTATGGGCCGTATGCGGCCCCTCGCCGCTGTCGTCAATCATTTTCTCAAAGTTGCCGTGATCGGCGGTGATAATCGCCGAGCCGCCCAGACTCTTGACTTTGTCCAATATCCGGGCCACGCATTGGTCCACCGTCTCGGCGGCCTTGATCGAAGCGGCCAATATGCCAGTGTGGCCGACCATGTCGGGATTGGCAAAATTGACCACGATCACATCGTATTTGTCCGAGTCGAGTCTCTCGAGCACAACGTCGGCGACCTCCTGCGCACTCATCTCCGGCTTCAGGTCGTACGTGCGAACTCGGGGCGAAGGCACGATTTGCCTGTCTTCACCGGGGAAAGGCTTATCGGCATAATCATTGAAGAAGAAAGTGACATGCGCATACTTTTCCGTCTCGGCGCAACGGAATTGCCGCAGTCCCTGCGAGGCCCAGTAGGCCGCCAGGATGTTTTTCATTTTCGGCAGCTTCGGAAATGCAACGGGCGCCGGTATGTTTGCGTCATATTCGGTCATGCAAACGAAATAAACATCCGGCTTAGCGGCTCTGGCGAATTCTTTGAAGTTCGGCTCGACGATAGCCCGGGTGATCTCACGGGGCCTGTCGCCGCGGAAGTTGAAGAACACCACGCCGTCGCCATCTTCTATCGTTGCTATCGGCTCATCGTCGGCATTGACAATACACGTTGGCTCGATAAATTCATCGGCTACTTCATTTTCATAGCTCTTGGCGATCGCCTCGGCTGTGCTGCTCGCCTTGATCCCTTTGCCCGTTCTCATACATTCGTAAGCTCTTTGCACGCGGTCCCACCGGCTGTCACGGTCCATCGCGTAGAATCTGCCCATTACCGAGGCTATTTTGCCCGCGCCTATTTCCTGGGCCTTCTTTTCGATACCGGCTACGTAGCCGGCGCCGCTGTCAGGCGGCGAATCACGACCGTCGGTGAAAGCATGAATGAAAACATCCTCTACGGCGTTTCGTCTTGCCAGCTCGAGCAATCCGTAGAGGTGGTCCAGCAACGAGTGCACACCGATGTCACTGCACAGCCCCATGATGTGCATCTTGCCGTTATTGCGCTTGATGAATTTGATCAGATTCAAGAACTCTTTGCTCTCGAAGAAAGAGCCGTCCTGAATCGTCTTGCTGATTCTCACGGATTCCTGCGGGACGATTCTGCCTGCGCCGATATTCTGATGTCCGACCTCGCTGTTGCCCATTGTGCCGGCCGGCAGGCCAACGTCCAGTCCGCTGGTATGGACAAGACAGTTCGGGTACTCCGCCATCAGCATGTCGTCCACCGGCGTACTCGCCTGCTTGACAGTGTTGTATTCGTCTTGCGAGCTATCGGGGTTGTAGCCCCAGCCGTCGCGGATGATCAGCACAAACGGTCTATTCTTCAACGTTGTTTTTCGTTTTGCCATGGCCAAAGGCACCTTTCAAGCAAAAGCAATAAAGACGAGGCACTGCCTCGTCTACATTTTCACAGGTCCGATCGATATTCGCAGTATGATACAGGCTCGCATCGAGCATGTCAAACATTTACAGAGCATCTGATAGAACATAATTTAACGCTGTTCTAAAAGGTTTTGACAACGGCACTTGCTGTGATATAATGCCCAGCCGATTGAAAACAAGCTGTAAACAGTTAGCACCGGCGACGAATGCGGCACGATAAACACCGACTATGACCGAAGCAAAGACAAATGATGATGGTGTCCGACCGAGCCTGAGCCTATTCACTCTAAAATACCTGGCGAACCTGCTGCCGGAGAGAAGAACACATCTCATCTTTTGGCCTCTAACGATCGGCGGGCTGCTGCTGGATTTGTGGACCAAAAAGGCCGCATTCGAGCGGCTGGAGCCGTACGAGGTATATCGCGTCATAGATGGCTTGCTCCAATTCGTGCGAGCTGAGAACAATGGCGCCGCTTTTGGGCTGTTTGCCGGTAAGTCCTATTTCCTGACGGCTATTTCAAGCATCGCGATGGTAGCGATTCTCGGGGTCTTCCTCTTCGGGGGAAACCGGCAGAAACTGGTCAATATTGCTCTGGGACTTTTCGCCGCGGGGGTTTGCGGCAATTTGTATGACAGGGCTTTCAACGACGGCCTGGTGCGAGACTTCATCGACCTCTATTACCGAAGCTACCACTGGCATACTTTCAATGTCGCCGACGCTCTGCTTTGTGTCGGGGTAGGACTGCTGATGATTTCGACTTTTCTTATTGAGCAGCCTGCTCAAAAACATGATCAGCAACATAAATAGGCGCGTCTGTCGCGACACCCAAGGCGATCGCATCGGAAGGGCGGGCGTCGATTTCGATTGTCCGGCCGTTCAGGATCAGATGTATCCTTGCGTAGAATACGTGGTGACGCAGATCACTTATGACTATCTTTTCTATTTGGGCGCCGAGATTCTCAATCACGCTTGCGAGCAAGTCATGCGTCATCGGGCGGGCCGGTGCGATGCCTTTCAATCGGCGGTCGATCGCAAAAATCTCGACTATGCCGATCACGATAGGAAAACTCCGCTCGCCGGTACGCTCCTTGAGGACGATCACCTGCTGGTCGGACATCTCATTTATGATTATGCGAGATAACTCGGCTTCCAATTCCATTTTAGCGTCACCTTTATCCGGTTGATACCCTTCAGGGTAGTAAATTCCCGCGAGCAAAGCCATAACCTGTTACTAAAGCGACTTACCCGCGCAAGAACGAGAATTCTCAATCGGGAGCACTGTAACAAGTATAAGCTTGCTCACGCGCCATTGTCCAATTCCGAGAGGTGCCTGTCAACGGTCTTTAATTGTTCCGTGAGCTGAGCGAGCTTATCCTTAGCCTGAGCCACGACTTGCGGCTTTGCCCTGGTGACAAAATTTTCGTTGGCCAGTTTGGCCTCGACCGCGCTCTTTGCCTTTTCTATCTGCTGCTTCTGTTTCTCGAATCGCAGTCGTTCGGCCTGCGGATCAACCGCATCGTGCACATAGACCTCCGCCACATCCGCGACGGCAACAGCGGCATTGGCCGGTTTTTCGATGTTGGCGCCGGCTTGAAATTCTTTGACGCCGGCGGACTGCGCGATGAGTCCGGCGCTGCTGTTGAGGACATCGACAATTTCCTGCTGCGCTCTCGCCGACACGACCAAAGGCACTTTCGGGGGGATATTCCTGTTGTTTCTGACCTCCCGGATGGCCCTGACAATCTCCTGCACAATCTCAATCTGCTTGGCAGAATCCGGATCCCGCAGGGAGTCAATTTCTTTCGGCCATGCAGCCATCACCAGCGATTCCGAGCTTTTCGCCTCCGCCAGGCCCGCAAGACCTCTAACCGGTGCGACCTCGTTTAGCTTCTGGAATATCCCCTCGGTAATGAACGGCACAAAAGGATGCAACAGGCGCAAAATCTGGTCTAGTGCGAAAGCCAAAACGTTCTGGGCAATTGGCTTTGTTTTTTCATCATGCATCCTCGGCTTTGCCCATTCGAGATACCAGTCGCACAAATCGTTCCAGAAGAATCTGTAGAGCGCTGCCAAAGGCTCGCTGTACTTGAACTGCTCCAGAGATTCCGTAACTTCGGAAATCGTCTCAGCCAGCCTGGACAGGATCCACTTGTCGGTAATATCCGTCTTCTCAGGGTCGAATCCGGCAGGATCCATCCCTTCGAGATTCATCAGGGCAAAACGCGAAGCGTTCCAGAGCTTGTTGCAGAAGTTTCGCCCGACGTCGAACTTCGGGGACGTATTTACCGTGCGCCCATCGGGCAATGTCATCGCCTCCACGGGCATCCTGATGTCCTGCGTATCCGTGGTCATGCTGGCCAGCGTAAAACGCATCGCATCGACCCCGTGGCTGTCGATGGCCACCAGAGGATCTATGCCGTTGCCGAGACTCTTGGACATCTTGCGCCCCTGGCCGTCCTGTATCATTGCGTGAATATATACGTCGCTAAACGGGATGTCGCCCGCACAGTATTGGCCCATCATTACCATGCGCGAGACCCAGAGGGTGATTATCTCACGAGCCGTGCAGAGGACGTTGCCCGGATAGAATGTCTTCAACTCAGGCGTCTCATCCGGCCAACCGAGCGTGCTGAAAGGCCAAAGCGCCGAAGAGAACCACGTATCCAGCACGTCCTCATCCTGCGTCCACCCTTCAGCTTTGAACTGCTGTTCGATAGCGTCATTTCCCGGTCCAACGCTGGCATACGCAACCGCGCCCTCGTCGGAATCCATAGTTACCGAATGGACGTTATCGGCAAACTTTGAAAGCTCACCCAGCAATTGCGCCTTGTTGCCGGCCTTGGACCACACAGGTATTCTGTGTCCCCACCAAAGCTGGCGGCTGATGGGCCAGTCTCGCAGGTTCTCCAGCCAAGCCTGGTATGTCTTGGCGTAGCGGTCCGGGATGAATCGCAGGCGGCTGTCGAGCAGTGGCTTGAGAGCCAGACCAGCGAGAGAATTAACCGGAACGTCTGTCCCCTCGATAAGGCCCTGGCCGAACTTCTCGCTCAAGTGTTCGATCGACTTCTTGACGGCGATATACCACTGGTCCGACAGATAAGGCTCTATCGGCACGTGACTGCGATAGCTGTGCCCGATTTCGTGGACGTATTCGCGAACGTCTTCAAGCAGCTTTTCCGTTCGGAACCACTCGACAATCGCTTCGCGCGCCTCGAAGCGGTCCATGCCGAGCAGAGACTGGGCCTCGGGCTCATCGGCATCTTCCCATCCGTGCTTGTCGCTTATTGATCCGTCCGGCGCCATGACGTTGATAATATCCAGCTTGTGCCTCTGGCCGATCTGCCAGTCGTCCGGATCATGAGCAGGGGTGACCTTTAGAAATCCCGTGGAAAACCGTGCTTTCTCATCCTCGCTGTCTGGGTCGGGCATGACAACGTGCTCGTCGGCGATGATCGGGATCAGCCGACCCACGATCGGAAGGCGGACTTTCCTGCCGACCAGACATTCAGCACGTTTGTCGCTCGGGTTCATCGCGACGGCGGTGTCACCGAGCATCGTTTCCGGGCGGGTCGTGGCGACCGTGACGCATTCGATTTTCTCGCCGTCTATCTCAACGGGTTCAACAAGCGGATATTTCAAATGCCAAAAATGTCCCTGTACGGTCTCATGCTCGACTTCGTCGTCGGCCAGCACCGTCTCAGTTGCGGGGTCCCAGTTGACAAGCCTCTTGCCGCGATAGATCAGGCCGTCTTTGAAGAGCTTGAAGAATGTGCTGCGCACAGCTTTGGCACAGACCTCGTCCATTGTGAATCGGGTTCGCTCCCAATCACAGGAACAGCCCATCGCCTTCAACTGGCCTATAATCCGGCCCTCATATTCGTCCTTCCATGCCTGAACTCGCCGGACAAATTCCGCCCGCTCGAAGTCCGTGCGCCGTCTTCCTTCTTCCGAGAGTATCCGCTTCTCAACGACTGTCTGCGTGGCAATACCCGCGTGGTCGGTACCCGGCATCCACAGCGTGTTGTAGTTCTGCATCCGTCTGACGCGAATCAGAATGTCCTGCAACGTGTTATTCAGTGCGTGACCCAGGTGCAGCGGCGCGGTGACGTTGGGCGGTGGTATGACGATCGTGTACGTCGCTCGGTCACCGCCATCGGCGTGTGGCTCGGCGTGAAAGTAGGAATGCGAAGACCATATCTGGTTTACCTGTCCCTCGACAGTTGCCGGGTCATAGGTTTTCGATAGTTGTTCAGCCATAGCGTATCAAGGTTCGAGAATCGACAAGAAAAAGAAATTCCGGCCCAGTACGGCAGCCGGAATATTATCCTAATAGAAACGAACAACAGCGTAAAGCAAACAATCAAGCACCGATCAGGTACTCTGTAGTGTCGGCGTAGAACCTAATCGAGGTTCATCGTCATCAGGAACTCACCGTTGGTTCGCGTCTTGGCCAACCGGCTCTTGAGCAGTTCCACTGCTTCGACTGGGTTCAATTCGCTCAGGACCCTTCTCAGCCTGTACACGAGCTGAAGCTCTTTGGGATCGAGCAGAAGTTCTTCCCGCCTGGTGCCGCTTCGGCTGATGTCGATGGCCGGGTACGTTCGCCTGTCAACAAGACGCCTGTCAAGGTGCAATTCCATGTTTCCGGTTGCCTTGAACTCTTCGAAGATCACGTCGTCCATTTTCGAGCCTGTATCGATCAGTGCTGTGGCGAAAATAGTGAGCGAACCGCCTTCTTCGACGTTTCTTGCCGCGCCGAAAAATCTCTTGGGCATCTGCATTGCCCCGGCGTCAACACCACCGGTCAGAATTCTACCCGAGTGAGGCATCTCCGTATTGTATGCACGTGCCAGGCGGGTTATTGAGTCGAGCAGGATCACCACGTCCTGGCCGTACTCGATGAGCCGCTTTGCCTTCTCGATTACGACCTCGGCAATTTGACAGTGACGTGCGGCCGGCTCATCGAAAGTCGAACTGATGACTTCCACGTCGTCGGCGGTCTTACGCTCCATTTCCGTCACTTCTTCGGGCCGTTCGTCGATCAGCAGCACAATCAATTTGATCTCGGGGTGATTTGTGCTCAGGGCATTTGCCATTTTTTGCAGCAGTATCGTCTTGCCCGTTCGCGGCGGAGCGACTATCAGACCGCGCTGACCCTTGCCCACCGGCGTGACCAGGTCAATTATCCTCATGTTCAATTCTTCGGCTGTAGTCTCGAGCACGAAACGATTCTCAGGATGCAACGGTGTCAAATCGGTAAAGACGATTTTCTCGGCAAGATTGTCGGGGTCTTCGTAGTTTATGGCTTCTACCCGCAGAAGAGCAAAGTACTTCTCCGAATCCTTCGGGGGCCTTATCTGGCCTGACACAACGTTGCCCGTACGCAGACCGAAACGCCTGATCTGCGAAGGTGACACATAAATGTCGTCCGACGATGACAAGTAGTTGTAATCCGTATTGCGGAGAAATCCGTAGCCATCCGGGAGCACTTCCAGCACGCCTTCGCCATACAGTAGGCCGCTCTGGCGGATACGCTCCTTGAGAATTCTGAAGACCAAATCCTGCTTTTTGAGCGCACTGTATTCCGTCATGCCCTCGTTCTTTGCAAGATCGTGCAGTTCTGCAACAGTGAGCTTCTGCAGATCGGTCAAATAAAGGTTGCCTTGCTTGATACGCTCGTACTTGGCATGAGTGGACTCTTCTTCGGTCTCGGCCTCGGTCTTGTCCAGGGACTCGTCCTCGGTCTCGATGGTGTCCGTCTCAGCCTCTCTGGTCTCCACGGCCGTAGCCGTACCGCCAGCAGCGTTCTCTTCCAGTTGTGCCTGTTCTTCCAGCTCGGCGACAACTTCCGCTGCCTTCTTGACCGCCTTCCTCTTCGTGCTCTTGCGTTTCTTGGTTGTGCGCTTTACCGCCTTAGCCATTATTGCTCCTTTTTCGTTGTGAAACAGTGTTATTACCCTCGTGAGACTCCCCGGTTGCCAGAAGCAAGGATCAGAGGCGTAACTTCACAGAATAACCTTCCCGCAGGAATTCAATAGGATTTGAACTCTGAATAGTAGAACTAAAACCCAAATATGTCAAATACGGGCAGCAGCAATTGCGAGCGATCTGCAATAAACCCCGCTTACACAAAACCTATAATATCAGAGAAAATATCAGCGACTTGTCTGACCAATGCCGAGAAGCCGGAATTGTTTATGACCGTATTATCGGCGAGGCCAACCTTGTTGTCCAGAGAAATTTGAAAATTTTCTCTAATTTTCAACTGATTTCTGTCAAAACCTTTCTTTTGGGCCCTAACCGCCCGTAATTCGTGTTTGCAATCGACAAAAATCAATCTGTCACACCGCTTAGCCCAGCCGACTTCAACCAACAGCGGCATGTCCAGGACGATTGCTTTGACTTGATCCTGTCGGTTGTACCGATCTATGAGTTCCTCGGCCCGCCTCAGGACAAAGGGATGGATTATTTCGTTGAGCGATGACAGTTTGTCGACATCAGCAAAAACTACGCCCGCCAATTTCTTGTGGTTTATTTTCCCAGTAGAATCCAGGATCGCTCGGCCAAAGCAGGCTGCGATTTCCTGTTTCACGGCATCTGTTTCGAGCAGCTTGTGGGCGATTTCGTCGGCATCGATAACCTTGCAGCCAAGTTTCGCAAGTTCGGTGGCAACGGTGCTCTTGCCCGACGCGATGCCGCCCAATATGCCTATCACAGGTTTCTTGCCGACGTTGCCCACAACTGGGGCAGTCTAACTGCATTGTCTCGGCCGGTCAAGTAATCTCCCTCCGGTCGACGGATTCACCCTAGTCCGGCTGCCGTGGGTATGAAAAGAGAGTTGAAGATTCGATTCACGACAAATGTATCTTGCTGTGAATCTTCTGCAGGCTGTTGAGCAGGTAGTTCTTCACTACAACGTCCCAGCTCATGTTCTTGGCCAGGTCATAGCCGGTCTGAATCATGCTCTCGATTTCAGATTCGCTCTTGGGCAGCCGCGAGCATATCTGCATTGCGACCTTCTCGCTCTGGCTTGCTTCAATGCGATCTCTCACGTCGCGGTTGATTTGCTGCATATCTTCGATGTCCGCATCGGCGTGTGTCTGAAGATTCGTATAGTCTGCGACAATGACACTCTTGAGATCCTCACCGCCGGTCACGTCGCGCACGAAGCCGGCGCATCCGCAGACACTGCTGAAGACACAGATGCCGCCGAACGTCAGCGGTTCAATCTGGGCTATCCCGAAAGGCTCGTAGATGCTCTGGCCAAATTCGACGTCGGTTCCCTTGCGGATGTCCATGAATTCCACGTCGTCGGGCATTCTGTGGCCGCATCTTTGGGCGTCGAAGCCGAACTGGTTGACGAAAATGATCTTAATGTTTCGGCTTTTGGTGTTGAATTCCTGCACGGCGCAGTAGTAATCGGCCTCTCCGCCCGACAGATCAGGCCAACCCTCACGGTGAGCAACGGGCCAGTTGTATGCCGACTCCATGCTGTAAATGTACCGGCTGCGCCGCTGTGCGACCTCCGTCGACAGGACAAACAGTACCGCTGTCTTGTTCTGAGTCCTGAACTCTTTTTCCAGTTGTTCGAGCACACGCAGATCGCGCCACATCCCCTTGCTTTGGACCAGCCTTGTGACATGAGTGAAAATGAAATCGGGCTTATAGCCCAAGAGGTTTTCACAGTACCGACGCAGTTTATCCTTCGAAGCAAGTTTCTCCTCAACAGTAATTTGGTATGCCGGGATGCCGTTATAGACTATGTCAATATCGGCAGTCTCAAATTCGGATGCGAGAAAACGCAGCTCATCGACTACGTAGTCACCAACAGCGAGTATACGGTCGCAGTATTTCGAGGCCCCTACAAGAGAGTGTTTGAAGTAAGAGTCTTGGTTACCGAAGACTTCGTTCACATGAAGATCTTCGTTGTGGGCCAGTTTCATGACATTGTAGAACATGGTGTCATGTCCTGGATGTTTCTCCACGATTCGACGCATTGTTGCCACCTCATGGGCATAGAAAACCGTCCCGAAGTCACACGCCGGCTCAAGAATCCCCGCCAGCGCTGTGGGCATCCCCATAAACTCGTGTGAGACGATTAGTGCCGAGTCGTCGGCGGCGCCGATCGCCCTGAGCACAGCGATCGCCACCGGGGCCAGTCTGACGTACTGCTCGAACTCCCACAGGTTCTCATAAAGGTCGCTACGGACCCCGAACTCTTCGAACAGTTGTTTCTTGAAGTTGTTAATAGCGTGTTTGTCCGTATGCGTGACGTCGATCAACACAACCTCAGGTGAGCTTTTCACGCCCGTCTGCTCATCAACGAACGTTCGCCTGCCGTAGATGATTCCGGCGTTGTAGAAATCTTCGATCTTACGAAATGCCGGCGCATAGCCTGTGTTTACAAATCCATCGATGGACGAGTAGAGCACTTCGCCATTCTCGCCGAGTCGCCCGCCGACGGAGCCTTCGGTGGTGAACAATGGTCCGACAAGTATAGAGCGTTCAACTGCATCAAGGTAGGATTGGCAGGTGAAAAAACCTTGCAGGACGGCACCTATACCGCCGACTTTGCCCACTGTCTCATGGGTAACATGCACCGCCGTCTTTTGATCGGTCATCGTAAGTCTCCCTCCAAGTTGTACCTGAAGCCTTATAGGGTAGTTTGTTACTGTTTCTGTATAGATCATAAGAAACAGTCTCATAAGAGCCAAATGGGAGGGTTTTTGCGGGGAGACTATTCTCGGTAGGCCGAAAACAACAGGATGCAAATTGCTGGCGACCTGTGTCTTTTCGGACGGACTAGAACGCGCCGCAGAATTCTTTCCCCGATCAGCCTATCTGGGCTCGCAACGCCCTGATCGCCCCTGAGAGCAGTTGCTGGGGAATATCGGCTAATTCCGGTTCGGGTATCTCGCTGAGCGCTATTCTATCGAGGATCTGTGTCACACGGTTGGCGCAGGGTGCTATCAGGGCTCCGGTTCTCTCGGCTTCGTCGAGTTCACCTTGCGCCATTTGCCTCAGATACATGATCACGTTCTTGGTCAGTTCCCTGTCGCTCATCTCGTATACGGCCCCGCCGGCCTCACGCGGTCCGTCCGGAATCTCTCGTTCTTTGAGTATATCTTGTGTCAGCTTGTATGTTTCAGCCATTAGCTGTCTTTCTTTTTCCAGAAAGCTCGCATCTATCGGTGCGAGTTTCAGCTCTTCGTCCGAGTCCGGAAGAGGGACATATATTCTGTTGTGACACGCCGGACATTTGCCCATCTTGCCGCCGGCGGTGTCGGAGGCTTCTATCTTCTTGTTGCAATGCTCGCAGTGAAATGTGATCGCCATTTTAGCACCTCTGTCATTTCCAATTCAATCGTTGGCAATAGGAGCCTGTCGGAGAACTCGATCTGGCTTCGAGCGGCCCTTTTTCCGCCTGGCTGCATCCGGCTGTATCGACGATAAAACAAACATCGCCTGCTTCGCCGTCTTTGCCAGTCGAAAAAATGGCTCGCTCTCGGGCCAACGACGGAATTCTCCGACACACTCCTAGGCCCGGAACTTTGCTAGCGACAACTCATTCAGCTTCCCTTGTACTCGGCGACTACTTCGGTGGTCATCCCGCCGCGAGGCGTAAATCGAGATGAAATTTTCATCCAGCGAGGTTTGCACTCGCGGCTCAAATCGTCCAATATGTCATTTGTCAGAGCTTCATAGAAGATGCCCTTGTTGCGATAGCTCTGCATATAGAATTTGAGACTCTTTAGCTCTATGCACAGCTTGTCGGGACAGTATTCTATTGTGATTTCGCCAAAATCCGGCTGGCCTGTTCGGGGGCAAACGCTTGTGAACTCAGGACATCTTATTGTTATGTGATAGTCTCGCTCGGGATGTGGATTATCGAATAGTTCTATCTCGACCGGTTCACTCATTGCGAAACCTCAATTATCAATCCTGCTTAAGTTTATAATAACCCAGTTGTTTGCTGCGTGCAAGCGATAATTCGGCAACGGTCGGAGAATTCTCAAAATTCTGGCACGGCCCGAATGCTCATTACATTTTGACAATTTTGGCCGCAGTCAGTAGAATAACGCTATTGCTGAAACTTCATGCAAAGATCGTTTTTCGTTGCAGGAGACGAGGACTTATGCAGTAGGGAGAACACCAAATGGAGTCCGAAATGAAGAATCTGAACCGCCGGCAGTTCCTGGCTGCTCTCGGCACCACGGGGGCTGCTGCTCTGCTCTGCCGTGGCTCCGCTGCGAAAGCCGCTGCAGGAAACACCAGGCCCAATTTCGTGTTCATCTTTGCCGACGATTTGGGCTGGGGCGACCTGGGCTGCTATGGCAATCGCCAGATAAAGACGCCCAACCTCGATGAGCTTGCACGAGATGGGACGCTGTTCACGCAGTTCTACGTCAACGGCTCGGTCTGCTCGCCCTCGCGCACGGCATTTATGACCGGCCATTTCCCCGCGCGTCACAGTGTTCACGGTCACTTCGCCACTCACAGACAGAACAAGGCCCGGGCGATGCCCGACTGGCTCGATCCCAAGGCCCACACAGTTACGAGACTGCTCAAGGACGCCGGCTACGTCACCGGGCATTTCGGCAAATGGCACCTCGGCTCAGGAGATGGTGCCGCGGCTCCCGGTGAGTACGGGATCGACGAGCACGCAACCAGGTCATCTTCGGGGCCGCAGCTGGCCGGGACCGACGATCCGTACTTCAGAGCCAAGTCAACGGCCCAGATTGTGGACCGCACTATAGAGTTCATCGAGAAGAACCGAAGCAAGCCTTTCTACGTCAACGTCTGGACGCTGGTGCCGCACGCTACGCTCCATCCAACCGACGAGCAGATGAAACCTTATCAGCGTTATGCTCCGCGAGGTGTCCCTTACAAAGGTGCAAAGCAGATATACTATGCCTCCGTCTCCGATATGGATCGTCAGATAGGCCGGCTTCTCAAGAGAATTGATGAATTGGCTCTGGCAGAGAACACCATCATCGCTTTTTCCAGTGACAACGGTCCGGAGGACTTCGATATTCGAAATGCTGTTCACAGCGGCATAGGCGATGCCGGGCCATTCCGCGGGCGAAAGCGGAGCATATATGAGGGCGGCATCCGCATGCCGTTCATCGTCCGCTGGACTTCCCGCACGCCGGCAGGCAAGGTGGACGACAAAAGCATCATCGCTGGCGTGGACTGGTTGCCGACTGTTTGCAGCTTGGCCTCTGTAAAGTTGCCCACCGGGCTGGGTCCGGATGGCGAGGACATGTCACAAGCGATCCTCGGCAAACCGCGAGCGCGCAGCAAACCGCTGATGTGGCAGTGGCGTTTTCGAATCTTTGGTGATATGGCCCACAGGAGTCCCATGTTGGCCATGCGCGATGGAAAATGGAAGTTGCTGATGAATCCCGACCGCAGCCGGGTAGAACTGTACGATATTGGCAACGATCCGACCGAGTTAGACAATGTCGCAGATCAGAATCCCCAGGTTGTGCGAAAACTCTCTGAAAGGTTGCTGAAATGGCAGAAGACTTTACCCGCCGGGCCCATCGACGATGTGGCCGGCTCAAACACATATCCCTGGCCGACGAACAAATGAACCAGCTCAGACGAATTGTCACGTGCCTCGCTCTCGCGCAAATTTCGTTTGTTGTGGGCACGGCCGCACATGCGGAACCTGTTATGAACAAGACGGACCTCTTCGAAGCCGGGACGGGCGGTTACGCGACATACCGCATTCCGGGGATAGTCGCCACAAGCAGGGGCACGTTGCTGGCATACTGCGAGGCGCGCAAGAGCCTCGAGGGTGACTGGGGTACTATCGACATCATGATGCGGCGAAGCGCAGATGGGGCAAAAACGTGGGAGAAGCAGCGAAAGATAGTCAACATCGAAGGCAAGGTCACCCAAAACGCCGTGGCCCTCAAGCAGAACCTTACCCGAGAAGGGGAGATTACCATAAACAACCCCGTGGCGATTGTAGACGGGCAGATCGACGCCGTGCATTTTCTGTACTGTGTTGAGTATGCCCGCTGTTATTACATGCGAAGCGACGATGACGGCAGGAGCTTCACCAAAGCAGTTGACATCACCAGGACATTTGAGAAGTTCCGCGGCGAATATGATTGGAAAGTTCTGGCAACCGGCCCCGGTCATGGAATCCAGTTAAAGAACGGCCGGTTGCTCGTTCCCGTCTGGCTCTCCACCGGTACGGGGGGACACGCTCACAGGCCTTCATGTGTATCGGTCGTGTACAGCGATGACAATGGCAGGACGTGGCGTCGAGGGCAGATTGTAGTCGCCGACCCCAATCCGGTCAATCCGAGCGAAACTGTTGCCGTCCAGCTTGCCGATGGGCGCGTAATGCTCAATATCCGCCACGAGTCAAAGCCGAGATTTCGCGGAGTCTCCATAAGCGGTGACGGCGCCACCGGCTGGAGCAAGTTTGTTTATCACGAGCAGTTACCCGAGCCTGTCTGTATGGCAAGCATTGTCAGGCTCAGCGAAAGACCCCGACACAAGAAGAACCGCATTCTCTTTGCCAATCCCCACAACCCGGATGATCGCCGGCGCAAGAATGTTACTGTCAAGCTCAGCTACGATGAAGGCGAGACCTGGCCTGTGGCCCGGTCCGTCGAGCCGGGCATCAGCGGATACTCAGACCTGGCTGTCGGAGAGGACGGACTGGCCTATTGTTTCTACGAGCGCGGCAGCGTTGACACCAGCCACTACAGACCTGCGCAGCTTACTGTCGGGCGTTTCAACCTCGAGTGGCTGACAAGCGGCCGGGACCGCTTTGAGTAGGGGCCAATTGTATATCGATGGAGAGTATTCAGTGGCGGAAAGAAGAGCGGTAGTCCTTCTAAGCGGTGGCCTTGACTCGGCCACGACGCTGGCAGTAGCCCGCAGTGAGGGCTTCACATGTTTTGCCCTGACTTTTGCATATGGCCAGCGGCACAGACGGGAAATTCAGGCCGCCAAAAAAGTGGCCGGCTCCCTCGACGTCACGGAACATCGCATAATCGATATCGATCTGGCTGCCTTCGGTGGCTCGGCCCTTACCGATTCGGCTATCGACGTACCCAAAGACAGGGCCGACTTGGACAACTCAACCGAAATACCGCTCACCTATGTGCCCGCCCGCAACACGATATTCTTAAGTTACGCACTCGCCTGGGCCGAGGTGCTCGGCGCCTTTGACATCTTCATCGGCGTTAATTCCACCGACTACAGCGGTTATCCCGATTGCCGCGCCGAATTCATCGCCGCTTTCGAGACTACCGCCAACCTTGCGACTGCAGCCGCAGCCGAGGGCAAGGGCCGATACGAAATTCATACGCCGATCATAGAGATGACAAAGGCCCAGATTATCCTTGCCGGCACCGAGTTGGGCGTCAATTATTCCCTGACGCACAGTTGCTACGACCCTGACTCGGAGGGCCGAAGCTGCGGGCAATGCGACTCCTGCAGATTGAGATTGAAGGGCTTTGCCGGGGCGGGGCTCGAAGATCCGATCGAGTATCGAACAAGAGGATTATGAAAGGCAGGTATCAGGATATCAGGATATCAGGTCATCAGGAGGTGGGCATCAGGCCACCAGGATATCAGGTCATCAGGAGGTGGGCATCAGGCCACCAGGATATCAGGTTGGGCGCACAGAGTTCCCTGATTCCCTGATCTACTGATATCCTGCACCCTGGTATCCTGATAACCTGATATGCTTGTCTGGTTTGTGGCTACAGGCTGGGACGTACATTTGAACCGATTCATCGGAGTTGACAATGGTAATAAACGAAATATTCTACTCTTTGCAGGGCGAGGGATTCCTCGCCGGGATGCCCAGTGTGTTCGTACGCTTGGCGGGATGCCCTTTACGCTGCCGATGGTGCGATACCAAGTATGCCTGGGCCGAAGACGCGGGCCAGGAGCTTGGCATCGCTGAAATAGTCGAGGCGGTTGAGCGATGGCATTGCAGATTCGTGGTAATAACCGGCGGAGAGCCGATGGTGAATTTCGAGATACGGCAGTTGGCGCGGGAGTTGAAAGCCGCCGACAAGCACATAACAGTCGAGACCGCAGGCGTAGCATACATTCCGGACGTGCCCTGCGATCTGATGAGCATCAGCCCGAAGCTGAGCAATTCCGTCCCGGCCGAGGCGGCCCTGGCGACGATCCACAAGGATTCGAGGCTCGACCTGGCCGTTCTCGGAGAGTTGATTGCCAATTACCATTATCAGCTCAAATTTGTCGTTGATTCCGTGAACGATGTGCCGGAGATTCAGGAAGTGATCGAGCAGACCGGCAACATTGACCCTCAAATGGTAATGTTGATGCCACAAGCGGCCGCAAGGGGCGAACTGGCGTCCAAGTCCCCCATGGTGGCTGAGATCTGCAAGAGTGCCGGCTTCGCGTTTTGCCAGAGACTTCACATTCTGCTCTGGGACGACCAAAAAGGCAAATAGATTGGACTCAGGATGCTATTTAGCAAATCCGAAGATTACCGATTGACAATCGCAATAGTAAATAGTAAATAGTAAATCGCAAAGCCCGGGTGGCGGAATAGGCAGACGCGCTAGCTTGAGGGGCTAGTGCCCTTAGGGGCGTGCTGGTTCGACTCCAGTCCCGGGCAGTGAGGTATTTGATGACAAATGTTGCCAACCTTCTTGTCACCAGGGATTTGTGTGTTTTCACTGTCACCACCCCATTTTGACGATGTTGCTATCGACGGACAGGAAATGTCAACAAAAGACTGAGGTCCGTAGCGCAGTTCAGGATCAACAATTTCAGTCAGGCTAAGGTGACAGAACATACTGTGGTAGATACGTAGACCGCGCGGGCTTGGAAAGAAGGGGGCGCAGCAGAGAATGTGACTGTCGTGTTTCAACTCCTTCGTCCGTCATTCCTGAGGAAATCTAATCTGGACTGCCTTCAAAGACCGTCCAGTTTGCTCTGCTATTTCCCTTGCCCTGCCCTGCGGAAAAAGTCTCTTGAGCAGTTCGACTTCATCTTTCGACCATGCAAGCCGGGCTTTCTTCTCGGTTTCAGCCTTTCGCATATACGTGATTCTATATGTTTTGAACTCAACAGGCAACGTATGGTTGTGTTGTTGCTTGGCGAGATATATGGCTGAGACACAATCCTGATGGGTGTCGTAGTCCTACTTTCAGCCCAAAATCACCAAAATACCACTGCCGTTTTATACCTTTTGTGCTGCAAATATCGTGATGGAATGCCAAGATAGGCTAGAAAGAACTCAACAAATGCAGATCCATCAGATACCGACAAGAACGCATCACTCCGTACAGAAAGCACGTTAGAATCGAGCATCGTTCTGAATGCCGGCGTGATTGTGTACGGACAAAAGATCTCAATGGCAGAACAAAGGAAAGGTAAACAGGATCAGAAGACATCGGAAGGGAAGACTAATGTGTGACGATTGACGGGAAAATTAGGCCGGACTCCGCTCGTGGGGACTGAGGCGTTTCGACCTCGTTAAGGTGACTGGAGCCGGCCCGAACGTAATCGAGTGGCACCCCGGAATCGGGTGATGCCGAATTGATATTTGGAATTCCCGTGAAGAATCCCGCAAACGTCTTGACAAAAGCTTGCTCATAGATGTCCCCCGATATCCATCACAGACCCTTTCTAGTCAGAAAGCTCTATGAAGCGAGTACCTAGAGCGCAGGAGCCACTGCATACAGCCCGATATCGTCAAAGTACAATGTGCCCCCGGCCCCATTGCCGTCAATCCCGACGCCCAGGCTGTTGACGCTCTGCACGCTCAGGCCTGACGAGGTCAGGTCAACACTCCATACTTGCCACTCTGCCAGCGCTATGTTCCCGGCGTTACTATCGTATGGAATCTTGACGCCGTTGATCTTCACGTACATCTGCCCGGTATTGCCCGCAGTGCCGTAGAAGTACAACACCAATGCCGTGACGCCGTGTTTGGTCCAGTCCTGGGCAGCGGCAAACGTGCGTGTTCCTTCTGAATGCGTGGCGCCGCTGGTATTGCTGTAGAACAGCGGCATGGACTGCCTGCCGCCGTGAACAATCGCGGTCTCAGCGTAAGGAGGCAAGAGATTGCCGACCTGGGCGCCGTTTGCCGGGTCCACAAACCCGTCTTCCCACGTAGTATAGATCTCGTCGGGTGGCCAGTCGTTGTAGTCCTCGAAATCGTCCACGACAAGATATTCCTGCGTCGTAAAGTCCCAGACATCACCTTGCCAGGTTGCGGGCGTCTCGGCGTCATTGACCTCATCGACCCGCCAATAGTAAGTGCTGCCCAAATCGAGAGCTGAACTGTAGCTTGCGTCGGTCACGCTAACAGCCGGCGCGGTGCCGTCTATCACGGCCTGCTCATCAGCGCTGAACAACACATTATGTGTGACGGTTTCTCTGCCTGCCCGCCAGCCGAGGGTAGCATTGACGTCGACATCCCTGGCCCCGGACTCCGGGTAAGGTTCTCTTGCACGCACAGGTATGTAAAGGAAGCGAACCTCACTGAGGCCATATTGGAGCACGAAGCCTCCCCAGTTGCTGTTAACTGTAAGTCTGACTTGATTTGCCAGCGTGCCGTCAAAATCAACGGTCGTATTGTGTGCATAGTCGGGACTCGGCGGAGCGGGCGCCCGGCTAAACTCATGACCAGTTCCCAAAGTCTTGAATTCGGTCCCGTCGACCGAATATTCAATGGAAACCTCTCTGGCGCCATAGCCGACACCTGCTTCAAACTCAGTGTTGGAGTTCCATACCCACATCTCATGGTGTGCGTAGACCTTGTCCAGATCGAACTGTATCCAAGTCGGTTGCGGTCCCGCGAGGTCGCTGAGCCACATGGTTCCAGTCTCCGTCGAGTGCAGGTCATCACTCAATCCGGAGCCGTTCACGGTATTCTCAGGTCCTTGGCCCGCGGTGCTACTGGAAGCTATGGCGGTTACATTTGCGATTGGGTAGGCAACCGGCTCCGTTGTAAAGCTCCATATCTGACCTTTGATGACCGTAAAGTCAGGCGCACCACTGATCTCATCGACACGCCAGTGGTAAGTCGTCTCAAAATCAAGCTGCTGGGGCAGAGCATAGCTGGCAGCGCTCAGAGAAATGCCGCCGAGCCCATCGTTGACGTCATTGAAGCTCTCACCAAAATAGACTTTGTGCCCGTCCATTGGAGCTACAGATTCTCCCGGCGTCCAGTCAAGGACAACGTCGCGGGGAACATCTGTAGCGCGATTGGCCGGATAGGGGTTTCTTGCCTGGCCCCCGGTCCCTTCCGTTGCCTCTATGAAAGGTCTCCATGCTGCCTCGGGGTGGTCGTGAGTGGCAAAACTGATTTGACCACCGGTGGAATTGTGCAGAACAAACTGCACGGTTCCGTCCGTATCCGCCTGAAGTCCCGCAAGGATATCGATGGCAAACAAGGTGCCTGCCGAACCGTCAACTGCGAAATTGGCAACGAGAGTGGCATCTGTCGTAAGGGCGGTATCACTAAGGGTATCGTTAGCAGGCGCATTGTTCCAGGTAAGGTCGTCTGAGGTCCAGTCTATTCCTGTGGTGTAGCTGTCATTGACAACAGAAAGATGGCAACCGTTACCGCTTTCATCGTCAATAGCGGCGACCATCAGGGTTGCCGTTTCGAGGTGGGCGACGTCAAGGGCGCCAAGATCAAACTTGATCCAGGATTTCTTGGAAGGCTTGACTACGAGTTTTGTACCGCTGCGTCTGTTCTCATCGGGACGGTCACGCTCAGCTCTACAGCTTTCGGCAGGGTCGATGATAATGCCGGCAGATACGGCAGGAGCCGGCATTGCCAGTAACAACAATGCGGTAAAAATACCGACCACGATTCGTTTGGACGATCGGTGAAACATACCGCCTTCTCCTCCATTCGCTAATACTTATCTGACATCTCCCGTTTGACTTCATAAGCGGCATTTCTGCACGCCTGGGCACTTCTTGTGAGACACTCCTGTTCAATCCCAGTCCCATATTACCAAAACTCCATCGCAATTTCAACGGATTTCCGAGAAAAGCAACGTATTTGTGGGTAGAACCCACCTTTTCCCGCTATGTTGGCACACTGCCGCCGTCGCCCTACCTTCTCAAACCCGGTTTTTCAGCAGTTATACGCATCATCCCAGACCACTGGATATTGCCAGAAATCGCAGGTGTCGGATTCGGTTAAGAATTTCACGAAACAGCGTCCTCGGAACTGCCACTTCCGCCATTTGAAATGTCACGTAACGCGAATGACCGATCACTTTGGCTCCGATCTTAATCAGCTTCTCACGGAGCGTTCGGAGCGACCATTTCTTCACCGGCCTGGGCAATACCAATCGCCTCAAAAAATTACGAAGGTTGTAAGCCAAAGCAAAGAGCTGAAGTCGGACCTGATTATCCACAAAATCATGGCAGGAAAGCCGTGTCCAATTCAACACGTATTTGCCTTCCTTAATCCACTGCTCGGCCGTGCCTCGCTTGTTACAGAACTTCACGACATTGCTCGATTTCCACCGAAGGTTCGTGACTACGAAGTTGACTCTTGGAAAGAGCTCCCCCGCATGCCACTCGATCTTGGCGATGACTCTGCGAGCGATCTTCCAACTGGCTGCCTGATACCGAAAGCTATGATACCGGACAATCGGCTTCTTTGGTGGACGCCCCACAGGTCGAGTCAGCATGTGTTCAATCTTCTGATGCAGTATTGGGTTGTCCTTCAGTCGTATCGCATAGAAGTATCCCTCAGTTTCGAGGTAGCGATAAATCTCGGGATTAGCCAAGGCGGAATTGTCCAATGTGCCTCGTTCAGAATTGTGCCCTTTGACTATGATACCCCCTTGCCAAAATCGCACACTTCTGTCGCCTTACAGTTGTGCCACACAAGGCCCTCAGAATTACTACAGTGGCCCGTGTGCTTGCGTGTGGCGACGATCCTCCGTTGAGGCATACCATAACTTGTTTCTTGGGATGGCGCCACTTTGGGCTTGACTTGGACCGGCCAGATGAGCTATCTATGGATACATCAACCTAGCCTCTAAGCCCCTGCGGATATCTCGCTTCCTCTCCCTCCGCTACGCAGGGGCCTTTTTCGTCAAGCCGGCTCCTACAAATGTCGATACAGGTAATGTCCTGGTTGGACAGCGAGAACCGTCTGCCTTAGATCTTCTCCCCCCCTCAATCCAGGGCTTTTTTTGTGCGTTTTCGGCCGGGAAGAATCCTGTTAACCATGATTCTGCACAATGCCCACACAATCTCCCAGAGTAGCCCTCAGAGGTGTTTTGCGCTCGTAGAATCGAC
>CAZLTY010000056.1:0-21887 GCA_964562575.1 uncultured Pirellulales bacterium
CGTCCCGTGTATTGAGCCCCGTGGCGGCTGACGTGCCGCGGGCTGCGCCAAGGCATGTCATAGCCGAAAGTGAGAGAAATTGTCTTCGGTCCATTTTGTACTTCGTTCTTGTGTGTCTCACCCGTTTCTATTATTAGTCCGCATTATAGCTATACTTAGCTGCCGACGCAAAGTTTTTATCTGTGTGGTTTTACTTGACAAAGGTTGTTCCGCATCGGTATAATAATTGGCGAGAGAATATTGGAGTAGGAGTCGAGCTTGGGATGGCCCCCTTGATCTTCGGCCTCGAAGGCGCGCAGTTCCCGCTTGATTTACGACTCTGCAAACTCCAGGAACAGGAGAGCCACTATGAATGAGCGAAGAGGATTCACATTGATTGAGCTTCTGGTCGTGATTGCCATCATTGCTTTATTGCTGGCTATACTGATGCCGGCGTTGCAGAGGGTTAAGAGACAGGCAGAGGCGACAACCTGCCTGAGCAATCTCAAACAGATCGGAATGGCCGCCGAACTCTACGCCTGCGATTATGATCGGTTCATCCCTCGTGGCTCCACCGGGAGCAATCCAATATGGTTCATGCAGTTCCTGCCTTACGTGGGCCAAAAGCATAACAAAGGCGACTACAAAAGCGTCAAGATATACCGCTGCAACAGCTTTCCCACGACCGGCAGCGGTCTATACAACGTTCCAAATTCCTTACAGACTGTCTGCTACGTTATGAACGACTGGACTTTTTCAAGCAGAACCGACAACTCCGGAACCAGTATTGGAAGGCCCACCAAACTTTCAGAGTTCAGGAGACCGGCCCAGACGATATATATGGCCGACAACGAAGATGGCGATTGGCGTCCCATCATCGAGAGAGAAGATAGCCGGGAGATTATACGCTGTGACATATTCGTTCGTACACATCTGCCGGATTCGGAAAGCCACCATATAAACGACGGACGACGAGTAGCTCGCCAGCGGCACAACGAAGGCTGCAACGTATTGTTCATCGACTGGCACTCCGAATATGTCAGAGCCGAAGACATGACCATAAACATGTGGCGCGACAAATGATTGGTACCTGGGCATCTGTCACCCAAGCAGGACCCACGAGCCTTACACCGGCAACACCATACAACAGTGAGGACGAAACATAACATGGACCGGCGTGACTTTCTCAAGACCTCATTAGCGTCCTTTGCATTGCCGGCTATCTTGCCATCGGATTCATGCGCTGGACTCACCGAGAGTGATGACAGAGAGCACCGGCCGAACGTCCTCTGGATAAGCTGTGAAGACACGAGTCCCGATTTGGGATGCTACGGTGACGATTACGCCGACACGCCCAATCTCGACCGATTGGCGGCAGAGGGTTGCCGGTACACTAATGCCTTTGTGCCCTATCCCGTATGTGCGCCGACGCGTTCATCTGTTATCACAGGCATGTATCCGAGTACGATAGGCAGCATGCACATGCGGACGAACCTGAGAGGGTACGAAACGGTTCCGCCGCCCCACGTGAAGTGTTTCACCGAGTATCTGCGAGCGGGCGGCTACTACTGCACAAATCACACCAAGACGGACTATCAGTTCAAGGCCCCCTTCACCGCTTGGGATAAGGGCCGTGACTGGCGGGACAGGCCGCGCGGGACGCCGTTCTTTAGTGTGATAAATCTTACCGTAAGCCATGAGTCAAGAAACTGGCCCAAGGACAACGAAGAGATTACCCACGATCCGGCTGAAGTCACCGTTCCGCCTTTCTATCCCGATACGCCAATCGTCCGACAGAACCTGGCGCGGTATTACGACAATGTCACCAAAATGGACAAGCAGGCCGGTGAGATTCTGCAGAGACTGGAGGCTGATGGGCTCTCGGACAGCACGATAGTTTTCTTCTGGGGTGATCACGGACGCGGTCTTCCAAGGTGTAAACGCTGGTGCTACGATTCGGGGATTCACGTGCCCCTGATTATCCGTTGGCCCGGAATCATCAAGCCGAGCACTGTCTGCGATGATCTGATAAGTCTGGTCGACCTGGGGCCAACGGTCATGAGCCTGGCTTCGGTGCAAGTGCCGCCCCACGTGCAAGGCCGTCCGTTTCTGGGCAGGCAAAAGGGCGCCCCTCGCAAATTCATCGTCGCCGGCCGCGAGCGGATGGACAAGAACAGCTACGACCACGTAAGGTGCATCCGCGGCACGCGTTACAAGTACATACGCAACTTCATGCCGGAAAAGGCGTACACTCAACCAATACCGTATCGGGATAAGATGCCGATCATGCAGGAATGGAGGCGCCTTAACGAAGAGGGTGCTTTGCAGGGTGCGCAGAAGCTGTTCTTTCAGAAGACAAAACCCAATGAGGAGTTCTACGACACTCTGAATGATCCGCACGAGATCAATAACTTGATCGATTCTCCGGAGCACTCCGAGAGAATCGCGAAGATGCGCACTCAATTAGAGAGATGGAGCCAGCAAACAGGCGACCTGGGCGGTACGCCCGAAGAAGAGCTGATCGAGCGGATGTGGCCCGGCGGCAAGCAGCCCGTCACGGCTGTCCCGACGATCGCAATAGAAGGTAAGCCTGAGCTTGCAATCATTCGATGTACTACCGATGGTGCCTCAATTGGCTATCGCCAGAGTGACGATGGCCCCTGGCAGCTCTACTCCAAGCCGATCGAAGCAGCGGGTATGGCGATCCTGCAAGCCAAGGCGATTCGTATAGGCTACAGAGAGAGCTACATTGCAACGCGACGCCTCGAATAGCAATTCTCCTCCGAAAGTCCCAGAAGAAGGGCCTGCGCCGAAAAACTCGACGCAGGCCCCGTTGATGCGAATCTAAACTGCCCTCATATCCGTCCCTATGGAGTAGCGGGCCGATACAATCTGATGTCATCGAAGTACATCGTGCCCGAACCGCCGGCTGCTGTTGCGTCGCCTCTGGTCCCCAGGCCGACAGCGATCTTGTCGACATCGGCAAGGTTTATCCCCTGGTCAGAGAACGTTTGAAGCGGGATCACCCACTCGGTCCAGGTGTTTATGGTTGCCGCCGCACCGGTTTCGTGGACAACCACGGCCGCTGCTCCGGTGGCATTCGAGACTGCGACATAAAGCGGCTCGGCGGCGTTGCTGGATATGCCGATATCCTGATTCAACCACTGCGCGCCGGACGCGCCAGTAATCGTGACATTCGAGAATTTCGCTTCACAGGTCGCAGTCGCGTTGTGGCTGGTCAGCGCCAGACCTACGTAGACGTTTGAAACCATTGAGATATTAGTCGGAACCGAAAGCTCCACCGGATCCCATGTCGCGCCGTTCGTCGAATGGGAAGCCGTGAAGTTGCCCGCGACGTCACGCTCGAGCTTCACCCAATGCGGCGCCGTGATCCCTTCCTGCCTCGTGTTGAAGCTGCCGGTATTTGTGTCCGTGCGGCCCCGGGAGGCAACGCCGTTCTCGGGCATCACGCATACGAAGGCATGCTTTGAGCCGGCATCCAGTGTCTCGCGAATCATCACACCTGCTCTAGCAGCGGCGTGTGTGTTCTCGATGCTGTCAACTCTGGCGACAATCGTTCCGGTGCCATTGAGCGTCTTGTAGGCGAAATGGAACTGATCGGATGTGCCCGCGATGTCCGTGCCAGATGCGGTCATTGTGTAGGTGCCTGCGGGGCCCTCTGTGAAGCTGCCGACCGATGCCGGATAGCCTCGGAACCACAGCGACAGTTGGTCAACACCTTGCTCGGTCCAGTCGCGCGGAGAGGTCAGCGTCAGAACCGCCTCGGAGTTCGTCGCCCCGGCTGTGTTCTCGTAAGCGAACGGCATGGACTGCCGACCGCCGTGGACAATTGCCTGTTCGGCATAGGGGGGCAGTAGATATCCGACTTGCGAACCATTGGTGGGAGCCTCAAAGCCGTCGATCCATGCCTGCCAGATGGCTTCACCTGCCGCGTCGTCATCGGTGTAGAACTCGATATCATCCACGACCAGGAAAGTCGCCGTAGTAAAGCTCCAGAGTTGGCCCTTCCACGGACTGTCGGGATGGACGTCGTTGATCTCGTCGACCCGCCAGTAGTAGGTGGCGCCCCAATCAAGCTTCGGGGGCGAAAAGCCCGTCTCGGACTGTCGGCCCTGGTAGACGCCCACCGTGCTTGAATCTGCTGCGGCGACAGCATCTGCATCGATGCCGAAATATACATCGTGCTGGGCCGCGTTATCGCCCGCTATCCAATTTAGCACAAGTGTCTGTCTTGTATCGACAGCGCCATTGCCGGGTCTTGGCGAGCCGGCCCGCACTGGCGGCGAGAATGCTACGGCCGGGATAATCGCCTTGGCCTGATGCGCGCTTTCCCAGAGCAGTTGAGCCGTTGCAGTCGGATCTTCGCCCGCGGCTGCGTTGTCACGTCCCCACATCTCGATAGTGACCTTCTGGCCCGCCAGCAGTTCGATTGCGTCCGACCGGTACTCGTTCAGTCTGTAGACATCCCAGCGATCGATCACCAGTTGGTCGTTGATCCACAGTCTGACGCCGTCCTCGGTAGCGGCATAGAAACGATAGGCCTCGGAAAAGGCAATCAGCAGCTCTCCCCGCCAGCGGACGGAGAAATCGTCTTCATTGACAATACCCGGCTCAGGCGACGCCGCAGCCCAGGCGAAGTCAATGCCCGGATCGAGGCGCGTCAACACGGGATCTCCCGAAACACTTGGGTTGTTGAAATACTCACCCTTGAGCCCACCGCCGGTGCCAGCCGTTGTGAAGCTCCAGATGCTGCCTGTATGCGTCAGCGCGCCATCGAACTCGTCGACTCGCCAATAATATGTGGTCGCCGGCTCAAGCGCACCGGGGTCGAATGTGGCGGGCGTCTGTGACGAGCCGCCCGTGGCGGCGGCCACATCGTCAGGATTGTCTCCGAAGTAGACGGTGTGCAGCTTGGCCCCTATGCCTGGCGCCCAGTTGAGCGTCAGGGCCGTATCGAGGAATCTGGCCCCGTCGGCCGGATCAGGTTCGTACGCTTCTTTCGGCGGTACCGTAAAGCTCCAGACCTCACCCTTCCACGGACTGTCCGGCTCGGCGGGATTTATCTCATCGATACGCCAGTAGTAGGTTGCGCCGAGCTGCAGGCCTGCCGGCTCCGGAAAGCCCGGGAATCCGACCACCTGGAAGTCCATGGCTGTGTTGCCGACGAATGTGCCCTCCGCTCCTTCGCTGACGGCGTCGTAATCTGTGCCGAAGTACACATCGTGAGAAACAGCCAGGTCTCCGGCGCCCCATTTGAGATTGGCCCATGTGTCTTCATGCCTGGCGCCGTTTTTCGGCGTCGGTCCGTAGGCGAACGGATTGGGCTCACCTTCCATGATCTTGAGGATCTCTTCAGCGCTCAGCGGCCGATTATAGATGCGCAAGTCGTCCACGGGACCGGGGAACATTCGAATTCCTCGCTGGTCGAGCGTGCCCAGCCATATCTCGCCCAGAGGCTCCTGATACAGACTGCTCTCTGGTGCCCTTGCCACTTCCAGGCCGTCGACGTAGAGTATCATTTCGCTTTCGGTCTGGACCGCTGCGGCGTGATGCCACGCGCCGTCGTCATAGGCTTCAGTCGTGTAGACGTTAGTTCCGCCTCCGGAGGCAAACGGGTAGCGGTGCAGATTTCGCAGCGTGCCGTCCGGCTCGATCTCCAGCAGGGCGCCGTTTACTCCTGTCGGCCCTTTGACTGAGAGGATGTCTCTGTCTCCGGAACCGCCATCGACTCGGAACCAGATAGCCATCGTGTATAACGGCAGCTCGTAGGAGGTGCCGTCAATAAGGATGTGGTCGTCGGTCCCGTCGAGTATCATGACGCCTCTGTGGTCGGGGTCGGTGCTCCAGGTCGGGCCGTCGAGGAGCACAGCATCATTGCCGTTGCCGCTCTTGTCCTGGGCGACATCCCCCGTATCCTCATCGAACGTCCACCATCCGACAAGGCTCGGATCGACCCCTGCTTCCGCAGGGGCAGGCTGACCCTGCGCCGTTGAAGTCAGGGTCAGAGCTGACACTAATAGAAACGATACCAGGTAAGTCAATTTTCCACACATGGCGGACCTCCTCTAAAATGAAAAAGCCAAACAAATGCGATGTCTCGAAAGGCCGAGCATCCACAAACTCTGCAGACTCATTTATACCAGATCAACGACCCCGCCGTCAAGGCAAAACTTGTAGGCTTGATGCTCGATACTCGATGCTCGCGAAAAACGACGGACGAACGACGAGGGACGAGGATCGAGTATCCAGAATCGGGAATTTGGTTGATTTGCGGCGTCAGAATGTGTATAAATATATTGTCTGCCGCAGAGAACGCCGAATTCGATTTCTTCTCTGCGGTCTCCGCGATCTCGGCGGTGAATTTGTCGGTCTTTCATCTTGGGTTGGAGCATTGTCATGAATGAGCGAAGGGGTTTTACCCTGATTGAACTTCTGGTGGTGATCGCCATCATAGCGCTATTGATGGCGGTATTGATGCCGGCCCTGCAGCGGGTAAGGAGACAGGCCAGAAGCGTTGCGTGCCTGAGCAGGCTCAAGCAATGGAGCTTGTACTTTGCAATGTACGCCGAAGACCACGATGGCCGATTCATGGCGGGCCACACCGCCCAGCCTCAGGCCAACCGATGGGTCAGTGCACTGGGGGACTACTACAAGTGGGACGACGAATTCACCTGTTGTCCGAATGCTACCAAGCCCTGGATCGATGAGAACGGTATCAGTTCAGGAGCCTACAATACGGATGTCGGAGTGACTATGGCCTGGGGCTACATGAACCAGGATCACTGGGTCAGGCCGATAAAGGGAAGCTATGGGGCCAACGGCTATGTGGTAGATGCTCCGCCCGGCAGGGAACCTCGCGGGCAGGCAGACTGGTACTGGCGGACACCGAACGTTGCAGGGGCCGCATATGTGCCGTTGTTTCTGGGTGCCCAGCGCTATAATGGCGTCGTTGACTCGGTAGATGCCCCTCCACTGTACGATGGCCAGGGGTGGGATCAGGGTGCTGGCGGGCGCATGCTGCGCTACTGCCTGAACCGGCACGATGGTTTTGTGAACGGGCTTTTCATGGACTTCTCTTCGAGGAAGGTAGGCCTCAAGGAGTTGTGGGTATTCAAGTGGCATCGACAGTACGATACGAGTGGTCCCTGGACAACGGCAGGCGGTTGTCAGCCGAGCGATTGGCCGGAATGGATGAGGAGTTTCAAGGACTACTAACGGCGCACCGGACGAGCCCCACCCTCCAATCATAATTCAATTCAGGGAGATTTCCGTATGCTATCGCTTGGTTATGCCAGGACTGCTGACAGAGCAGCTTCGGAAAAACTGTATTTAGGGACAATTCTGGTTGCTGTCTTGTTTCTCTCGACGACGGCCCTCGGCGCCGACTGGGAAATGCGAGTCACCGACGGAGCCGGGCTGGAAATATCCCACTCACAGGTGCCGATCGTCAAGGCGGTCTATTGCTTTTGGGCCAAGAACTGGAGTTACGCTGGTGCCAAGGCGCAAACAGGCCAATCCCAGGGTTCCGACAAGACTTTCTCGGGTAACGTCTCGGCGCTCGGTTTGAAGTTCGACGGCACAGTTCGCTCGCTTGCGTCCAACAAGGTGCGCTATACATGGAACATCGAAGCCGGCCGCGAGCTGGCAGGGATCATTGGCGGTGGGCTTGAGTTCAGGCTGGTCGGTGACAGTCCCTCGTTGGGTGCGAGCGTTTCGGCTCCGACTCTGCTTGCCAACAACACAGGCTGGCGTTGGGAAGTCTCCGACAGTGGCCCCATAGTCGTGGAGTTCGACAAACCCTGCGCGAACGTTTACTTCGAGAGAGGCAACAAGAACCAGATCCGCGCGATGTTTGTGGGGCAGAATTTGTCGAAGGGATTGCATACCGTCTCAATGACGGTAACCTTGCCTGCAGGGGGCACGCTCCTGAAAACGCTGGCCGAACGTTATGGCCCGGCTGATACCTCGAAGTGGTATTCCGGGGCGCTGCTGTATGACAAGAGTCCGGTGGACCTGAGCTTCCTGAATCACAAACCGGCGGGAAAGTTTGGCTTTGTCAAGGCGAATGGCGAGACGCTTGTTTTTGAGAACGGCGCAGAAGTGCGGTTCTGGGGCGGCAACATCGCGGCATACGCGATCTTCGCAGACAAAGAGCATATTCGGGCCCAAGCCAAGCGCATTGCCCAGCTCGGCTACAACCTGATGCGGATTCACCACCACGACTCGATGGGCTGGGTCGGCAGGACAGTCATAGACAAAAACCGGGCTGATTCTCAGCATCTGGACGCCGAGGTGATGGACCGGCTCGACTATTGGATCAAGTGCCTTCGCGATGAGGGTGTGTACGTCTGGCTCGATCTGCACGTGGGCCGGCTCTTCAAAGAGGGCGACCACATCGGCGCCGGCTTCGCCGAGATGCAGCGTCGCAGCAAAAGAGACGGCGGCGCCGAGGGCAAGGGATTCTGTTACTTCAACGAACGCATCGAGCAATTGATGAAGGATTTCAATGCCAGGTATATGAGCCACCTCAATAAGTATACGTCCCTGGCCTACAAGGACGACCCCGCGATCATGGGCCTGCTGATCACCAACGAGAATGACATTACGAGTCATTTCGGCAATTTGATGCTCGCCGATAAGAACAATCCCTATCACAACAAGATATTCGAAAGTCAGGTGAGGAGTTTTGCGCAGCGGCACGGTCTCAAACTCGATCAGACTCACCGAACATGGGAGCCGGGCCCCAGCAAGCTGTTTCTCGCTGACACAGAATACCATTGGAACAGGCGGATGCTGGCCGCTCTGGAGCAGGTTGGGGTGAAGGTTCCGGTTTCGACGACGCAGATGTGGGGCGGAATGTCACTTTACGGATTACCCTCGCTAACCGCAGGCGGGATCATCGACGTCCACTCTTACGGCTCTGCCGAGGCGCTCAGCGCCAATCCCAGGTTCAAGGACAACTATGTCTCGTATCTCGCCAGCGGCCAGGCATACGGAAGACCAGTCTCGATTACCGAGTGGAATGTTCCCTTTCCCAAGGTCGATCGCTTCACGGCCCCTTTGTACGTGGCCAGCATATCCGCGTTGCAGGGCTGGGACGCCCCCATGATATATAGTTATTCGCAGCGCACATTCGGCAAACCGTCCCGGCAGGGCACCTGGTCTACATTTTCCGATGTCGCCATCACGGGGATGCTGCCCGCCGCGGCGTTGCTGTATCGGCAGGGACACGTCGCCGATGCGGTGAAGAGTTACTGCATCATGCTGGGTAGGCAGGAACTCTATATGAAAAGCAGTCACCCGAAGAATATGGCCTCTCTGCGAACACTCGTCGAGCAGAGCAAAATCACAATCGGCCTGCCTGATACCAGGGAACTGGATTGGGACCAGCAGACTAAGGTCAAAGGGATGACCAAGGTGATTACCGATTCCGACAGAGACTTCATACCGGCCGGCCGCAACTTCGTGCGCTCCGACACCGGTGAGCTTACCCGCAACTGGCTCAGGGGCTATCAGATCATCGATACCGACAGGACTCAGGCCGTCCACGGATGGGTGGGCGGCGAAAGCCTGCGTCTAAAACACACCAGCTTCGAGATGACAACACCCAAGGCGGCGGTTGCAGTCTCCAGCTTGGACGGCGAAGCAATCGGAAGATCTCGGAAAGTACTGATCAGTGCAGTCGCCCGCGCGGTTCCTTCGAGCGGTGGCAGGATGCCGATGCTGTCCGAGCCGGCTGAGGGCCGAATCCGAATTGCAGGTCCGCGGGGATTGAAGCTGATTCCGCTGGCCGGTGACGCAAGCAAATTGCGCGCGCTCAACGCCGAATACGCTGACGGCAAATATGTCATAGAACTTCCGGGACAATCCGGAACGCATTGGTTCATGCTGGCCGCTGAGGAATAGGCTCTGTCTGAAAACTCGATCTGGCTTCGAGCGGCTTGCTTTCCGCCTGACTGCATCCGGCTGCATCGACGATAAAACCAATATTCCGCCTTTGGCGGACTTCGCCGTCTTTGTCAGGCGAAAAACCGCTCGCTCTCGCACCCGACGACGGAGTTTTCAGACAGAGCCTAGCGATTCCCATTCGGGCTATACTTTGCTTTTTTGTTCTCGGCGAACTTCTCGCACGCGGCGTCGATGGTCTGGAGCATCTGCTCTGTTGAGGAGCCGGAGGCGTTGCGGGCGGCTGCGATCATCGTCTGGCATTCGTTGGAGTCCATGAATCGCGTTGACTCCAGCAACCGAGACTCATCTTCGGTGGGGACTACAAGAAAACCGTGTTTGTCCGCGTGGATCAGATCGCCGGGCCTGACGGTTCGCCCGAACACTTCCACCTGACAATTCCAGCGCACGGGGTGGCTGTAGGCGTGCCCCACGCACAGGCGTTTTGCAATCGCCTTGAATCCTACGGTGCGTATTTCATCCAGATCTCTGACCGCACCGTCGGTGATTGTTCCTAAACATCCCAGAGCCTTGTGAACGCCGCTGTTTACTTCACCCCAGAATGAACCATACGTTTGCGGCTTGTCCAAATCTTGCACAACTACGATCTTGGGTCCGGGCAGTGACCCAATGTATTGCCTGTACTCGCTCCATGCGTTTGGATTCTGTTTGCGGTGCTCAACATTGCTCGGCTCGACCACGACCGTCACTGCATAACCGGCCATAGGACCCATGTCGGGAGTGAAGTCGCGACATTCTTCAATGTTGAATCCATCTTTGCCGGCATCCGATTTTGTGATCTGTTCCCAGCCGTTGTAGACTGCCGGCGTGTTCCATCGCTGCAATTCCAGCAACTCGGCATTGGATAATCCGCCCGTGGCGGAGTCATCGGGGTGTTCCATGTTGATTCTTCCTTTCTTGAAATAGGCCACGTTTGCCGATATATTTACAATACAATGAAAGAAAAATCAAAAAGCAAATATCAAAAGAGAGGCACAAAGACACAGAGGCACAGAGGCACAGAGGGATCAGAAGCCCCAAGCTCCGCAACTCTGTGCCTTTGCCACTTTGTGCCTTTGTCCCTTTCCAAATTTGATTTTTGCATTCTTGTTCTTCAGGAGACTGACAATTGAATCAAATACATGTCGCAAAAATCTCCTCGGAGCTGTCACTTCGACCCAGCCAGGTGGAGGCGACGGCCGAACTGCTCGACGGTGGCGCGACTGTGCCGTTTATTGCCCGGTATCGTAAGGAAGCCACGGGCAGCCTGGACGAAGTCGCCGTTATGGCCATACGGGACAGGCTGAGTCAGTTGAAGGAGCTGGACGACAGGCGTCAATCCATAATCAAGTCTCTCGAAGAACGTGAGCTGCTCACCGAGGAACTCAAAGAGCAGATCGAACGCGCCGAGACGATGGCCATCCTGGAAGATATCTATCTGCCGTACAGGCCCAAGAGGCGAACGCGGGCGACGATCGCCAGGGAGAAGGGGCTGGAGCCTCTGGCGGAATTGATTCTCGACCAGGACCGGGCGATTGACCCGGCCGGCGAGGCGGAGGCCTTTGTCGATGAAAGCAAAGGGGTCGAATCTAGCGAAGATGCTCTGGCCGGCGCCAGGGACATTATTGCCGAGTGGGTCAATGAGGACCAGGCGGCGCGAGGGAGGATTCGCCGATTGTTCTCGCGGCAGGGGACTTTCCGCACCAACGTGGTCAAGGACAAGGAGGACGAAGGCCGCAAGTACCGGGACTATTTCGGCTGGAGCGAACCGGTTGCCAAGGCGCCGTCGCACAGGATTCTGGCAATGCGCAGAGGTGCCCGAGAAGGCTTCTTGAAGTTGCAGGTCGATGCGCCCGAAGAGCAGGCCCTGCGGACACTGGAAGATCTGTTTGTCAAAGGACACTCGACCTGCTCGATGCAAGTGAAGGAGGCTGCCCGTGACGGCTATAAGAGGTTGCTTTCGCCCTCGATGGAAACGGAGATTCTCGCCGCGACAAAAGAGCGGGCCGACTCCGAAGCTATAAGAGTCTTCGCTGGCAATCTCAGGGAATTATTGCTCGCACCGCCGCTGGGGCGCAAGAACGTGCTGGCAATCGATCCGGGATTCCGCACGGGGTGCAAAGTTGTCTGTCTCGACAAGCAGGGCCAGTTGGAGTGTTCCGACGTTGTCTATCCTCACCAGGGCGATCGCATGGCCGCGGCCGGCGCGTCGAAAATAACGTCTCTCTGCAAACAGTATGACATCGAAGCAATTGCGATAGGCAACGGGACCGCGAGCCGCGAGACCGAATCGTTTATCAGGGGCATCGAACTGGGCAAAGATATCCCCGTGGTGATGGTCAATGAAAGCGGCGCCTCGGTTTACTCGGTTTCGAAGGTGGCCCGGGAGGAGTTTCCCGATCAGGACGTGACGGTTCGCGGCGCAGTTTCGATTGGGCGCAGGCTCACTGATCCTCTCGCCGAGCTGGTGAAGATCGATCCCAAGTCGATCGGAGTCGGCCAGTACCAGCACGACGTGGACCAGTCTATGCTCAAGCAGAGTCTCGACGATGTCGTTACCAGCTGTGTCAACAGCGTCGGGGTGGAGGCAAACACAGCCAGCAAGCAGTTGCTGACGTACGTCTCGGGGCTCGGGCCGCAATTGGCTCAAAATATTATCGCCTACAGAAACGAAAACGGTCCGTTCGAATCGCGACGGCAGCTCAAGAAGGTTCCGCGTCTCGGGGCGAAGGCCTTCGAGCAGGCGGCGGGTTTCCTGAGGATACGGGACGCCGCTAATCCGCTGGATTCGAGTGCCGTGCATCCCGAGAGCTATCGCATCGTCGATTCGATGGCTTGTGACGTCGGTGGTTCTGTCGCCGAACTGATGGGGGCGGGCTCGCTTCGAGCCAAAGTCCAATTGCAGAACTATGTCACTGAGACTGTCGGGTTGCCCACGCTAAACGATATCATGCAGGAGCTGGCCAGGCCGGGAAGGGATCCCCGTGGGCAGTTTGAGATGTTCAGCTTCGCCGACGGTGTCGAGAAAATCGAGGATGTCGAGGTCGGCATGAGGCTGCCGGGGATTGTCACTAACGTCGCAGCCTTCGGGGCGTTCGTGGATATCGGAGTGCACCAGGACGGCCTTGTGCACATCAGTCAATTGGCTGACTGCTACGTTAAGGAGCCTTCTGACATAGTAAAGGTGCAGCAGAAAGTCACCGTTACAGTGCTCGCCGTAGATATTGCAAGGAAGCGAATCAGTCTGTCGATGAAAGAATGAAGAATTGCAGATTCTACATTCTACATTCTACATTCTGTATTCTGAATCCGAAGTGGCTCCCATTCTCCTCCGGCAACTCTCGCAGCCGCAGGCGCCTGTACATCTCAGGCGCGACAGGCCGGCGAGGTCCTTGGTCTCCAATAATTTTGCGCCTCTGGCCTTGATTTTACGCAGAGCTAGCTTGCCCTTTCTTTTGTTATGTGAACCCAGCGCATCGACTATGACCCTGACGTTCTTGCCTCGATGTAACAGCCCGACAGCCGTTGCGGCGACGGCATCTTCGGTGCCTGCTCCGATCAGGACAAACTCGTTTGCCAGCAGTTCGCTGAGCAGTCTGTCTATCGTGGGCTCGTCAAATGGATCGATGCAGCGTTTGTGCAGAATAACCTGGCTGTAAGCGCGCAGTAGATCCGCCGGCAGGGTGCCTCTGGTGTCCGCCGGAAAACTCACTCGATTCTTCAGCAAGGTATACGGTATCTTCCTTTGTCCGGCGGTGCCGTCGATGCAGTAATGGATCAGACTGCTGCCGTTATTGTTTGGGTGAACCTCAGCGGTCGAAATTATAGGGACATTCTCATGTCTGGCCCAGGCCATCACTCTTCGGATATTGGCCAGAACCTCAGCGTGATCGCTCACGCAGGCGCTGCCCTCGGCGAGTAAAAAATCGCGCTGCGTGTCAATATCCAGCAGAATGTGCCTTCGTCTTTTCTTGCGTAGTTGCAGAATCATTGTTCCGATCTCCGTTGCCTGGAATTTCCCACCACCAAATTCGCCCCCGAGATTGGTCAACTGTTCCTTATGTGCCTATAGGCTTCTACTTTAAAGTGCCGCCTTGCATCTCGCGCGCAACGTTATTTTTCATCTTCTTATTCTTATGTCGAGATTGCCGGCATGTTGATCTTTCAGGACAAAAAAGATCAAGTTAATGGCCAAAAGGGAACATTTGCTATGAGGCACGGTCCTGAGAGGCTCGCGTCCGGTTCTCGGAGGGACCGAGGGTGAAATTCCCTCGGTCTGCTCGATCCGGAAGATGCGTGATTCTTCGGCTCATAAAGAGTGGGACTTGGAGCCTTCATTGCGACGTCTTAATAGTCCTTTTTCACAAGGTCTTTCAAGCCTCCTCTAACACATGTGGATACTCTATTTGAGACTATGGCTGTGGCGCAGTTATAAGACCTAATAGTCCCGAGTTCCATTTTCTTCAACCAGGCTGCCAAAGTGGAAATCTTTTCGATCCATTGCTGCTCGTGCTAACGCCAATTGTGACACGATCTTAGTACATTGTACTCATGGCGTGATAGAGACGTTTAAGGCTCAAGTCATAGGTAAAACATGACGAAGAATCCCTCATAAGCAGTACAGAAGTGTAGAGTCTCTAAGCATGGGGGTCAATAAGAATGAACGCTGCACGAAGTCAAGAAACACAAGCCTCTTGCAAGGTGAAGAACAAGGCTGTCTCAGATCTCAATCTCAAGGCATTGATAGTTGAGGATTTCGCCGCAATGCGAAGAGCGGTGTCCGAGGTTCTGGGTAGTCTCAACATGGAGGTTGTCGAAGCAGGCAACGGTGTTGAGGCACTTAAGATCCTGGATGCCGAACCGGTGGACGTAGTATTCAGTGACCTGGTAATGCCGGAAATGGACGGCTTCGAATTGTGTGAGGAAATACGACGCCGACCTAACATTCGTCATCTGCCCATGGTTGTGATTTCTGCGCACCGTGATGCCCATTACGTCATCAGGGCACTGCGTTGCGGAGCTGACGACTACCTGTCAAAACCATTTACAGCAGGCCTTGCCGAGCGGGTCATAGAAAGGGTTATGAGCCATGTCTAAGACAGCTACAGCCATAGTTGAAAAACAACAGCAAGGTATTGCAGTCTCAGACTCTTCTGATGAGCAAAGCATGGTAGTGCGACTGAGCAGTCTGGACAATATGCTTGAACTGGCGGGCCAGGTCATAATCGTAAGCTCCAACCTCAATGCTTTGAGTCGTGAAATTCAGGAAGGCTCCAGCGTCTCCCACATCCTCTCAGAGGATGCAAAGGACCTTGCGATCACATCGACTCGCATTTCATCCGATCTGCATAATCTGGTCACCGATGTCCGCACCGTGGGTATGGGAGATTTGTCTGCCAGATTTCGCAGGCTTGCGCGTGACACATCTCGACGCCTGGGCAAAGCAATCAGGTTCGAAGTTGAAGGAGAGGATGTCTGTATCGACAAGAAGACGTCTGAAAGAATCTACGACCCGATCGCCCATCAGATTCGCAATGCCATATCGCACGGAGTAGAAGATCAGCAAACACGCATAAGACTTGGAAAAGATCCGTTAGGAACTGTGGCAGTAAGGATCAGTACCACGGAGAATAACACCATTATAGATGTGGTCGATGACGGAGGCGGTATCGACAGCCAGGCCATAAGACAGAAGGCAGCAAGTATGGGATTGGCCGATGAAAGAACACTCGAAGGTCTGGAAGGAGAAGCGTTATTCAAGTATTTGTACGTTTCCGGTTTCTCTACTTCTGAGCAGACTTCAACGACTTCCGGGCGCGGCGTAGGACTTGATGTGGTTCGTGACATCATGAATGAAATCGGCGGCGAGACCAAGATAAAGACCGAGCCAGGCAAAGGTACAACCCTCTCTTTCATCCTTCCAAACATCATCGCGGTAAACATTTCCGATTCCCTGCTGGTTCGAGCAGGAAAAATGACGTTCGCCTTTCCGATCACATCCGTCGTAGCATCGCAGGCACTCTCCGGGAGTGCTATCACCACCATGAAGGGTACAAATCGTTCGATTGTATATCTGGGAAAGATCCTGCCTTTGTTTGACCTGCTGGAGATCTTCGGTGAGCCGGCTGTTGAAACAGACGATGAGCAGATACCTGTGCTTATTCTGGAATACAAACACCAGCGCGCCGCATTCATTGTTTCAGAATTCCTCAACCCGCAGAAGATCGTCATTTCAGAATTCGACGACGATATGGCTGTCCTGGGTCTTGTCGGAACCGCAATACTCAGCGGCAGGAAGATGGGTCTGGTGGTAGATCTTCCCGGCCTGTTCGAGCAAACGTTTGGCGACGAGAGACAGATGTATGTAAAAACAGCGATCCCTCTCGAAGCCGCTAAGAATGAATGGGCCCTCGATGATATGGAGCAAGCTGACGGCAATACACCGTCTGATGCGACAGCCGTGGCCGAGCGAGCTGTTGTCGACTCGCAAGAGCAGGATGCGAATAAATGTGATTCAGCGTTTCTCAGGGAGGTGGAATTGATGCTGGCCCGGCTCAATCGCGAATTGCTCGCGTTAGAGGAAAACCGCAGCAAAGAAACCGCTGATAGCATCTTCCGCCTGGCGCATTCGATCAAAGGCAACCTGACAATGTACGGAGCCGAGCAGCCGGCATCAGTCACTCATAAGCTTGAGACGATTCTGGAAAAGGCCAGACGCGGTGTGCTGGAACTTGATGAAGACGCCTTCGACGTTCTGTTTGACGGCTCGGCATATCTCGAGGATGTTGTCGGATCATTGCTCAAAGGCCAGAAGCCTGCACCTGCGCCTGATAAGCTGGTTAGCGGTCTGGAGAAATTCCAGCAGGAGAAGAAGGAAATGGACCGGACCACTGGTTCTGACATCGATAATGCTCAGATTACATTGGATGCAACGGGTGAATTCTATCTTTCATCGCGACGCAGAGATGGAGCAGTCCTGCAGCAATGTCGTATTGAATTTGACCCCGGAGATCAGCCATGTTTTTTGGTTGCTTATCTGATTTTGCGACGCATCCAGCACGTAGCAGATGTTCTCGGCAGCTTTCCGGCTATGTCGGACATCGAAGCTGGTTTGTGCGAGTCAAATCTTGTAGTGCTGATTGCCGCGCGAGATTCAAGATCTGATCTGGTCCGAAATCTGAGCAAAAATCTTAAACAGTTCTTCGGAGTCACGCGGTTTGACGCCGCCACCTTCGCGTAAAGTTCAGAGAGGCGCATTATGGTAAAGAAAGCGATGTTCTTCCGAGCAGACAATAACGGTTCGGCCAGTATAGAGCCTTTGATGGAATGTTGTCGCAATGAGCAATTTGAAATCGAAGATCGGGGGCAGGCTCCTGACCATGAAACAATCAGGGCAATGTTGCCGGAAACACCGGTCCTTCTTTTTGTGCCGGCAATTGAGCAGGATTGTCTGGGCGTCAAGTTGGCCCAGGATGCTATCGAGGAGAGACTGCCCCGTGTCATAGTCCTTCACACATCCTCTATGCCGTCCAGAGAATACCTTTGCCTTGCATTTCGCGAAGGGGTAGATGATATCATTGCTTTGGATTCTGATCCTGAGACATTGGCTGTCAAGATCAAACGAGCCGACCGCATGCTACAGGCCAAACTTAGTTCGGCGGATACCGGCAGCCAGTTGATTCGAGAAAATGAGGCACTTCACTCGCGTTGCGAGCAGTTGGAGCTCAGGGATGCCCGGTGGCGGGAACGACTGCTTGCTCTGTCCTTAACAGCAACGAAGATGGCCACGGGCGATCTGCGTCTTGCAGAGAATGGTGCGTGTTTGCTTATTGTGGCTGCAAGCAACTCGCAGGCCGCTAGTGCAGAAGAACTGGCGCAGCGGCTGGGCTTTGATCCGAAGATTGTCCACAATGGAGAAGAGGCTTTGAAGCGGATTAAGAAGTGTCCTCCTCAGGTAATCCTTACTGATGGCACCTTGACGGATATGGATGCGAGAGCCTTTGCGCCTGCCGCCCGCAAGGTCTTGGGTAATAAGCCTGTAATAATCATTGCCTGGTCAAGCAGTCCAGAATCAGAAGAAGATTTCCTGGCTCCTGACGCCGGCATGGATGACTTTGTACTAAAGTCCACCAGTAGCGAAGGAACCGGTCTGTTGGCCGCGGCACTGCTCGGCGGATTTCGCATCTGACAAAAGGAGAGACAATAGTAGATCACGCAAGAGAGATACTTGTGTTTTCATAGGGGGTGCGTTTGGGCAACCGCGGACTCTTCAGACGATGGCCGCAGGGCAGTTCTGGAGTCTCTCAATTCCGCCGGGCACGGCCCTAACGTTTGCCGGCCTTAACATATTTGTCCAGCCAATCGGTCATCTCCCGGAGCACGTGCATTATCGATTCGCGTGCGCGATAGCCGTGGCTTTCATGAGGTAGCATGATGAGTCTTGCCGTGCCGCCATGACCTTTGATGGCGCTGTAAAAACGCTCACTCTGCATCGGGTGCGTTCCGGAGTTGTTGTCCATCTGCCCGTGGATCAGCAGTATCGGCTCGTTGATGTCGTCAGCGTGCATGAAGGGAGACATGTTGAAATAGACTTCGGGCGCCTGCCAGTACGTTCTTTCCTCAGCTTGAAAGCCAAACGGCGTCAGAGTTCTGTTGTAGGCGCCGCTGCGCGCGATGCCGGCAGAAAACAAATCGCTATGGGCCAGAAGGTTGGCCGCCATAAAGGCACCGTAGGAATGCCCGCCGATTGCTATTCGCCCCCTCTCGGCAACACCTCTGCGGACGACTTCATCGACCGCCGCTTTGGCGCTTGCCACCAATTGTTCGATGTATTTGTCGTTCGGTTCGTCATCGCCTTCGCCTACAATCGGCATCGTCGGATTGTCCAGCACGGCGAAACCGGCAACCAGCCACAGCAACGGCGACGAGCCACTGACTCGCACAAACCGATAGGGCGAACTCGTAACCTGTCCGGCGGCCTTTGCGCTCTTGAACTCGCGCGGGTACGCCCACATCAGCATTGGCAATGGCCCGTCCTCGGTCTTGTATCCTGGCGGCAGATAAAGCGTGGCAGTCATTTTGACGCCGTCGGCGCGCTCGTAACGTATCAGCTCCTTCTGCACGTCTTTCAGTTGCGGTGTCGGATGAGGGAATTGCGTGATCTGCGATATTTTGTTTCTCTTCAGGTTGCGAAGAAAGTAATTCGGCGGCTCGCCCACGGATTCTCGCCGCGTAAGCAACTTGAGTTTCCTGAGATTCAGAAAGTCGATGGGTGTTTCGTAGTATGGTGCTTCAGACCGCCAGAGACGAGTCTTCTTCTTGTTGGCCAATCTGAACTGATCTATGAATGGACGGTCACCTTCGGGAGAGGCCCCGTCGCCTGCCAGGTAGATCATCTTCTGCCGTTTGTCCATCAGCAGAACCGAGTAGCCGTTGGCAAGTCGCCTGGTGAGAGCAGAGCCCGGAACGTTGTACCTGTCCTGCCATGAGTAATCGAACAGCAGTGTCTTGCCAGACTGTGGCGACTCGGGATCGATGCTCCAGACGTGTATCCGTCGGTCCTTCCAGCGCCGGCCGCGAGCTAATGCAAGATTCTTGTTTCCCCAGGTCATGCCGGAATATCTCAGCTCAAGAGATGTCAATACCTTCGGAGTGTCGGTAAAAGGAGCCGTCAAAGTATATACCTTGTCGCGAATCTGAGCCTCGGCTTTCGGGTCGCCGCCGTCCTGTGCCTCGACCCAGTAAAGCATCGCCGGCACGTCCGAGCGCCATCCAAAAGAGCGAGGCCCGGTCGGGACGGCTCCGAAAGCGATCGGAATCTCCTCGGCAAGAGGCAGATCTGCGATTTGTTTGACGAGATTTCCGTCAAGGTCCCAGACCTCGACCCGATAGGGAAAACGGTAGGCGGGCACCAGATAAGAAAATGGCCTGTGCACAGTTTCCACGAGGATATATCTGCCGTCCGGTGACGGCTTTGTTCTGCGCACGATGCCTGTGTTTCCAATTGTCTGCTGGCCGCCGCTTAGCGTGACCCTGCTGATTTGAACCGTAGCGAGATACTCGAACATTGCTTCATCATGCGAGTTCTTGAGCAGGTCCTGATACGTGCGGGCCGGGGCCTTTCTGCCCGTGCTTTCCTGAATGACGGCGCCTGTTGGGACTGTTTGCGCCCCAGGCGCTGGCCCCATATCGTCCGGCACGGTCTTGCAGATAAGTGTTTCACTATCGGGTAGCCACGCGAAGGGCGAGCCGTAGACGCTGCTGATGTTGCCTGAGATCAGCTTTCTGGCTGACGCGTTTTCAACGTCCGCCACCCACAGATTCTGGCCGTCCGGCTGGGTTGTTACAAAGGCTATGTGTCTTCCGTCCGGTGACCAATCCACGTTTCGAATCCTGGCGTCTGCGGGCAGACCTTTGATGTCGATTTGGCTTGCCTCTTCAATGCTCAACAACTTCAGAGCCGTATAGTAGGAACTGCGACTCGGGCCGTGAGTTCTGGGGTTAATGCGGATCCCTGCCAGACGAAGCTCCGGCTGAGCCAATTCTTCGATCGAAATGAGATTCGGCCTTTCCAGAATCAGCATCCACCGATCGTTCGGGTCCCTCAGTACGCCCGGCGTTGGGGGCGCGTCGACCAGATCGGCTATGGCCTTGGGAGGCATTTGATAGTCTGCCGCTGCATGTGCCAAGAGGAGAGAGGCACCGAAAATTGCTACTATAAGCAGACGGGTGCAAGGGCTTGCCTTGCGGGCGGCTGAGAATGCTGTCATTTTCTTTTCCTTCCCACGATTTTGTGGTAACCGATAAAAGCGATCGAAAACATCTTGCGTGACAAATGAAGATACCAGAAAAACTGCCCAGACGCAAGCGAGATGTCTCTGCTGAGAAATAGATTGATGACGCTTGTGTGGTTGCGTATACTCAAAGGCTGTTACTCCAACAAAGATTGCTTCACTAAAGCCCCCTGAAAGGAGAGACAAATGAAGCGTGTCAGCCCCAACGTTCTCGGCGGAATTAGAAACACTGTCTGTGCCTGTCTGCTCATTTTGTGTTTTGTGACATCTGCGAACCTTTGCGGTGCGTCAGTCGCCCTCCTGGTTGATAGCAAGAACCCCCAGGCGGTCTTCGCCTGCGAAGATGTCAAGAAAGCGCTGCGGACAAGAGGCCACGGCGTGAAACGAGCCGACCTTGCGAGGCTGGATCGCGTCAACGATGACGTGCGCATCGTGCTTTGTCTGCGCTCGAATGCAAATGCCACTGGCGCGATGAAGTCACAAAAAGTCAGGCCTCCGGGTTCTCTCAAGAACGAAGGCTACAGCATTCGCAACGGCTCGAAGGACGGGCAGACTACTTACTGGGTCGTCGGCGCAGATGCGGCCGGCGTCATGTACGGCGGATTGGAATTGGCCGAGGTAATTCGAGTCGACGATCTTGCCGGAATAAAAGACGTCGACCACAATCCCTACATGGCTATGCGCGGCACCAAGTTCAACTGTCCCCTTGATGTCCGAACGCCCAGCTATACCGATGTCTGTGATGCGGCGCAGAACAATATTATCGAGATGTGGAGCTTCAACTTCTGGAAGGAGTATATCGACAGTCTCGCGCGTTACAGATACAACTACATTTCATTGTGGTCGCTGCATCCCTTTCCCTCCCTGGTTAAAGTCCCCGACTACCCCGACGTGGCCTTGGACGATGTTAAGCGGTCGAAGGTCAAGTGGAACGAGTATTATTCCCTCAACGGCAGAGGTTTTGACGCCCCCGAGATTCTGGAGAATCTCGAAACGCTAAAGAAGATAACAATCGACGAGAAGATTGATTTCTGGCGGCAGGTCATGCGCTACGGCAAGCAGCGCAACGTCGATTTCTATTTTGTCACCTGGAACATCTTTGTAAACGGCACCGAAGGCAAGTACGGCATCACCGATCAGTTAAACAAT
>CAZLTY010000057.1:0-21360 GCA_964562575.1 uncultured Pirellulales bacterium
AAGATAATCTGGTAACGTTCCATTACTCATAATTCGATCTCCTTAAAATAACTACCTCGAATATGCGCTACCGGCACCTTACCGGATTTTCAGCAATATACCAGTTGCGAGTCAAGACCACCAGTTTTTTTGGCTCGCTGACCGGAAATTTACAGGCCGTGTCGAGAAGGCTAATCCGTCGTCGGGATCTGAATTCTCTTGCCGTCGTTCATCGCCGATTCGTGGGCGCAGATTCCCGTCATGGTCCAGTTCGCAGCGGTTGCTGCATCGACCGCGGAGGCCCTGCCTTCAACGATAGCGCGAACGAACTCGTGCGTCATGTGGGGGTGGGAGCCGCCGTGTCCGCTGCCCTGGATGAAGGACGTGTGCTCGTGCTCTTCGTCATAGACACCGTGACCTGTAAACGGAGCTATCTCCTTCGGCAAGAGGTGCCCGTAGTCGGGGACCTCTATTCTTTCGACGTCTTCGTAGCCTGTGTAAATCGCCGGACCCTCGCCTGCGGTCTGTTCCCATTCAAACGACATTTCAGTGCCGTACACGTCGAAACTCTCTCTGTACTGTCTGATGGTATTGAACAGCGACCGCGTCACCTCACAGGCCAGATCGGAGTCGGCGAGTTTGATAACGGCGGTTTCAGCCGCAAAAGGCGCGTTGTACTTGGCGATGTAGTCTTCCTGGATTCGGCCCGAGCCATGACAGACGAGGGATTCGGCTCTTTTTTTCGCAAGGCACAGCAGGGGACTGACCGCGTGCGTCGCGTAATGCATCGGCGGAAAACCATACCAGTATTCAGGCCAGCCGGGCAGGCCCATGTTCTGCTGATGTGAGCCGCGCAGGAACTGAATCTTGCCAAGCTTGCCTGATTCGACAAGCTCTTTGGCGTAGAGGAACTCGCGGCTGTACACGGCCGTTTCCATCATCATATAGACCTTGCCCGCTGTTGCCCTGGCCGCGGCGATTGCGAGACAGTCCTTGGTAGTTGTGGCCATCGGGACGGTGCAGCAGGTGTGCTTGCCAGCCTTTAAGGATTCAAGCGACATCCAGGCGTGATCGGCAATGGGTGAAACGACGTGGATCGCATCCAGCTCGTCGATGCTCAGGAGGTCTTCAAATTTCGTGAAGCGTCTTTCGATACCGAACTGGTCACCTATTTCGTCGAGGTGCTCTTGGTTCCTCTGACAAATGGCATAACATTCGGCGTCAGGGTGTCTTTGATAGATGGGGATGAACTCGGCTCCAAACCCAAGCCCGACGACAGCTACGTTTACCTTTCCCATCGGTTATTCTCCTTTCCGCCCCCTTCGTGAGGGCCCCTTGTGTAGAAAACACAACAAATAAACCGAAAGCCTATCGCTACGGATAAGGCCGCAATCTGCGTCAGGATAGAGATCCGGCCACAGACGCATTATCGCAGCGCCGGTGGCCAGACAAATGTACTAGAGAACAACAGACTAAGCAATCATTTTTTCGATCTGCTCAGGACAAGCGCGCAGGTGTGGACTATGGCAACCAGTACGAACACCATAGCTATATTGCGGTGCAGACCGAGAAGGTACTTCTGGCCGTGTGTGCCGAAGATCGGGAACATACTCAGAATGATCGACAGGATCAACGGCAGAGCAAGAAAGACAATTAGCCAGAAGGTCACCTTCTGGGCGAGCGCCGAGCACTTGCAGGTCGGCTGGGCGCCGGAACTGTCGGCAGCAGTGACACGCTGAACAAGGCGCTCAAACCACGGCCAGTCACCGGCGGTGAACCGACATCTCCCGGCCCACAAAACAGCCAGAACGGCCAGGCAAACAGACAACACCGGCGCAAGAGTCGCATGAATCATCACCGGATAGCCAGAGATGTGCTCGCCCTTGAGCACCGGAATGAAGCCTGTAATAGCCTGGACTACAACACACAGCAGAGCTGCTGCATAAACGAGCACCCGTAGGGCACTTATGAAGTTTAGTTTTTGTTTCGCAATCGTTTTGGACATATCACTCACCGAATTAATAGTAAGGGCATCAGGATATCTGGTCATCAGGACGCAGGTTACCAGCAAACCAAGACATCAGGAAGGTGAATTGCAGTCGTTCCCTACCTGATACCCTGATAACCTGATGCCCACTACCTGATACCCTGACAATCTAATAACCTAATCACCTTCGCCGCCCAGCGTCTTGGCGACACAGCCCAGTGCCTTGAGTGCATACAGCAGCAGCACCAGAGCTAATACTGCACACGAACAGAGCGCAACAAGCTTCATGATCGGTCTAAACACAAACGAGAACGCAAACGCACCGGCATAGGACGGGTCTACGTCCTGGAAGTCGGTCATTTTCTTAGCCGAGTCCCGTTCGTCGGCAGCGACAGGCGAGTCGATCACGACGTCACCGAACAGGAACCCTTCATCGGCATCGTGGCAATCGGTGCAGTAGCGGATGCCCAGCGACTGGGCAGCCGGCCTGACGCCATGGGTGATCGGCCAGAGATAGGGCCTGGCCGCGGGATGGTCCTCTTCGCGGGACAAATCGCCCGAGTCGTCAAAGCTGTACAGATTACCGGCGCTGACGTAAACAGCCTTGCCGTCCGCCGTAGCGGCCAGTGCTCTCAGACCCTTGATAATATGGTCGGAGGTGAAAGTGGGCCAGTCGCCGGAAGTCGGCCGCTCGACGTCCGCCAGCGCATCGCCCACAACCTTCATCACCGTTTCAAAGGCAATCGGTGTGATGCCATCGTCCTTCATGCTGCCCCAGTACGAGGGCCAAATCATCTTGTGCGGCGCGATCTTCCCGTCATCGCCGGTGGCGTAGACAGGCGTGACAATGTGTGGAAGGGCCTCATGAGACTTGTTGACACCGATCGTTCCCAGTCGGTGCGCCCGCGAGGTTTTGACCAAAATAGTCTCATCGCCGGGCCATGGACCGCTGTGGCACGCGGTGCAGGTCAGCTTATCAAGATGCACGGACGGAAGACCCTTATGCTCGGGCACCGGCGCCCCGAGCCGACCGGCGACCGGGACTTCGTCATCTTCTCCGGGCAGGTGACAGCCCCGGCAGGAAGAGGTAGCAGCCAGCGGATTGTCTGAAGTGTCGGCCTCACCTTCGTAACCGCGAACGATCCCGTGATCAATCCCGTTGCGGTGGCAATCGACACAGGTCAATCCCGCCGTCATGTGGATGTCCTCGTCGCCCGTCCACTTCTCGGCGTGCTCGTCGGTCAGATACATGTTCGAATGGCAGAAATAGCACCGATTGGCCGGCGTCTCGCGGACGACGTTGAGCAGAACATTCTTCTGCTCATCGAATGTGTTGGGCCCGTATTTCGTGCCGGGCGGAACCTTCTTGGGGTCGTTCAGCGGCTCGGGCATCATAGGATCCCAGGTGTCGGGCATGTCTTTGGCCGAACCGGTTACCGTGGCAAAGCTCGTCGTCGCGGCCGCGGCCCAGCGGAAGTTCTCACGCTTGAGCTGGGTATCGTACTCGGCCTGGTTGTTGCCGGGATCGCCGTCGTGACACGACAGGCAGTTGATCTCCAGCTTGCCCGATACGAACGTCCGCATGATATCTTCCGGCTGTTCGGCCTCAAGCTCGCCAACGCCGCCGCCGGGCAGGTGTCTGCCGAAAACCTTCAGAAAGAGCTTGTTAGACAGACCCGCCTCCTTTGGCGTGAATGTCCCGGGCCAGGCGCGATGCGAGATCGGAATCTGAGTTCCGCTGCGTCCGTCAGCAAGCATCCAGGGCTCCCCTGGCCGACCGGGCGGGACGTTGGCATCGGCCGCACTGAAGTGCCAGCCAGTCGCGATCACGTCGTAGCTGTGGCAGACACCGCCGCAGGTCTGCTTGGTCGAAAACGGCAGAAGCGGGTCGTCGTCCGGGCCGATCTGGTCGCCTTCCTCGGCGATCAGAGGAATCTGGTGGATCGGATGGGCCATGCTGCCGTCGCTCTCGTCGCCCAGTAGCTTCGGCATGGTATCCGCTGCGGCAGCACGACAGCAAAACACCTGCAAACAAACAAAGGCGGTCAACACTAGTACATTCTTCAATGTAGGCTCGGTCCTTATATTCTTAACTACATTAACATTAATCGAACAAAACGGCTACGTGAAACGACGACTTACACCGCAAAGTCCGCCGCGCTGAACTCCAACTTCTTGCCGGCGGCTATCGCGTCATTAACCTTCAAGACGCTCACTGCGGTCTCATATCCGACCTGAGCGGGACAGTTGAGTTCGGCCTTGCCGCGAACTGCATCGAAGAAGTTCTCAAGGTGCGGCTGATGATACGCCTTGCCGTCCATCGTTACCGGAATGTTATAGCTCGGCGGTTTGGGCGTCTCACGCACGTCCAGAACGGTGTCGGAGACCGGTTTCGCCTCTTCTTCCTCTTTCTCAGGCTCTGCGATGATACCCATCTTGGTCCACTTTTCCCAGTTTTCTGCCGGGACCCACGCCTCGCGAAAAACGGTGCCTCGTCCCGAGGCCTCGGATATCTGGAGCGTGCCTTCGTCGCCCATGAAGGTCTCAAAATACCCATTGGCGCTGTTGGTAGTTATCGTTTGGTAAAACGCGCGGACGGTTCGGTCTCCGAGATCGTACTCATAGATAGCCATGACGTTGTCATACCAGTCATGGCCCTTCCAGTAGTCGACGCCGCCGCTGGCCATGACAGCCTTGGGATGCGTGCCGAGGAACCAGCTATAGATGTCGATCTGATGCGAACCGAGATCGACAATGGGTCCGCCTCCGAGCCCCTTATACCATCGCCAGTTTCTGAATTGCTGCATCGAGTCATATCCGTACTTCTTCAGGGTTTCTTTGTCAATCGGAGCGTTCTTCGGGAAGCCCAAATCCTCGCAGGCCGCCTTGCTGCGGTTCCACTGGCCGTTGACGGTAGTAATCTTGCCCAGCAGTTTTGCGCCGTCGATCAGCTTGTCGTAGCAATGCCTGTACCGAGGGTTGCTGCGGCGCTGATGGCCGATCTGAAGCAGCTTGCCGGTCTTCTTGGCTGCTTGGAGCATCTGCTTTGCGCCCTCGAGCGTGTTGGACATCTCCTTCTCACAATAGACGTGCAGGCCGGCCTCCAGACAGGCCACGGTATGGGGGGCATGCCAGAAGTCGGGAGTGGCGATTATCACCGCATCGAGGTCCTTCTCCTTGGCAAGCATGTCCTGGTAATCCACATAAGTGTTGACCGGCTGCTTGTAGGCCTTGAGCGTACGCGAGACACGTTTCTGATTCCAGTTCGTCCAGATGTCACAGACCGCCTTGAAACGAATGCCGGGTATCTTCCCAAGGATGGCAGTCATCAGCACCTGGCCTTCGGCGCCGGCGCCGAGCAGGGCTATGTTGATATCATCGGGCTTGCCGCTGGCGGCTCTTGACGTAACCATCGGCGCAAACGCCAAACCTGCCCCTGCCGCCGCCGTAGAGCGAAGGAAACCGCGTCTGTCTAGTTCTTCACTGGTCTTTTGATTGTTCATCGTTCTTCTATTAGCTCCAAAAGTTTAACAATTTGGTCATCAATTCCCACTTTTAGGTGCAATATAGCACCACTGTGCGGCACTGTCAAATGCTGTGTAAGCTGCATACGGCCCCTATACGCTACACGCTATCCGCTGTACGCTAATTCTCCGTTACCTTTTCACGGGTTTCACTACGATATTACGATAAGCCACGGGCCCGTGGTTACCCTGGAACATAAGCGGACCTCTCGGCGCTTCCTTATTTTCAACGCCGCCGGGTGTTTCCTTATCCATCACGAGGTTCTCGTGCAGAACCTGATCGTTAAGCTCCACTCTCAGAAGCCTGGCCTTGCCCCTCCTGCCCGGCCTCTTCTTGCCGGACGAGTCGAACCTGGGCGCCCTAAAATCAATGATGTACTTCTGCCACTGACCCGGTCTTCTGCTGGCGTTGATGCTCGGCGGACTGGCGCCGTAAACCGCACCCATATCGCCGCCACTCATCTTTCCAGTCCGCCCCCAACTGTCCAGCACCTGAATTTCATATTCGCCCATCACATAAATGCCGGAATTGGAGCCTTGGGGCACCATCAGTTGCAGCTCGATCCGGCAGTCGCCGAACTTCTTTTTGGAATATATGTCAAGGCTGTCGCCGTGCTTGGCAGCCAGATTGATCATCTCGCCGGCCTCGCCCCGGTTCACCAGCATCTTTGGATTCTCCGACGACATCTTAGCGGTGCCGACCTCCCATTTGCCCTTGCCCGCATTGCCCTTAACGTGCCAATCGTCCAGACTCTTACCGTCAAACAGCAAGACCGCATCGCCATATTTAGATTCCAGGTTCTTGATTCGGATGTCCTTGAACTGGACTACCATCGGCGGGCCCTGGTGAATCTGAAGCGCCAGGAGACCCTCCCTTGCGGCACCCCTGGTGTCCTTCGGATCGTTAGGATTGGTTACCTTGTCGTTGTCGATCAGTTCCACCGTCTGGTAACCGTTGAGGTAGTGCACGATGTAGTTGCCCTGGGCGATGATTCTGTACTCGTTCCAACCCTTTTCCTCATAGTAGCCGATCTTGACAAGCTCATCAACATCCGAGACCTTGCTGACAACTTCCTTCTTGCCCTCGGCGTCGATGACCATAAAGTCGCCTACGTTGACAAGCCACCCCCGGCCCCTCTCATGATAGAGGAATCCGACCTTGCCGGGATTGTTCTCAACCTCAGCCTGATAGCCGCTGACAACCCACTTATCGACCTCTTTGCTGCGGTACTGGACGCCTGAGTTGCCGTTCTCGATGCGGAACTTCAGTCGAAGCTCGAAGTCCTTGAGTTTGCCGTCACGCCAGATTAGGAACGTATTGCCACGAGCGGGTTTTTCAGGCGTGGTTTCGCCATGAATGACGCCGTCCTTGACCGACCAGAGACGCGTATCACCATCCCAGCCGGACAGGTCCTTGCCGTTGAACAACGATATCCACTCTTCGGATGAACCCGAGGCGCCCGCAAGTGCGGTCTGCTGCAAGCACATCATTGGCGCTCCAAACAGAGCGATACTCAGCATCACAATTGTGAAAAGACTCGCGCGGTGGGTTGTGGTTTTGTTGTTATTGACTCGCGTGTATTTCATTGTAGATAGCCTTTAGTCAAACGACTTGATTTTGAGGTTCTTAAACCAGATGGGGTTGCCGTGATACTGGAAGCCAATATGTCCTTCGCGAGCCATATCTTTGTAGGCATAGCGAAACTTGTTTCGGGTTCCCGCAGCGACCGGAGGACCCGGATTCCTGCCGGCCTCGGTCCAGAAATCCATATCCATGTCGATTATATCCTCGCCGTTGAGATTGACGTAAATCATATTGTCCAGACAGGTGATGACATAGTGGTTCCACTCGCCCGGCTTCTTGTTGGCATCTTTCGAGGGCGAAAGACAATCATATACGGCACCGTTTTGGCCGTGCTTCGTTCCATCCGTGGTGGCGTGAATCTGGATCTCAATCGTGGTGTGGATCCAATTCCTCAGATCAGCGCCGCGGATGAAGACGCCACTGTTGCCCCTTTCGGGAACTTTGTAGTCGAGTTCGAGTATGAAGTTGCCGTAACGCTCCTTTGTCCAGATGGTGCCGTGCCCGCTCGGTGTGGGCGCCAGGACGCCATCGGCGTCAAAAGCCCAGGAACCGGCTTCCATTATGGTATCCGAGAGATTCTTCTCGAAGAGGCCCTTGTATTCGACATCGCTCAGCTCGGCCTGGGTCTTTCTAAAGAACGCCACGCATTTCTTGATCTCGGGCATGGAATTGAGCCAGTTGTGCTCGTACTCTATCGAGAATACGCCTTTGAAGTTTTGACGGTCGAGTTCGGTCAGAATCGCCCTGGCCTGGCTCACACCCGTACCCCAAGGAACGTCGTGTGCGTTCCGCACGCCGAATTCGTTGAGGTCCTTGAAGTGCAGGCTGATGATGCGCTTGGCCGCTCCAAGCTTCTTGATGGCTCCGAGCGGATCGACGCCAGACCGCGTCCAATGGCCTGTATCAGCACACGCCCCAATCCATTTGCTTCGGCCCTCACAGAGTCTCAAGACCGTGTCAGGGTCCCAGTAATGCGAAGGTTTCGGATGATTGTGCAGCGCGACGCCGATCTTGTACTCCTTGCAGAGCTTGTCGATCAGATCGAACGCATCTTCCGGTGGCTCGGAAACAATCGTCTTGATCCTCATCTCCTTGGCGAACTCGAAGACCTTCCGGGATTCGGCCTCGTTGTTGGGCAAACCCACCACACCGTAGTTCATGAGTTTTACACCGGCCTGCCGCAGCATCCGCTTCATCGCCCGCCTGTCCGCCGACGACATGTTGTGATCGGTCTTGACATCGGGTCTTTCCTTGCTCAGCGTCTGGCCCGGATAACACTCGATGTATCGCATGCCCAGCGCCTTGTTCTTTTCCACGGCCTCAGAAAACGTAAAGCGATTGAAACTGTACGCCTGCATGCCGAGTTTCCAGTCTTCCGGGGCCGCCGAGCTTGCTTTGGGCAAACAGCAAACAAACAATACGAACGCCAGAAGGCCAATGCTCAGTTCTACTTTTCTCTTCATTTCATTTGCTCCTATCTATTAGTTAAGACGTTGTTTTGGCCAAGAATAGTATACTACAAAGTCCAGCCCTCGCGATATTCGCGTCTCAGGTACTTGCTTGCCTCGGGCAAATTGGTGACTTTGAGGCTCGGGCCATCCCAGAACAGCTTCTTGCCGGCGCGGGCGGCCACGTTTCCAAAGAGAATCGTTTCGCTCAGCGGGCCGGAATAATCGAAGTCAGCCGACGGCTTCGGACCGCCCTTGCACGCATTGATCCACTGCTGATAATGGTTTTCCCCCCTGCCCAAAAACGGCTCAGGCATCTTGAAACCTTTCATCTTCTCTTCGGGGATCAGTCGCGGATTACCCATGTGCGGGGCGAGTAGAGTACCCTTCCCGCCATAATACAACCCACCCTGGTCGGGCAGCTTACGCCCGGGCTCGAGGTCCCGGGGCAGGAACGGCCTTCGATCGCCGTCGTACCAGGTGACCGTAACCGGCGGCAAATCGCCCCGCGCGGGAAATTCCCATCGAACACAAGTGGATGTCGGATAGGTCTCATCGTTGAATTCGCCCGGTTTGGCCTCCACGCTCGTGGGATAACCCAAGTCCAGGGCCCACCACACAGGGTCGATGATGTGACAACCCATATCGCCGAGTGTTCCCGTGCCGAAATCCCACCAGCGGCGCCACTGACCGGGCAGATATGTCTTGTGGTAGGGCCTCCACGGGGCCGGGCCGAGCCACAGGTCCCAGTCGAGCGTTTCAGGCACCGGCATGGACTCGGTGGGTCTGGTGCCGCCGCCCCAGTTCTTGTTACTGAATATGTCCACTTTTCGCACCTTGCCGATGAGCCCGGACTTTATGATCTCCGCCACGCGCTTGACGGCAGGTTCGGCGTGGATCTGGATTCCCATCTGCGTCATTACCTTGTGCTCGCGGGCGGCCTCGGTGAGTTTGCGGACTTCATAAATATCGTGCGCCAGGGGCTTTTGGCAATAAACATGTTTGCCCCTCTTGATAGCCGCCATGGCGGCGACGGCATGAAGATTGTCCGGTGTCGAAACGGTAACGGCGTCGATGTTATTGCCTTCGGTATCCAGCATCTTGCGGAAATCGCGATACTTCTTGGCGCCAGGATTCTGCTCGAATGTGTTCGCTGCGTGCTTGAAGTCGACATCGCACAGCGCAACAATGTTCTCCGTGCGCATTTGGCTCACATCGCTTGCGCCCATTCCGCCGACGCCTATGCAGGCGACATTGAGCTTTTCGCTCGGGGCGGTGACGCCGCGTCCACCCAGAACGTGACGCGGGAGAACCGTAAACGCTGCCGTTGCCGCCGCCACACCCATAAAGCCACGCCGCGACATACTGTTGTTGCGTGTTTGACCCTGCTCTCTCTTCTGTCTCATTAAAGTGTTCCCTTTTTCAAACTCAAATAGTCAATAGTAAATCACAGCGTCCAACCCTCGCGATAATCGCGCTGCAGATATTGGTTTGCTTCGGGCATATTGGTGATCTTGAAATTCTTGCTGTCCCAATGCAGCCTGGTGCGGGTGAGCTTCTCCTTCAAGTCGGCGCGTAGAGCAACGTTGCCGAGCAACACCGCCTCAGCTAACGGCCCGGCATGGTCGAAATTGGAGCCGGCGGGTTTGCCGCCCTTACAGGCGTCGATCCACTCCTGGTGGTGGCCCGGTGAGCGCTCGAGCCGCTTCGGCGGCGTGCCGACTTCTTTTCTTCTTGATTCCGGTATCACCATGTGTCCGAACATTTTTCCTTTGTCGCCCTCGAACAGAGTGCCGTTCGTGCCGAAATACTGGCCTTCGCCCAATTCATCCGGACGCGGCGGCCTCATCCCACCATCGTACCAGTGCATCTTGACCGGAGGCATATCACCACGGGCGCCGAACTGGTAAGTCACCCGAGACGCGACAGGATACGTTTCCTTGTTGACCAGAGTGCAGGCGGCCTCGACAGTCAGGGGTGCCTCCAACTTGAGAGCACGCCAGATCGGATCGATGCTGTGACAGCCGATATCACCGAGAGCGCCGGTTCCGAAGTCCCACCAGCCGCGCCACTTAAACGGCACATAGGAAGGATGATAGGGCCTCTTGGGAGCCGGGCCCAGCCACAGGTCCCAATCCAGACCTTCGGGCACAGCCGGCGCGTCCTCGGGCCGGCCCACACCCTGAGGCCAATACAGTCCGTTGATGCCCTGCATCGGCCGATCCGTCCAGACGTGCACCTCGCGCACCGGGCCGATCGCACCGGCCCAGATATACTCGCTAATCAGGCGTCTGGCCTCGCCGGCCTGGCCCTGATTGCCCATCTGTGTCGCCACCCCAGCTTCGCGGGCCGCCTTGGCAACCACGCGGGCCTCGTACACCGAGTGGGTCAGCGGCTTTTCGCAATAGACATGCTTGCCTCTTTTGATTGCGGCCATAGATGCGGTAGCGTGAACGTGGTCCGGTGTTGCGACCACAACCGCGTCGATGTTTTTGTCCTCCTTGTCGAGCATCTTGCGGAAATCTTTGTATTTTCGAGCATTCGGGTGGCGTCTGAATGTCCCTCCTGCGCGATTCCAGTCCACATCACACAGCGCCACAATATTCTGGCTGCTCACCGCGTTAATATCGCCGCCACCCTGGCCGCCCACACCAACGCCGGCGATGTTGACCTTATCGCTAGGCGCCGTCCGGCCGCGTCCTCCCAGAACGTGTCTTGGTACAACCGTAAACGCCGCCGTTGCCGCCGCCGCGCCCATGAAGTGACGCCGCGATATCCTGCCGTTCCGTCCTTCTTTCTGGCTTCTGTTCTCTTTCATTGGAGTGTTCCTCTCAATCGTAAATCAAAAATTGAAAACTTGTACCCGCGAAAGCGGGTATCGAAAATCACTACAGCTTCCATCCGTCGCGATACTCGTCGCGGATATACTTGTTCGCCTCAGGTAGATTGGTGACCTTCATGTTCGGGCCGTCGTAGTGTAACTTGAGGCCCTTCTCATACAGCGTCTGGCCCGTGCGCAGAGCGATATTGCCCAACAGGACCACCTCGGTCAGCGGCCCCGAGAGCTCGAAGTTCGAGCCGGCGGGTTTGCCGCCCTTGCAGGCGTCGATCCATTCTTTGTGATGGCCCGGTGATCTCGGCAAAATCCTCGGCGGCTTGCCGTACCCTTGGCTCCGCGTTTCAGGCAACAACCTGTGACCCAGCATCTTGCCCGTCTCGCCGATACAGAGATTGTCGTCGGCGTTGCCGAAACGCAGACCGCTCGGCAACTCCTCGGGCCTCGGCGGCATCAATCCGCCATCGTACCATGTCAGCTTCAGCGGCGGCATCCCGGAACGGGCGCCAAAATCATAGCGAACCATCGACGCCAGAGGCGCGGTTTCGGAATTGACTCCGCTCGAACAGGCCTCGACACTCGTGGGATAGCCGAGTTTGAGAGCCCGGAAAATCGGAGCCATCTGATGGCAACCGATATCACCCAGGACACCTGTTCCGAAATCCCACCATCCTCGCCACGTAAACGGCAGATAGCACGGATGGTATGGTCGCTTCGGCGCCGGTCCGAGCCACAGGTCCCAGTCGAGACCTTGGGGCACGGGGTGAGTATCCTTGGGTCGATCAATCCCGCGGGGCGAGATCGGCCTGTTGGACCAGGAGTGGACCTCGTGGACCGGCCCGATTGCATCAGCGGCGATGAATTCGCACACCAGGCGCGTGCCTTCGGAGGCCTGGCCCTGGTTGCCCAACTGCGTCGCCACGCCAGCCTCTCTCGCCGCCTCGGTCACCCTGCGGACCTCGTAGATCGAATGGGCCAGCGGCTTTTCACAGTACACATGCTTGCCGCGCTTGATCGCCGCCATAGACGCAACAGCATGAACATGATCCGGCGTCGCGACGATGACCGCGTCGATATTCTTGTCCTCTTTGTCCAGCATCCTGCGAAAATCTTTGTACCTGGGGGCGCCGGGGTAGCGCTTAAACGTATCGGCGGCGCGTCTCTGGTCAACGTCGCACAGAGCGACAATGTTCTCGCTGCTAACCGCATCGAGGTCGCCGGCCCCTCGGCCGCCAACGCCAATGCCGGCTATGTTGAGCTTTTCGCTCGGCGGGACATGACGACGTCCGCCAAGAGCATTGCGCCCAACAATCGTAAACGCCGCCGCGGCTGTCGTTGCAGCCACGAAATTGCGCCGCGACAACTTTGCGCCGCACGTGACGCCTGCTCGTCCTCGATTTCTCATGAGAACACCCCTGAGCCAAAATCAAATATTAGATATCAAAAATAAAAATGGCGGAATCCGCCTTCGGCGGATGACTTCCATAATTTTACACTTTGCACTTTGATTTTTAATTTACTCAAATCGCCCATCCGGCACGGTAGAACTTTGTAATGTAGTTGTCCGCCTCGGGTACGTTGGGAGATCTCATCGTCTCGGCGTTCCACTCGACTCGCCTGCCCAATCTGACAGCGAGATTTCCAACAAGCAGAGCCTCGGTGAACGGACCCGAATACCAGAAGCCCGCCTTGGCATCCTGCGGTCTGTTGTCTTTGCACGCCTGGATCCACTCCTGGTGATGACCCGGGGAGCGTTTCAGCGTCTTCGCCGGTTTCTTATACGACCGGCTCAACTCTTCGGGCAACAACGCCGGCGATCCGGCATGGCTGCCGCAGAGAATCTTGCCCTTGCTGCCGACAAACAAGATTCCATTGCTTTTGAGTTCGCGACCCTTGAGTTCAGGCGGATTTGGCGGCTTCTTTCCACCGTCATACCATGTCATCTTCACTGCGGGGCGGTCGCCCTTGGCCGCGAAGTAATACTTGATGATCGACCACAACGGGAACGTCTCATTGTTGACCGGGCTTGACTCGGCCTCGGCGGCGATCGGCGCCCCGAGGTCCAGGCAGAAGAAGGCCGGGTCTGCATTGTGAACAGCCATGTCGCCCAGTGCGCCGCAGCCATAGTCGAACCATCCTCTCCAATCGTGGGGCACGTAGGCGGAATGATAAGGCCGCCAACGAGCGGGACCGAGCCAAAGGTCCCAGTCCAGGGTCTCCGGAACCGAGGGTGTATCTTTGGGCCGGTCGATGCCCTGAGGCCACCAGGGCCTCTCGGCCGTGCCGGCTCTGTCACTCCAGACGTGCACTTCCCTGATCGTGCCGATGGCGCCATCGTGGATGAATTCGTAGGTCAGACGCAGCCCTTCGCCAGCATGTCCCTGGTTGCCCATCTGGGTTACGACACCGGTCTGCTTGGCAACGCGGGTCATCTCACGCGCTTCGCAGATCGTGTGAGCCATCGGCTTTTCACAATAGACGTGCTTGCCCATTTTCATAGCCCGGATCGCAGCCGGGGCATGTATATGGTCGGGCGTGCCGATCGTCACCGCATCGATGTTCTTGGCCTCGGCGTCCAGCATCCGGCGGAAATCTTTGTACACCCTGGCGTTCGGGAATTTCTTGAACGTTCCCTTGGCCCTGTCGACGTCTACGTCGCAGAGCGCAACTACATTCTCGTTTTCGCACGCGTTGATGTCGCTGGCCCCGCGCCCGCCGACGCCGATGCCGGCGACGTTAAGCTTGTTGCTCGGGACGTTGTTACCACGCCCGCCGAGAACGTGCGACGGAACAATTGTAAATGCAGCAGCCACCGCCGCTGCGCCGCCCATAAGCTGACGCCGTGAAATACCAGCGTACACGTCCGGTTCTTTTTGATTCTTCACTGCTATCTTCCTTTTTCTTAACAACTAGTAACTCTCTTCAACCACCCAGAGGGCAAAACCAAATATCAAGAATCAAAGTTGTGGAATCCGCCTCCGGCGGATGACTTCCATAATTTTGCACTTTGATCTTTGCACCTTACATTTCCAATGACCAGCCATCACGGTAGTGCATCTGCACGTAATCGTTAGCCTTTTCGTCGTTGGTGACGCGCATGTTCTCGCCGTCCCACAGCAGCTTCTTGCCGACGTTCTCGGGACGGATCGCCAGGTTGCCCATGGTGACCATCTCGGTAAACGGGCCGGAATAGTCGAAGTTCGAGGTGGCGCGGCCACCGGTCTTGCAGGCCTCGATCCAGTTGCCTTCATGGCTGGTCTTGATCCGCTTGAGTGTCTGCGGCGGTTTGTTTCTGGAGAACTCGCGATGCCGGTCATACGGAATCAGTTGCGGATCGTCGCCGTACTCGCCGCAGCGCAGCACACCTTTGCTGCCGATGAAAAGCACGTTGCTCGAAGCCTGGTTGATCTTGCGACCAACCTCCAGTTCTTTCGGACGCTCAGGTTTGAGCCCGCCGTCATACCAGTGCACCTTCACGGCCGGCATGCCCTCGCGAGCCGGGTACTCGTAATGGACTATCGAAGCCAGCGGGAACGTCTCGTTGTTAACCGGCGTGCAGCTTGCCTCGACGCTTGTCGGGTACTTGAGTTTGAGCGCCCAGAAGACCGGATCGAGCACGTGACATGCCATATCGGCGAGAGCACCGCCGCCGAAATCCCACCAGCCGCGCCAGTTGAACGGGGCGTATATCTTGTTGTAAGGGCGCTTCGGCGCCGGGCCGAGCCAGAGATCCCAGTCGAGTGTGCTGGGGATATCATGCACCTCTTTGGGCCGGCCGATACCCTGCGGCCAAACGGGGCGGTTGGTCCAGGCGTGAACCTCACGGACCTCGCCGATCACACCGGCCCAGATCCATTCGCAGATGTCACGGACGCCGTTGCCGGAGTGACCCTGGTTGCCCATCTGCGTGACGACATTGTACTTGCGTGCCGCTTCTGTTAGGGCGCGGGCCTCCGACACCAGACGCGTCAGCGGTTTCTGCACGTAGACGTGCTTGCGCCGTCTCATCGCCGCCATCGCCGCAACGGTATGGAAGTGGTCGGGCGTAGCGACAATCACCGCCTCGATGCTCCTTTCATTATCCAGCATCTTGCGGAAGTCTTTGTATCTCTTGGCCTTCGGATAGCGTTTGAATGTGTCCGCCGCGCGAGACCAGTCTACATCGCACAGCGCGACAACATTCGCGCCGGCACCGGCGGCGGCTCGCGTGTTGCCGCTGCCCATACCGCCCGAGCCTATGGAAGCTACATTGAGCTTCTCGCTCGGCGGCTGAGCCAGTACGTGGCCGGGCACAATCGTAAACGCCATCGCCGCAGCGGCGCCGCCCATGAAATCACGCCGAGATATGCTCTTGCTCGACTCCTGATTTGTCTTCTTCTGATCTTTCATAATCTAAAATCCTCTAATTTAGGTGATCGTTCTCAAAACATCATATCAGAACGAAACAAACCCACGCTCTACAATTCAACCAGCCAGATATTGCGGAACTGCATTGGATTGCTGTGATCCTGAAGGTATATGCCGCCCGGTTCGTTGACCTCGTTGTCCAGTGCGCCGCCGGTCAGCCTAAGCTCTATTTCGTCGTGAATCGTAACACCGTTATGAACAACCGTCGCACGCGCGGGCTCACCCGCCTTCGCAGCGCCGAAAGTGATATCGTAAGTCTGCCACTGAGCCGGCGGCGCACACATGTTCACAAGGGGCGGGCCGACTTTATAGATACCGCCGCACTCGTTGTCCTTGCCCTCGAGGCCGTAACTGTCGAGTACCTGCACTTCGTATCGCCCCTGGAGGTATACTCCGCTGTTGCCTCGAGCCTGACCCCGTTTTTCGGGCATGAACGGCAGCCGAAACTCGATATGCAGCTTGAAGTCGGTGAACTTCTTCTTCGTTACAATCGAGCCTGTGCCTGGCTTGACCTCCATCACACCGCCCTTCTTGCGGATCCATTGCACGGGGCCGCCGGTGGGATTCTTCTTCGACGGCGTGTGTTTCCATTGCTTGAAGTTCTTGCCGCCAAACAGCACCAACGCCCCGGTCGGTGGTTCTGCTCCCAGCGTAGGTGAAACGCGAACCGTTCTGCTCAACTCGAACTTGCCGGAGAAATCCCAGCCTTTGAAGCTACCAGCAAACTTGTCGCCCTCGATTTTGCCCTCGATGTCAAGTGTGCCACCCTCGGAATCGGCCTGCCCGGTGAAGCTGGCGTTCTGGTCTTCAACCTCGTCATTGAGCACGGCACGAGGCTCGGAGCGCGTGTCAAACTCATCGAAGAAGACGGCGCGGTATTTTCCCTTGCCCAAGGCAATCACCTGCGCCACCAGCGGACCTGAGTCGCTTCCATCATCCAATTGCCAATCCCCCTGGAAATCCCCCATGAAAGGATCCGCGCTGTCGATTGCCTCTCGCGCTTCGATGACCGGATCAACCCTGGCAAGACCGCCGCACGAAGACAGCAGCAAAGGAAAGGTCAGAGCCAGAATAAGAATCGTGATCTTACGGCCGCCTTTGAAAACACGATAAATGATACCACTGCGTTCATCTCGTAAAGCCATACTTTTTTCTCCTGTACGTGATTACTAATTGCGACCGAGCCTGGAATTCTTGATATGCGATTTGAAAATCGCAAACTTGTGCCCGCGAAAGCAGGTATCCAAATTCGGCACTCGAAAATTACAGTTGTTCCATCTTCACAAGGATGTCCTGCGCCTGCTCGCGCAACGTATTATTCTTTGTCCGTGCGATGATCTTCTTCAACGTCTCTTTGGCCAGGTCGGGAAGATCTGCATGGATACCCTCTGCGATTTTCACCACGGCGTATTCGGCCTCCCTCGACAGATTTTCGTCTTCGAGATAAACCGTCGCCATTTCCAGCGCTCCGCGGGATTTGGTGTTGGCCAGTCCCGAGAGCACCCTTCTCTTTTCACCGACGTCTGGCGCCAGACTCATCGCCTTTTTGTACATCTCGAGGTTCTTTTCGGCGGGCCGTTTGCTTTCAAGAGCAAGCAGGCGGACAAATCCGCGCAGAGCGAGAATCCGGTGCAGTCTGTTTTGCGAATTCTCGGCGACGTTCAGCAAATCGCCCAGAGGCTCGGCAGTAGGCCACTCGGCCAGCGAGCGAATTGCGGCGGTCTGTATCTCAGTGTCTTTTTCTCTTATTGCAGCAGTGAGAACCGGCAGCGCCTGGCGATCGCCGATCTTGCCGAGGACGCCAAGCAGAGCACATCGACTCTGGGACTGCTTGACCGTGGGCAGCACAGCCAGCACGGCTTTAGCCTGATTGCTCTTGTCGGCGATCCTGTGAGCGACAGCCGCGACAGCTTTTTGGCATTCACTGCGGTCGGATGAACTCTGGGCCTCTATCAAAAGTTGCACCAGAGCTGGCAAATGCTCAGGGGCGGCGATGACCTTCAAAACTCTGAAGGACTCGGTTCGAACTTTACGGTCGCCGTCTCGGGCCGTTTTCAATAGAACTGCCACACCTGCACTTATATTCCGCTGGGCCACGCCGCTGATCAACTCGACTTTTACAGCAGCCTCGGAGCTGGGGATTTCGTCGAGGATCACCTGATCGACCTTGGGGCCACGGAGCCTGTACAGGCTGTCCCGAGCGGCCTTTTGCTCGGTGCCCCTGGCGCCGGCAGCCGCCTTGGCCAGCAGGCCGACAGTCGTATCGTCACCCAATTGGCCCAGCGCTCTCAAGGCGGCAATCCGAACTGATTTGTCCTCGGCCTTGGCGGCTGTAGCAACCGCGGGCAAAGCTGCGGCGTCGCCGCGGTCGCCGAGAGCGGACAAGAGCTGCACCTGGCTTCTCGCCGAAAGACCGGGCAGTTCAGCCGCCAGAGCCTTCGTCACCTCGGCGCCGGGCATGTCTTTGACCATCGCTATCGCCACGGCCTGCATGTCCTGGTCGCCGCTCTTTAGAATATCGAGTACCATGCTGACAGCATCGTCCTGCGAGCGGCCGACACCACAGAAGCACACGAGCACCAGCGCTAATGACCTGCAAATCGTACAGTTGATCTTCATGTCCGGTTCTTACTTCCTGGCTGCGTTAATCATGCCCGTCACCGCGGCGGTGCGAATCGGTTTCGGCATGTCCGCCTTGCCCAGCGCCTTGTAGATAGCCAAGGCTTCGGCCTTCTTACCGTCGGCCACCATCTTGTCGGCGCACTTCAAATAGGAATCGAGCACGGTCAACTGTACTTTGCCTTTGGTCTTGTCCTTAGCTGCGGCCAGGGCCTTGGCGGCCTGCGGACTTGCGATCCGGCCCAGAGCGGCGGCGGCGGCAGTGGCGAGCGCTTCGTTCTTGCCCGTCACAAGTCTGGTCAGAGGGCGAACGGCTTTCTTGTCGCCGCGCTGGCCCAGAGAATTGACGATGCCAATCTTTGCCTTGCCTTTGGCCTTGCGCAGTGAACGCCGCAGCGCGTCATCGACAGCCGCCCCGGGAATCCGCTCCAGTGCGTATCGCGCCATGTCTGAGGTCTTTTCATCAGCCAGCATCCCGGCCAGCACGGAGATGGATTGCTCGGTGCCGATGATGCTCAGCTCACGGCATACATATTGCTTGCCGGCCTGCTTGGCGTCCGACTCGAGCACTCCCAGCAGGGCCTTCTCGATCTTCGCCAGTTCGGCCTTGTCGCCGTGCGCCTTTCTAATGATCTCGCTCAGCTCGGTAAGCGCCAGGCGGCTCTGACCCCAATCGTACCCCTTTATCTTGTTCAATAGTTCCTGCAATTTCGGCTCCATGTCTGATCCCTTTCCTGAACTTGCCAGAGGAGTTGTGTCCACTTTATAGTCACCCAATGCGAATTGAATCCCGTCGAGATAATGCTGCAAGATCGTCGGATTCCAGAATATGTGGTCGTTATGGCCCAGCGAGCAATAGAACATCCGGCCTTTGCCCCAGGTCTTGATCCAGGTGATTCCGGTGTCGGCATCCGAGGGCTTGACTCCCTTGGCACCGGCTGTGGTCGGATCGCTCATATCAAGACTCATCAAAACACGTTGCTTGTCTCGGGAGTAAAGCGGCGGGTCTGTTCTGTAGATTTCATCGCTGATCTTGAAGCCTTTACCCTCGAATGCAGCCATTAGCGGATGGTCAGGATCATCGATTTTGAAGGCCCAGGTCCCGCCTGCCGTCCAGGGATGGCCGGTAAATTTGCCGCCCATCATCTCCGATGCCTCGGACCAGCCCTTGCCCTTGGGCCAGTTATAGAAATTGTCCGTCGCCGCATGGACGCCGACGATGCCCTTGCCGCCCTTGACAAAATCCATCAATGCCTTGCAGCGTTCGGGCGTTTCTTGAGGATGGAACTTCAAGTGGGTCGTATTGTTAAAACACACGACGTCAAATTGTCTGAGCTTTTCCGGCGTGAATATCGAGTAATCATCCGTGCATACAGTAACCTCGAACGCCCCGGTTTTTCGGCCCATGATCTTCAGCGCCTCATTGACGACCGGAATGCTCTTATGATAGAAACCTTCGCAGCGCCAGAAGACCAGCATCTTTTGCGTCTTGGCCGGCCGGACCGTCGGTCTTTCCGGCATGGCGCTGCGTATCTTCTGCAGTTCTTCGGCTTTCAGGTCGCGCAGCTTCGCCGGCGATTCGGCCTGCAAAGTACCGACAGCCAGCGACAAGCACCAGAGCCCCGCCAGTAAGACGCTTAGCAATTTCAGTCTCTTGTTCATTCCCAATTCCTTTCTTCTCTCATATGCCCCGAATCAATAGTCAATTGCCAATAATATCGTCATCCCTGCGAAAGCAGGGACAATAATCAATTCTAGAGGTGCCAGGGACTTCGCATTGGCCTCGATAGCAGCCTGTTGGCCTTGTCATTGTTGCCGAAGACTTCTTTGTCGGGGTCCCACCGAAGCTTGCTCTTCGTGAGCATTGCGATTTCGCCGAGCAGGGCGACGCTTATGGATCGGTGCCCGATCTCAGCCGGTGCGATCGTCTCAGCGCGGGTCTTGACGCAGTCCAGGAAGTTCTGCTTGTGGTCCCGGCTTTCGTATATTTTCGTTTCGTTCGGACCGATGACCTCGTCCAGGATGCTCGCCGGGTTGGCTTCGAGCTTGCCCCGCTTGACGTAAATCCACTTGCCCGAGTTGCCGTATCTATCGTCCACGCGTTCCTTGGCTCGGTCACGATGCGCCCTGTCGACGTCGCAAACGGCCACCATCTGGACTTCTTTCTTGCTCATAAAGCCGCGCATGTCGCCGCCGCCTTGTGAGCCTACGCCGATGGCGCCCATGACAATCCGGTTGCTCGCGGCAACCGCGCCGTCACTGCCCAGCGCCGAGGCGGAAACATAATAAGGAAATACAATCGCGCCGGCGGCGACACCGGTCGCACTTTTCAAAAACTGACGGCGGCTAACGTCTTTCTTCTGTGTCAATTTTCAATCTCCATCCGAATCAATAGTCAATTTCAAATGTGCCACGGGCTGCGCATCGGCCGCGAGAGCAAACGGTTGGCATCATCATCGCCGACGAAGACCTCGGCTGCGGGGTCCCACCTCAGCGGTCGCCCGAGCTTGTAGGCTATGTTGCCCAGATGGCAGACGGATACCGAGCGGCAGCCGACCTCTATATCGCAGATCGGCTTGCTGCGCTTGCGGATCGCGTCCAGCCAGTCAACGTAATGGTTCCTGCTCTCGTAGAGATGTATCTCGTTGGGGCCGATCTTCTGATCTTTGAGGGATTCAGGCGTCGTGCGCAGACGGCCTCGGTTTGTCTCAACCTTGCCTTTGGTGCCAGTGAAGAGAACCCCGTCGGCTTTGTCGCGCGTCATCGTTACGCCGTTGGCGTACTTGTACGTGAGCACCTTGTAGTCTCTGCCGTCGGGCGGGATAATTTCGACCGGGCCGCTCTCGTCCATTCCCATCCCCCACTGGGCGATGTCGAAGTGATGCGCGCCCCAGTCGGTCATGCCGCCCCCGCCGAATCGGCTGTTATTGCGCCAATGCGGGAAACCGTCCCAACTCAGGTGCGGCGACAGTTCC
>CAZLTY010000058.1:0-4513 GCA_964562575.1 uncultured Pirellulales bacterium
TAAATGGGTTTCCTTTCCTAAGATACAGACCGGCCCGCGCCTGTACATCTCCTACCAGTAGCTCCTCAAGGCCGTTTGCCCTTTGATTGTTGCAGCAAAGCTGTGAGGATGGTACAGGACCGATCGGTAAGTGTCAAACAGAATTTCATTCGGTTTCAATTCTGATATGCCGCGAGGGCTGGCCCCATGGCGAACGCCGCAAAAACCACCCCCATTTGTGTATATGGAGGATTTCTTGGGCTTGCACCTTGCAAATGGTTGGCCGGAATCCTATAATTCGTTGTGCAAAAGTCACCGATGACTGTGAAAACTGACTGACCTGTAATAGGAGACTTCAGTAGTGCCGATATTCGAATACAAGTGCAACAAATGTGGACACGTTACCAAGTTCCTTGAAAAAGCGGGGAATTCTCGGAAACACAACTGTCAAAAGTGCGCAAGTTCCGATTTGCAGAAGCTGCTCTCAGGATTTGCTGTGGGCCGCAGCAGTGCGGCGAGTCAGGCCTGTGAGACGTGCCCGAGCGGGCCCTGCCCGAGTGATGTTTGTCAGGCAGGGGCTTGTCCCAACAGCATGTGATACCCTTGAAGGGTAATAAATTCCCGCGAGCAAGATCATAGGCTGTTGCAAAGTTACTTACCCGCGCAAAGGCGGAAATTCTCAATCGCCAGCACTATGATACGGACGTTTGGCCCGAACCTTCGTCTCTGGCCGGCTCGTTTGGCTCTGTCTGCTTGTCTGTCTTGTCTTTTGTTGGCGATTGTGCGCTGCTCAGCAATTCGCCGAGAATCTGTTTGCCTGTTGTCGTCCTGTCGGGCGAAGATGCTATCAGGTCAACCGCGTCACACCACCAGCAGATATATGCTATGTTGGACCGCTGAGACCGGCTGTTGAAACCCACCTTGCTCGCCAGGCTGTTTTGAGAAATCGGCGTGACGGTTATCACAAAGGCTGCGAAGCTGAAGATCAGACAGCCGGCGAGAAAACCCAGCAGGCCGGTGAAAACAAGATCGAATACTCTCGGAAATGAGACGTTGAACTGGCCCGTGAGAAATACGTATGATATTCCGTGCAAAACCAGGAAGACCCCCGTTGCAGTAACTGCCAGTGTAAGGGCGTTGCCGTACGATGTGTCACCGGCTGCGGGAGCAACGTCCACAATTGCCGGCGTCAGGAAGACGGCTACGTAGATTGAGATCACGATGTTGAACAACATGGTCCACGTTTCGTAGAAGCCCATTTTTATCGCAAGCCAGGCGAAAAAGCCGCCGGCGAATATACTCGCCCAAAATACCATAGATTCTATCCTACAACTCTCTTCAATTCCCGGAGGCTGGTTATTCCGGACTCCACCTTTCGCATACCCTCTTTTCGCAGACTGGCCCTGTCCTTTCTCTTGCCTTTGCCTCTCAGGTTGGCGATCAATGCCTTGCTGTCGGCGATGTCTGCTCTCAATTGGCTGGTGACTGTCAGGATGTCACATATCGCCGTCCTTCCCAGATAGCCGGTCCCGTCGCAGTGTTTACATCCTGCGGCATCAAACATGTTCTTGTGGTCTATGCCTTTTCGGCTAAATTCGGCGATCAGGTTCTTGGTGAGCTGGGCCGGCGTCTTACAGTGTTCGCAAAGCAGCCGCAGCAGCCTTTGCGAAACCAGAAGACTCAGCCCCGATGACAGCAGAAGGGGCGAGACGCCCAGGTCCGTCAGTCTGACGAGCGCTGCGGCGTTGCTGTCGCAGTGGATGGTTGCCACTACGAGATGGCCAGTCTGCGAGGCTCGAAGTGCGATCTCGGCAGTTTCATCGTCACGTATTTCACCCACGCATATCACATCGGGATCCTGCCTCAGGACGCTGCGCAATGTCTTTGCGAACGTAATGTCGGCCTTCGGATTGATCTCGATTTGCCTTTCCTCGTGCAGCACTGCCTCGATCGCGTCTTCCACCGGGATGACGTTGCGCGTGAAAAGATCGATCTCGTTGAGCATTGCGTACATCGTCGTCGTCTTGCCGCTGCCGGTCGGCCCGCACATCAACACCATTCCGGACGGTTTGCTCATGGCGCGTTGGATGACCGAACATTGGTCCTTGGTAAATCCCGCTTCGGCCAGCGCGAATCTGCCGGCATCCTGGTTCAGTATCCTGATCGATAGTTTTTCGCCGTTAAGAACGCCTGCACTTGCGACTCGAAACGACGCTGTGGTGCCAGCGGTTTTCGCCATGAATGCTCCGTCCTGAGGTCTTCGCTTCTCGGAGATGTCCATGCTTGATACCGCTTTGATGCTGTTGACAACCGCCTTGCAGGTTTGCGTTTTGAGAGTTTGGACCGTTCTGAGCACGCCGTCAATTCGCAGCCTGACCGTATATGTTGATTCGTCCGCCGGGTCGATTAGAATGTCGCTGGCCCTTTTCGCGAGAGCGTCGGCTACGACTCGTTAGGTCAAATCCAGAACATGGCGATCCTGTCGCTTGGTGTCACCGTGGCCGTATATTTCGTTGATGCTTCTGCCCGACGAATTGAGCAATCTTATTATCGAGCCTTTCTTAATGCGCTGCCGCCTGGCCGAGCGCACGTCGGCAGCAGCTTTTCCGATTTGCTGCTTTACTGTCTCGATGATGCCGTCGCCGGTCCGAGAAGATTTTCGTGCCGAATCTACTATCAGCAGCAGCAGTAAGAGGATCGGCCCTGCAAAGAGAGTGACAATGTATGCAGCCGATTTGTATCGCTTGGGAACCAGCGGGCTGAACTGAATCCGCTGTACGAAGTACAGGCAAATGTACACCCAGGCCACGAGGCAGGCGAGCTTGATTGGATTGAAAGGCATTGACAAGCTGAAAGATTCTCCAAGAGGTTGCGAGCCGGCCACCTGTTAAGTCACTTCTTTGTCACTCATCGATTATCGGGGTTCTTCCTGAATTGACCGCTAGGCTAAAACCGGCTCAGAGATCATCCAGCTCGGCCAGGAAAGAATCAGAACCATCGGGTTCCAGCTCGGGGAAACTGTCGGACGCTTCTTTGGCGGCGGCCTTGGGCGTCTGCGGTTTCTTCGCGGCCGGCGCCGGCTTGCGTGCTTCGGGCGGGACTGCCTCTTTGGGCTCGCCGTCGATCTGGAGCATAAACGTGAGCGGGCCTATTCTGATGTAATCACCCGCCTTTACTGGTGCCGCATTTATGCGTTTGCCGTTGAGAAAAGTGCCGATGCGCGAGTCGAGGTCCTGGATTTTCAAACTCTCTTTGTTCGGGCTCAACTGGCAGTGCTTTCTGGAAACGACCTTCAGGGGGACACGCAGTTCACAATCATGACTTCGGCCCAACACCGTAACGCCGTCCGGCAGGGGAAAAGTCGCCTGTGAGCCGTCATTCTTGAACAGAACTAAATTCACATTCATTCCGGCTTCCTCCTGACTTTTTTACACCGCACCATGAACTTCCGCATTATACCAGCAAAAGGGTCGAAAGGCAACAAATAAATCGGGGCAATAAATAATATTGACAGGGACGGATACAGCGTATAGCGTAGTGTATAGCGCATAGCGTGCAACGTGCAATATAGTCGCTATACGCTAGCCGCTGTCTGCTTTTATGCGAAGTGGACAAGCAGGCAAAAAAACAGACCGAAATACCGGATAGATGTATGGCAAGAATTACGCTGCCCAACGGGAGCACGTTGGAAGTTAGTGACGGCACGACAGCCGAGCAAATAGCTCAACAGATAGGACCGGCTCTTGCAAAAGCCGCCGTGGCGACGAAGATAAACGGCCGATTGACCGATTTGTCCACGCCTGTCAGCGGCGATGTTGCGATTCAGATCATCACCGGCAAAGATGACGAAGGCCTTGAAATCATGCGGCATAGCTGCGCGCATGTGATGGCTGAAGCGATATGCAGCATCTGGCCCGAGACAAAGCTTGTCTACGGTCCTGCTGTTGAGGATGGATTTTACTATGACGTTGATCTTGACGAGCCGATTCGACCGGACGATTTCAAACGCATCGAGGGGAAAATGGCCGAGATCATCAAGGCCGGCAAGCCGTTCGTTCGCGAGGAAATGACTAAGGCCGAAGCCCTGGAGACGTTAGCGGCAGACAAATACAAAACCGACAACGTAAGTCACGCTGACAGTGATACCATTAGTTTCTATTCGCAGGGGGGTGGTTTCGAGGACCTGTGCCGCGGTCCGCACGTGCCCGGTACCGGGAAAGTCGGGAGCTTCAAGGTCATGTCGGTCGCGGGCGCGTATTGGCACGGGGACCCCACGCAGAAAATGCTGCAGCGCATCTATGGTACTGCCTGGCCCACCAAAAAGGAGCTGGACGACTATCTGCAGAGATTGGCCGAGGCGAAGAAACGGGACCACCGTGTCTTGGGCAAGCAACTGGATCTGTTCAGTTTCAGCGAGGCAGGCCCCGGTTTTGCGTTCATCCACCCCAAAGGAATGATTGTCTGGAATTCCATCGTGGACTTTTGGCGCGGCGTTCATGACAAATACGAATACGAGGAAATCCGTACGCCTATA
>CAZLTY010000058.1:4523-20747 GCA_964562575.1 uncultured Pirellulales bacterium
CCATTGTTGATTTCTGGCAAGGCGTACACGATAAGTACGGGTATGGGGAAATAAAAACCCCGATTATTCTTAACGAGCAGCTCTGGCACAAGAGCGGGCACTGGGACAACTACAAAGAGAACATGTACTTCACCCACTTCGACAATACGGACTACGCGATCAAGCCGATGAATTGTCCCGGTGGATGTCTCGTGTACAAGACAAGGCAGCATTCGTATCGCGAGTTTCCGCTGCGTGTCGCCGAGCTTGGTTTGGTCCACCGGCACGAAGCCAGCGGTGTCATGCACGGGTTGTTCAGGGTCAGGCAGTTCACCCAGGACGATGCGCACATCTTCTGCAAACCCGAGCAGATTGAAGCCGAGATAGTCGGAGTCATCGAACTGACCTTCGAAATATACCAGGCCTTCGGGTTTGAAGATTTCCATATCGAGCTGTCGACGAAGCCCGATAAGCACATTGGCTCGGATGAAATTTGGCAAACGGCGACAAAGGCCCTCGAGGGTGCCCTCAAGCTCAAGAAGATCGATTACAAGATCAACGAGGGTGACGGCGCATTTTACGGGCCCAAGATCGACTTTCACATCAGAGATTGCCTCAAGAGGTCCTGGCAGCTCGGCACTATCCAACTGGATTTTTCCATGCCGGAGCGTTTCGGCCTGGTTTACACCGACAAAGACAACCGCGAGAAGACCCCCGTCATGATCCACCGGGCCGTGCTGGGTTCTTTCGAGCGTTTTATCGGAATTCTCATAGAACACTACGGCGCGAATTTCCCGCTCTGGCTCTCGCCCGAGCAGGCAAGGGTCCTGCCGATTAGCGAAAAAAGTAATGATTACGCCCGCGCAGTCCAGGCCAGGCTAAGAGTCGCGCAATTGCGCTGCAGTTGCGATTTCTCGAATGAGAAGATCAATGCGAAGATCGCCAGGGCCCACGGCGAAAAGCTGCCCTTTATGCTCGTGGTCGGTCCCAAGGAGGTCGAATCCGGCACGGTCAACGTGAGGATTCGAGGGGTCAAAGAGAACAAGGCCGTAGAGGTTGAGGAGTTTCTGAAAATGGCACGGGCTAAAATTGCCGACAAAGAAACGGACTTGCCATTTTAGCTTTTGGGCGTATGATTGGCGGTTGTCAAAGATGTTTAAGAACAGTAAGATGATGATTTATTGTTTTGCAGAAAGGTAAGGTGGTGCACAATAAGTAAACAAGACTTGAGGATAAATGGGCGGATCAAGGCAAGAATGGTCCGGCTGATCGACGAGGAGAACGAACAGCGCGGAATCTTGGACACGCGCGAGGCGATGGACATAGCACGCGAGGCCGGCCAGGATCTTGTCGAGGTGGCGCCTACGAGTGACCCACCTGTTTGCCGAATAATGGATTACGGCAAGTGGTTGTATGAGCAGAAGCGTAAGACACGCGAGGCACAGAAGAAGCATCATCGCCACAGCGCAACGCTGAAAGAAATCAGGCTCAGGCCTGAAACCGACAAGCACGATCTGGAGATGAAGCTCAAGCGAGGGCGCGAGTTTCTGGAAAAAGGTCACAAACTCCAATTCACAATGTTCTTCCGTGGACGACAAATGCTGCACCGGGACCGTGGCTTCGCCGTGCTGGAGGAGATCACCGAGTCACTTCAGGATTTGGCCAAGATTGAGCGACCTGCCAGAATGGCTCACAGGCGCATGACCTTGCTGCTTGTGCCCAAATAGCGAGGCTGTCACTTGGCACTTATTGCCTATTCCGACTGCAGCGGTCGCACGCCAGATACCTCTATGTATTCGGAGACTGCGGAAGGCCGGCGATAAGAGCGGCCTGCCCGAGTGAGAGATTCTTTGCTAGTCTGGTGAAATATCTCCGTGAGGCACCTCCAGCTTGACGGATACGTTCTCGGGTTCAGTGGAACACTCTATCGTGTAAGCAGTCGGTTGGGTCAGCCACTTTTCTGCTCTCTTCAACCGGCCGCCCATGCGATATGTGTGCGCAGCTTTGATAGGATTCCTTCTAGCATAGTTCGGCACCAAATGTAGGCACGTACGGATGGTGTTGAGGCCCGTGTTGGCTGTGTATTTGACGTAGACCGTATCGGTCGGATTCGGCAGAATGACATCCTCATCCCAGTTGTACCGCCAGTGATTCACCCACACGGGCACTTGCGACCTGTAGATCTCCTTGAAGCCTTCCGGGTGATCAACCGCATAGGCTATGCGGTTGTCAGTGTTCTTCGCCTGCTCACGCTGATGCGTACGGAAGGTGGCTCCGACAGTGAACCACGATATCCTCGTATCCGGCGGCGCGGACAATCGCAGGATAACTTCGCCGCGTATGCGGCACGTGTGGCGGCTGGGATCATAATCGGCCGGCATCTCCAGAATGTATTTCTTCAGGTCTTCGGGATCGGCAGTGTTCGGGTTTACGAGCATGGGAATGGTTTGCTGGTTGTGGCGGTCGCCTGTTGTGTACCGGAATGTCGTTGTGCCCCTCTTCAGGACCGGCAGACTGGTTGGGGCAACCTGAACCCAGGTCTTTATGTTCAATAGGTCAATGGCGGTTGAACCTGCGGGGCCCGATGTCTTGAGTTTAAGAAGGTAGCCGTATGTGCCCTTGACGATGGAGGTCAGATCGATAGCAGTTGTATGGTCGGGCTGGGTCTTCTCGGCTTGCCGCCACGATAGGCCGTGGTCAAGCGATATCAGAATCTCAAGCGGCATCGGACCTCTAAGAATTGCTACCGAAGCGTCTGTGTCGTCGTCTGGGTCGTCGAGATCGTTGACCTGCGGAACGATGATATATGGTGTGAAGACTTCAAAAGTGACTTCAGCCTCGCCGCTGCGTACAATTTCCAGGCCATGTTCTCCCGACTGCAGGTTCGTAGCCTCATAGCAGCCATCCTCGAAATCCGTGTGGGCCTTGGTCAGTATGGGCCGGTAACAAAAAAGTCCATTGCCATGATTCCACCGAGTGAAATCACGGTGGTTTGGCTTTGGCCCTCGGGGTTCTTGTTCGATGAGGTTTCTGATCCATTTCGTCTTCGCATAGAGCGGCAGATGGTGCCAGCGTCCGTCTTGGGGCGTCCAGAAGCGGGTGAATGACTCGCCGCCTCGCAGATAGAAATCCATGGTATGACCGGCCTGGAACCACCGATAGTAGTTTTGGACGCGGCTGTCTTTGTAGATATCGAAAAGTCTGGCCTTGTCTGGGTCTTTTGGAAAGAAGGGCTTAATTGTCGAAGCCGGGTTGACCCAAAGGCTGCGATTGCTCTTTGCTTCGGCAAGACTTGCGACCATTCCATCGGGTCGCAACAATGCCCCCCGGACATCGACATCCAGGTAGTGCCAACTATTGTCATACCAGAGTTCGGTCGCACAGTGGTTCCATGCTTCAAGGCCAAATGAGCGGCCTCGTGTGAAACCCACGCCCTGGAATATGCCGTCTGTCACCGGTCCGAAGATACCGCAGTAGGCCATGTTGTAGGTGTTCAGTATTTTCAGTGGATCGCGCACTGTGGCATATTCGTCAAAAGGATCAGGGCCGTCGAGGATTTCATTGAAGTGATACAAACCTGTCTCATAATCGCTGAGGTACCTCCAGATCGCGAGCGCCAGTTCGTTGCCGGTCTTGTCCTTCCATTGATGAAACTGCCGGAAACGCCTGAGGTCTGTTGTGTCCGCTATGTGGTTACTGGTCAGTCGGATGCAGGTCACGCGGGCAGTAACCGTTGCAGGTATCATCCAGCACAAGGCAGTGGCGATGGTGGAACTGAGACTGAGCGGAAGTCTGATTTTCATGGCTGCGACCCTTTGGAACCAATCGTAAGTTCTGCGACGCACATTATATGCGAGCCGGGGTGTTACGACAACAGGGTTGCTGGAGAGTTCACTTTTATCCCGTGACCAACGAGACGCTCGTCTCGCACTTGGATTTGGCGCTTTATGCCGGCCGGCGTACCCCGTATAATGTCCGCATGTTGGAAAAAGGACTCGTCCAGATCTATACCGGCGGCGGCAAGGGCAAGACAACAGCGGCGTTCGGCCTGGCGTTGCGTGCGGCCGGTCGGGGCAATAAGGTCCTGATCTATCAATTCCTCAAGCCGCCTGCTCTGGAGATAGGCGAGCGTATCGCCCTGCAACGGGAAACTCTTGGGATCAGGGTCGAAGCTCTCGATGTTGCCTGGGACATGTCCGCGTCGGCGGCCGATGAGAAAACCGTTGCCGATGTGAGGACTGCAATCAGTGAGGTACTTGCGAGAATTGCTGAGATGGCGCAGAATAGACTCTACGATGTGCTGATACTCGATGAGATCGTATTCTGTCTGTCGAGGGGTCTGGCCAAGCTCCAAGATGTTGAGAATCTCATTAACCGGCGGTATCCTGCAGTCGAGATTGTCCTGACCGGTCGGGGCGCGACATCTGAGCTGATGGAACTGGCGGACCTAGTGACGGAGATGAAGAGCATCAAGCATCCGTTTGATGCAGGCCAGGCTGCGAGGCCTGGGATTGAATACTAAAATGAGAAATCAAAGTGCAAAATGAAGAATCGAGGAATCCCGGCAAGCCGGGACCCTTCTTAAAACAGCCCGCGAAGCGGCTCCACAATTTTGCATCTTGATTCTTGATCTTTGATCTTGGTTATACAACAGGGGCTTTCGCAATGAGCAAGAATGTTGCTGCAATCATTTGTGCCGCCGGGGCGAGCAGCCGGTTCGGCGGAAAAAGGAAGAAGGCATTTGTCGATGTCGCTGGCAGAGCGGTTTTTCTGCGGAGTGTCGAGCTTTTCTCCAACCGCGAGGATGTCAAGCAGGTCCTGCTGGCCATCGCTGGCGAAGACGAAGAGCTTGTGAGCGTCAAATGGGGTCCCAATCTGAAGTTCTTCGGTGTGAAGATTTTCGTGGGGGCAGCGGCGCGTTTTGACACCGTCAAGAAGGGGCTCGAGATAGTCAAGGACGATATTGACCTGATCGCCGTTCACGATGCCTGCCGGTGCTGTGTGACCGAAAAAATAGTCGAGGCCAGCATCGTCGCCGCGGGTGAAAGCGGCGCGGCGATTCCGGCCTGTGCCGTCACGGCTACGATCAAGCAGGTCACCGGCAACGTCATAGCGAAGACCGTCGACAGGAGCGATCTCTACGAAGCTCAGACGCCGCAGGTCTTCTCCGCCGAGTTGCTGAGAAAGGCGTACGACAACCTCGATAATCTCGACAAGAGCAGCATCAGCGATGATGCGCAATTGGTCGAAGCGCTGGGCCACGAGGTGACAATTGTCGAAGCGGATTCTTCGAACATCAAGATCACTCGCCGAAGCGACATTGCGATGGCCGAAGCGATAATCAAATCCCGGCCGAAGCTCATGCCGGATGGTCCCATAGGGCCGTATATTGAGGCGCAGTGGTGATAAAAAGAAAACATCGCGTAGCAGTCTGCTACCCGATGTTTTCCGGAGGGGAGAAAAAACTCTATTATTAAGTCAATGCTGTTATCGACAGCGCTGCGGACGCACTTTAACTGAAAATCCATGTGCCCGCTCCCGGGGGTGAAATCACGTTTTTGCCCGTCGTCGAATGCGAATATCCAGGCGGCCTGCGATCTTATCGGATGCAACCAAGTGCGCGTGGGTTGAAAACGGGGCCGCGTATTGCCGCTCGTTCTTGCCGCTGCTCATATATTGCCGCTTGTCAAGAGGCGGTCCACCTAGGTAAACTGTATGCGGCGGCCGCTGTAAGTTAAGGCGATCGTGCGAGCATGGTCTTTTCTCAGCCAGAGGTTGTTCTTCGTGGAATCCGACCAGGAACTGATTGAATTAGCAAACCGAGGCGATTTCGAAGCATTCGGGATTCTTTACCACCGCTACCGCGATTGGGTTTATCGCCTGGCTTGGCGCTTCACGGGCAACGGTCAGGATGCACTGGACGTCCTGCAGGAGACTTTTGCCTACCTGCTCGGCAAGTTCCCCGGTTTCGAGCTTACCGCTGCGATGACGACCTTTCTCTATCCGGTGGTCAAGCATATCTCCTTTGCCACGCGGCGCAAGAATCGCCGGTTTGTGTCCGATGACGAAGCATTGAGCGAATTGGCCGCCCCGGCGTCGCAGGAAACCGAAGGTTATCGGTCGGAACTGGCCGCCGTTCTGGCTGTACTGCCCGAGGCCCAGCGAGAAATTCTGCTGATGCGATTCGTCGACGGCATGAGTTTGCAGGAGATCGCCGAGACCCTGAACATTCCTCTGGGCACCGTCAAGTCCAGATTGCATCACGCCCTAAAGACGCTGCGCTACGATCGCCGGACGCGAGATTATTTCCTCGAATAAGCGCCCAGACTCGGCTCGGGCGAAGAAATCTCAAAAAACTTCTGAACCTTTCGACGCCTTTGGCCTCTTAACGTAGTGGAGCTATAATTATGACTGAAAGAATGGAACATTTCGACGAGGACCTGGAAGTCTCTGGGAAACTTTCAGCGGACTTGGATACCCTCTTCAAGCCTCAGCTTTCCGTGCCGCCCGAGGTGGACAGGGCGATTCTGGATCGGGCTCACGCGCACTTTGCCAGCCGGGAACTTGGTAGGAGCGGGCGCCGACGATTCCGCTGGGTGAGTCTGTGGAAAGTGGCCGCAGCGGCGGCTGTCGTCATTTTTGCGTTTAGCTTGAATCTTACGAACAAACCGGCGCCGACCGTGCATTATGCTGCCCTCGCCAAGGCCGGGGCGGTTGATTTTGACCATAACGGGCGGGTGGACATTCTCGATGCCTTCAAACTTGCGCGGCAGATCGAACTGGCCAGCAGCACCGGGACTGATCTGGACATTAACGGCGACGGTCTGGTCAATCGTGGCGACGTCGATACGGTCGCCTTGGCGGCCGTCAGGCTGGATAAGGGATTCCTATGATGAGAAAGATTGCGGCAATAGTTCTTACCAGCGTCTCTGTGTTAGTGCCCGTGGTGGCGCAGCAGTCCGAGCATGCCGATCCGGCTGTCGAGTCGGCCGTGCGTTTTGCCCCGCTGCATATCTATCTCGATTCGGGCAACCGCAGCCTCGCGGCTTTCCAGTTCGAGCTTAAAGCCGCCGCCGGGCAAATCGAAATCGTCGGCGTCGAAGCAGGCGAACACAAAGCCTTCTCCGAAGCACCGTATTATGACCCGGCCGCGCTGGCGCAGGATCGCATCATCATCGCCGCCTTCAACACGGGGCAAGGCCTGCCCAAGGGGCGCACGCGAATCGCAACGATACATCTGCAGATCACAGGCGAGGTCGAGCCTCAATACGAGCTGAACCTTACGGTTGCCGGCGACACGGATGGAAATGAGATGCCAGCCAAGATTACATTCGAAAAGGGAGAACAAAAGTGAAGACCAGAACGCTAATTACATCGATTCTTCTGAGCTTGACTGCAGCAGTACTGATTGGCTATTTCGTCGTGGGCTGTTCCGGGCTCAAGGATGCAGCAGTGCGCCCATCTGAAGATCAGCCAGTTGCCCATGCAGAAGTGCGAGACGAGGAGGACAAGTCCGCGCCCAAACCGTACGTGGCCGCCCAGCCTGAAAAACCTAAGGACGGATTAGATATCCAGAACGGCCTCTCGCAACAGCAGGTCGCCAAGAACGAGGATGACAGGCCGGACGAGATACTCCTGCAAACTGATAGCTCTCCAATTCCATACGCTGACGAGGTTACCTATCCCAGGAACTGGCGGGAACATATCCAAGAATCCAACCGCCAAGCAGACCGGATGGTTAGTACGCCTGGTGACGGCATGATGGGTGGCGGCCAGCGCTCACCTGTTCTCGGCGATGCAGATGCAGACGGCCACGGCATAGGGGTGATGGGCCCCGGCAGTTCCTCCTATGGTAGAGGCGGCTATAGTGGCAAGGATCGTATGGGCGATTATAGTGTGAGGGAGAATTACACATGGAGCGGGCGCATCCAGCCGACAGATCCGAAGACCCCATCGTCTACTGCGAGTTCACCTGGGCTGTCAGCTTTGCCAGCTTTGCGCCTGCGAGAGATGGAGATAGGCGGAACATTGGGCAGGCGTATACCTGTTGAATTGATCAGTATCTCGGCCGATGAGCTTTGGGTGATTGCCAGGCCTGAGGTGGAGGTGGGTCCGGTCGCTGCCGATGACGAGGGCCCCGGCTGCGGCGCCATGCTGGCCAAGCTACCAAAGAAGGATAAGAAGATTCCCCTGCCTCTCAAGCACACCGATGTTAAGGGCCAGATCAGCGGCTACATCGCAACCGTCAATGTCACCCAGCAGTTTCACAATCCCTACGATGAGAAGATCGAAGCGGTGTATGTGTTCCCGCTGCCTCAGAATGCCGCGATCAACGAGTTCATCATGAGCATAGGCAAGCGCAGAATCCGCGGCATCATTCGCGAGCGCAGGCAAGCCGAGCGGATCTACAGGCAAGCCAGAAGTCAGGGGCACGTTGCATCGCTTCTGACACAGGAGAGGCCCAACATCTTCACGCAGAAGGTCGCCAACATCGAGCCGAGCAAGCAGATCGCCGTCAATATCAAGTACTTCAACAGCCTCACCTATGTGGACGGATGGTACGAGTTCGTGTTCCCCATGGTTGTCGGGCCCAGATTCAACCCTCCCGGCTTCACCGAGGGCGTCGGCGCCGCAGCCCGGGGCAAAGCAGGCATATCGGGCCAGAAGAGCGAACTCCAGTACCTGAAGCCAGGCGAGCGCAGCGGGCACGATATTTCCCTGGCGGTCGATATCGACGCCGGAGTGACAATCGAGCAGCTCGTGTGCTCGAGCCACGTGATAAGCAACAGCTCTTCGGCACGTGACAAGCGGACAGTCAAGCTCAGCAGTCTCGACAGCATCCCCAACAAGGATTTCGTTCTGCGCTACAAAGTCGCGGGCAGGACCGTCAAGTCGGCTCTTGTCACACACCGCGACAAGCGGGGCGGATTCTTCACGCTGATGCTGTATCCGCCTGAGAATCTGTCGTATCTAAAGCGAGCCCCGATGGAGATGATCTTCGTGCTCGACTGCTCGGGCAGCATGAGTGGCAAACCCATTGCCAAGGCCAAACAGGCCATCACACGCGCCCTCAAGAAGCTACAGCCCAACGATACATTCCAGGTTATCCGTTTCTCGAACAACGCCTCGAAGCTTGGCCCTGCGCCTGTGGCCGCGACACCCGCCAATATCCGCAGAGGGCTCAAATACGTCGAATCCCTGCATGGCGGCGGGGGCACGATGATGATCGAGGGCATCAAAGCGGCGCTCGGCTTCGCCCACGATCCTCGCAGATTTCGTCTGGTCTCTTTCATGACCGACGGCTATATCGGCAACGAAGAGCAGATCCTCGCCGAAGTCCACAATAGCCTTGGCGCCAGTCGGATCTTCAGTTTCGGCGTAGGCTCCTCTGTCAACCGATACCTGCTCGACCGGATGGCCAAGATCGGAAAAGGCGCCGTCGCCTACATCGGCCCCGACGACAGCGCCGGTGAGGTGGTGGATCAATTCTACGACCGCATCAGCCATCCGGCGCTGACGGATGTTGCGATCGACTGGGGCGCCATGGAGGTCACGGATATGCAGCCGAGTCATATCCCGGATCTTTTTGTAGGCAGGCCTGTGATTGTCACCGGCAGATTCAAAGGCGGGCGCAACACGACCATCCGCGTCACGGGTGGCGTGGGAGACCTGAGTCACCAGATCAACATTCCAGTCAATCTTGAAGATTCAACCGCCACGCATCCGGGAATTGCCTGCGTATGGGCGCGAAAGAGAATCGAGACCCTGGGCAATCTAGCGACCTACGACGGCAATCCCGACCTGCTGGGCGAGATCAAGCAGGTGGCCCTCGAGTACGGGCTTATGTCATCGTACACAGCCTTTATCGCTGTGGATTCTTCACGCAAGACCGCGGGCGACCACGGCGTCACCGTCTCAGTGCCGGTCCCCGTTCCCGATGGTGTGCGGTATGAGACAACAGTCCAGAATTGATCATCAACCAACAGGCCGCAAGCGAGTCGACGGCTCTGATTAAAGCCGCCTCGGGTGACCACGCTGAGATGGTTAAGTCTCTGCTTTTACAAGGGGCCGATCCCAAAATCCAGGCCAGTTACGGGCGGACGGCCCTTCATGAGGCCGCGTCCAACAACAATGCAGAGATAGGGCGAATCCTGCTTGAACATGGCGCTGATCCCACGGTTGAGTTTAACGGACGCCTGATCCCGGAGGAGTTCATAAGGTCTCTTCGCCAGCCCGGAACGGATACACAGAGGTGAGAGAAATATCCGAAGAATAATATTCTTTCCCTTGACAGCCATACCATGCGCTGTATAGTATAGAGTATACCTTGTACTATAAGGTATAGCGTTGCGATGAAATGGGAGTGACCCGTTGGGCTCTGCCGGAGAAAAGAGATATGACGAGACTGAGCAAGCAAACACTTGACGGCAACGTAGAGTCGCTGTTATTGGCAATTCTGGAGTCGGGACCAAGCTATGGCTACGCCATTGTCAAAGAGCTGAATGAGCGCGCCGAGGGGGTCCTGCAGCTTGGAGAGGGCACGATCTATCCCGTTCTGCACCGGATGGAAGACAAGAAAATGATAGTGGCAAAGTGGCGTTTGGCCGAGAACGGCAGGCAGCGAAAGTACTACCGTCTGACCCCAAAGGGCCGCAAGGCCCTTGTCGCGAGCCGCGAGCAGTGGCGGGTACTCACGGCTGTAATGACAAAAGTAGTCGGCTCGGGGGGAGAACTCTCACCCCAGCCGGAATTGAAAGGAGCTGTCTCATGAGTCGGGCACTGCAAAAGTATCTTGATCATGTCATGATTTATGCCAATCGCAAGCCGGACGACGCGGCAAAGATCCGGCTCGAGCTTGAGGACCATCTGCGGCAGAAGGTAACCGAACTCGAAGCCCAGGGCGCGGCGAGCGAAGACGCCGTCGCGCGGGCCATTAAGGCTCACGGCACCGTGAGGACCGTCGGTTATGGCCTGAGGAAGGGGCTCGCCTTGTTGGACGTTCGCACTGAGGGCACTGCTCGCGGGGTCGTCGCCATAGGACCCAGAGCGGTGGGAATCATTGCCTTCGGGAACGTTGCAGTGGGCCTGTTTGCCTTTGGCAACATCGGTCTGGGCCTCATTTCCTTTGGGGCTGTGGCGCTGGCCGGGTTGGTTTCGGTCGGTGGGCTATCGCTGGCGCCGCTTGGGGTCGGCGTGGGGCTGGCGGCAGCCGGAAGGGTTGCCTGCGGGGTGATAGCCGGCGGCGGGGTGGCGGTCGGATTGTCCGTCCCCTGGGCCATCGACCATATTAGTTTCCTCGAAGGCGACAATGGGCTTCAGTTCTTGCAGCACTTTCGCACATTCGCTCGCAACGGCACGGGCAACTTTGTGGTGATTCTCCTGGCTATGTGGTTCTTCATGGTATTTCCTTTCCTGAGGGGGATCATGTGCAGCATAAAGAGGGATGAGTATCGGAGGATCAAGAAAGCCGATCCGGATATAGACGTATCGGTTACCTGGCCGTGAGATTTCTCGTGTTGGGAGAGGCAATTGCATACTCGTGCGAACAAAATACCAAATTAAATCGAATTTTTCAGAAAAAGCTGTGATATTCTCCTGTGTCGCGCGTTATTAATACTGTAAGTGGTTAACATAGAAAGTCGGTCAATATTAGAAAGGAGCGATCATGTTCAATTCGAAGGGTCTGAGAAACGCCGTGCTGGTAGCGACAGTGGTCTTGTTGGCCACGGGCGGTGTGTGGGCGACGGAGGCTAAGAAGTCCCGCCGGGGCGGGACCGCAGGTGTGATGTCGGCAATCCCCGCCAGGAGCCTGTTTTGCGTGCGTATCAACAAGTTTGACGCCACGCTGGACTCGGTCAATGCATTCCTCAAGGATGTCGCACCTGTCGATGCGAAAGCGGCCTTGCTGTCAAAACTTACCGGATTGCTCGGCGGCGACCAGCTCAGAGGCGTCAATAAGAGAGGAACCATTGCGATTTTTGCCTTGAACGTCCAGGGTGAGTCGGCGGGCGGTCCGATGGGTAACATGTTCATTGGAGCCTTGTTGCCGGTCACCAAATATGAGAACTTCGTCTCCCGCAACTCCAACGTCGGAGAGGCCGACGAGCAGGGAATATCGACGATAACAGTCAACGGCGGCCCCGCGGGGCTGGTGACGAATTTCCGTCGGTCTGCTTTGCTCTGTCCGCCCAATGCCCGCGGGCAACTGGTCAAGGTCAAGAAGCTGCTGGCTCAGAGGAAACGCAACCTGGGCGCCAGCCTTGATCCCGAGACGAGGAAGCAGGCTCAAAGCTCGCCGGTATGGGTGTATTTGAACGTCAAGCAGGGCGCACCAATGATCCAGCCGATGGTTGGCGGCGTGCTCGGGCAGATGAAAGCCCAATTTGAGAAGGCTAAAGAGAGCGGCGAACAGCTACCGATGGATCCTGCCGCCTTGGACGGCATAGTCGACTTCTACGGCGGTATCTTCAAGACGGTGCTCGAGGGGACCGAGAATGTTACGCTGGCGGTGGCGCCGAGCGCCGAGGCCTGCAGCGTGACCCTGGGTCTCAAGCCCGTGTCTGGTTCCATGATGGCGGCGGTCGTAGGCGAGCCACTGGAGGGTGATCTCGACCACATGCTGGGCTATCTCGAAGACGGTGCGATGTTTAACGTGGCCGGCAAAGTCGACCATGAAAATCTAAAAACCACCTATGCGGGCCTCTTCAAGCTCATTGGCAAGATGATACCCGGAGGGATGAGCGAGGCGGACGTAGAACATCTGGAGAAACTCATCACCAAAGGGATCGACGCGATGGGTGATTCGTTGGCCATGACGTTTGGCGTCAATTCCGAGGACTCGATGCCGTTCACGGGCAAGTACGTCATCCAGGTCAAGGACCAGGAGGCGTTCAAGCAGGTGCTTGAAGAGGAGTTGAAGTTGATGGACGAAGGCGGTGTCCTTGCCGATCTGTACAAAGGCTTCGGCATGGAAATTGACGTCGAGATCGACCGCGATTCCGGCACCTACAAAGGTGCGCAGATCGGTGCTGCCAAATTGGGGATCAAGGTTGGCGGCGACGGCGAGATGCAGGCCGAGATGTCCAAGATGTTCGAGAGGATGTTCGGTGATGGTTTGGATTACCGGTGGGCTTTTGAGAAAGGAAACTGTGTGTATACACTCGGCGGTGATGCGGACGGGATGATCCGTGAGCTGATCGACCAGGTCAGGGCTGGAGGTCCCAAACAGATCGGTTCGCAGATGAAGGCTGCGCTGGGCGTGCTCGATAACGGTGATAAGGCCGATGTTGTCGGTACTTTCAATTTTGTCCGCTATATGCAGATGGTCGCCGGTTTCATGGCCACCGCCGCGGAGGCAGAGGTGCCGGAGTTTGACACACCGACCGAAAGCAACATCGCTTTTGCCGGCCGAACTACTGAAGCGGGCAACCTGGCGTTCCAGATCGTGATGCCGAAAGCGCACCTGCTTGAGACCAAATCGGTATTCGAGAACGTCATCCCGAAGATCAAGGAGCAAGAGCGACTGAAAAGACAGAGGCAAAAGGAAAGAGCGCAAGCAAAGAATATGTAGTCGTGCCATTGACACGGTCGGGGCAATCCTATGTGGTTGCCCCGGCCTGTCAATCTCAATATGCGTGTGACCACAGGGCCGCGCCGGAATCACTAACCCGGCAGGGCGGCGCGCCAACCTTGTTTCAGCATCTGTGACAGCCGTTGGGTGTCCTGCTTGTATTCGGGATCGGCCGCGGCGTTTACGTTTTCGTGCCGGTCCTTCTCGTAATCGTACAATCTCCGGGCCATGACCTTCTTCGTCTTCGTGCCCTGCCACTCGGCATAGCGAAAACGTTCTGTTCGCATGCTGTATCCCGTCACCTTGCCGCGAGGGTATTGGCTGAATAGAGCCTTCTTCCACGGTCGCTCGGGATCGTTCAGAAGCGGCATCATGCTGCGGCCTTCCAGGTGGTCGGGAAGGTCCCGATATGTTCGGCCGAGCTATATGCCCCCCCGGGATTAGTCCAAAAAAAGAAGCAGGCCGAGAGGAGGAGTAGGTGGTTTAGCCCGGCCTGCCACGGATCCATCCTTAGCCCTATACGGTTGGCGAGAAGCGCGAGTTCGAAAAAAGAGCGAGCCGGAGCCAAAACTTGCGCTGAGGCTCTGTCCGAAAACTCGGTCTGGCTTCGAGCGGTTCATTTTCCGCTTGACTGTCCCGATGTACATCGGGAGCGGCATCGACGATAGAAGCAATATCGCCTGCTTCAGTTCCCTCGACTTCGCTCGGGACAGGCTTTGCCATGCGAAAAACCGCTCGTTCTCGCACCCGACGACGGAGTTTTCAGACAGAGCCTAGTGCAAGCTGCCGGCATGTATCGTCGATGCAACTGTTTTGCGCGTAGATTGGCGGCTGAAGAATGCTCTTTGAGTCCGAAAAAAACAGCAGAGCGTGCCGATGCGGCGGTTCTCAGCCTGGAGAATTTCCTTGACGGGCAAGGGGCTAATCTGGTATAAACAGAGTTAATGAAGTTTGCAGATTTTTGGTCTCTCGGCAGGTGAGAGTCCAGCGGTTTCCGCATGAAGTCGGGTATTGGATGGAAGGACGGTAATCTCAAGTCGTCGGATATTGACATAGACCATACGCAATCTCGCCAGAGTGGCGATTGCTGTCGGTCGTTTTAACCTAACCTTATTGAAGGAGGTATGTTATGTGCAGAAAACTATTCTTTGTCGTGGTCTTGAGCCTGGTGCTTGCGAGCGCAGCAAACGCTGAACTCGTGGGCTGGTGGAAGTTCGATGAAACCTCCGGCAGTACCGCTGCTGACTCCAGTGGCAATGCCAACGACGGCGCGATTACCGGCACCAATCGGTGGGATCCTGACGGTAAGATAGGCGGGGCGCTGGGTTTTGACGGAGCATCAGGCAACTACCTGGTAATCCCTCATAGCAACGAGCTGAAACTTCTTAATCAGGGTGATTTTGCTTGCGCTATTTGGTTCAAAGCAGATGTCATTTCAGCTACAGCCAATTTCCTCCAACAAACAGACAGGAATGGGACGGGTAGGACCTGGCTTTTTGTGGACGTCGGCGGCGAGATCCGGGCATGGCTCGGTGGTGCTACAACCGCATCGGAAGTCATTGCAGAAGCTGGGACATGGTATCACATCGTTGTTGTCGTAACGGAATTGGGAGCGACGGATAGCGTTCAGTTGTACGTCAATGGCGAACCAGTGGGTACTCCGGGCCAACTCGGCATGGAGGACTGTGAGGGCGATTACCTTGTCGGCACCAGCAAGGGATTAAATGGTAGATGGATAAATGGTTTGGTTGACGATTTACGGCTTTACAATCATGCTCTGTCGGATGTGGAGGTTCTGGCTGCGATGGAAGGCTCTACTGGGGGATATCCTCTTGCTTCGGCCCCCAGCCCGGCCGAAGGAGCTCTTCTTGAAGCCACGTGGGCCAACCTTGGCTGGCGCGCGGGAGATTCTGCCGTTTCGCACGATGTGTATCTGGGCGAAAATTTCGACGACGTCACCGAAGGGGCCGAGGGAACGTTCGTGGGCAATCAGGCCACAACGATGCTCGTCGTCGGTTTCCCGGGATTCCCTGTTCCCGGAGGCCTCGTTCCGGGCGCAACTTACTATTGGCGAATCGACGAGGTCAACGACGCCGACCCGAACAGCCCCTGGAAAGGCAATGTCTGGAGTTTCTCGATTCCACCCAAGACGGCTTACGCTCCCGACCCGGCTGACGGCGCCGGATTTGTGGACCCGAATGCAACCCTTAACTGGACGGGAGGTTTTGGCTCCAAATTGCACACCGCATATCTCGGCGACAACTATGACGATGTGAACAACGCCGTCGGCGGTATGCCGTTGGGATCCCCAAGCTATGATCCCGGCACTCTTGAACGGGAGAAGATCTTTTACTGGCGGATCGACGAGTTCGACGGCATTGAAACGCACAAAGGCGATATCTGGAGCTTCACGACTCCGGGGGCCGTGGGCAATCCACAGCCGGCCAATGGCGCGGTGGACGTGCAAATGATCGAAACGCTAAGCTGGACGGCTGCGGACAATGCCGCTTCGCACGAGCTATACTTCGGCACCGATGCCGATGCTGTCGGCAGCGCCACTACGGCCTCACCCGAATATATAGGCTCAAGGGCAGTTGGCGCCGAGAGCTATGATCCCGGAGGACTTGCATGGGACAGCAGTTATGCCTGGCGCGTGGATGAGGTCTATCCGAGTG
>CAZLTY010000059.1:0-20641 GCA_964562575.1 uncultured Pirellulales bacterium
GACACATGCTGAAGATCTAGTACATGGTATAGAAGGTAAATTTTGGCTAAGGAGATGACTATGTTTAGAACAATGAGCAGCAGGGCATTGTTGGCCGGTGTTTTGCTGGTGGCGGCAGTGAGTGTAGTGTGCCTGGCCGAGACGGTTAACATCAACCCACACAAGATCGTATTGAATGCAGAGGGAGAGGCTGACAATGTACAGGCTAATATCCCTATGGTCTTGCCTAGTGCACGGATCGTGGATTTTGATGTAACCCTTGAGTTCAATGATATAGTAGTCGCCCAGGCAGAATCGGCCCGCTACTGCCTGATCGATGACATGCTGATCATTGGTTTCGATCGAACAGACCTGCAGAACAACCCGGATGTACAGGACATGGCCAACTCGACAGTGACAGCCGCAGTGGATGGATACGTCACAGTCGAAAACTCTGTTGGCGATAAGACGACCAGGTCTTTCAGCGGTACGGACATGGTCGAGATTGTTAAGCCAGGCAATAAGCCAGGCAAAAAGTAGCGGTGATTGCTTTATTGATCGCCTCAGGAAGAACCAGGGGAAGAATCTCCATGGCAAGTGCGTCGGCCTAAGAGAACCGCACTCGTTTGGCCACATCGTGAAAGAATCATAAGACCAGAGCGGCTGCAGCCGTCATCGGCAATAGCGTCTGTCACGTGGTGCGAAGATTTAGGTACCAGGGTTAATTCTTGCATATTCATCTGATCATGCCGCTGTGTTGTCTGAGATTTCGCAGAAATCTGATTCCTACAGCCCCGCCACTGTCCAGCCGCTGCGGTAGCGGCGGCGGATATATTGATTGGCTTGAGGGAGATTTGTTATCTTCATCTGTTCGGTATCCCAGGTGAGTTCCTTGTCGGGACAGTGCAGCCCAACTGTTCCGAGCAGGATAACCTCGGTTAACGCGCCGGCGTAATCGAACCCGGCTGTCGTCTTGGCCTTGCCACGACAGGCATCGACCCAGTGATGGTAGTGGTTGCGCGGGGCGAGCTTTGGGCGGCGGTAACCTTTGAACTTGGCGGCCGGAAACAACTGCGGGCCGGCAACGTGGGGCAGCAACAGCGAGCCGGCCTCGCCGATCAGCAGCGATCCTTGCTTGGGAAAATCGTGGTTGTCGATGTGTTGCCGCACGTGATCGGCAGGATACCTGTACCCATCAGACCAGATCAGCTCGAGCGTCGCGCCGGCCGTCAGCTCGTTGCCGGCGAAGGTGTAGTGAACAACCTGCCAGGTTGGCCAGGTCTGCGTCCGGCGCGAAGGCGTGTCACGCCATGCCGGCTCGACCTGGGCGCTGATACGCACGGGTGAGCCTAATCCGAGGGCCAGGTACGGCGTGTCGATAATATGGCAGCCCATGTCACCGAGCCAGCCCACGCCGAAGTCCTGCCATCCCCGCCACCACGTTGGATGGTATATGCCGAGTTTGTGGGGACGTACGGGCGCCGTGCCCAGCCATGCATCCCAATCGAGCGTCTCGGGCACAGGATCCTCTCCGGCAGGCCTGGGGCCGGTGGGGCGGTAATTTCCAGCCGACTTGTTGGACCACGCATAGATGCGTTTGACCTTGCCGATCGCCCCGTCTCGAACCATCCTGACGGCCATGCGATAGCCGATGTCCGAATTGACCTGGATTCCCATCTGGGTCACCACGCCGTCTTTTGCAGCGGCCGCGCCTATGCGCCGAGCCTCATAGACGTCGTGCGTTAGCGGCTTCTGGCAATACACATGTTTGCCCTGATTGATTGCAGTCATTGTGATCGGCGCATGCATGTGGTCGGGCGTAGAGACATTTACCGAATCGATCCTGTCGCCTTCCTTGGCCAGCAGTTTGCGCCAGTGCTGGTATCGGCGGGCATCGGGGAATTTCTTGGCTGCGGCAGCCATTCGTGCCGTATCCACGTCGCAGATCGCGGTGATTTCAACGTCGGGGTGTGAACCAATCTGTTGCACATCGGCCCATCCCATACCGCCGACCCCGATCGAGGCGTGCTGGATCTTGCCGTTAGGCGACTTGGATGAAACGACCGCGGGCCCGATAGCGGAGCCCAGAGACGCACTGAGGCTGTGTTTGAGAAACCTGCGGCGATTAATTCGCAAACTCATAATGTGATTCTCCTTATCTTGTAGAGAGAAATTATGTAACCAAAACCGGTCAGGTTCGCTACAATGAGCAGTTGTCCTGTTGAGGCCGCCGCGACGCTTCCAATCACGGTTCGTCACAGGCAAGTATATTGGATTCGAAACCGATAGCAAGTGGAGTCGCCTTGTTTTTTGTCTTATGACCATCAAATGGAAAGGAGAGAGCATCATGAAGGTACGTACAATTGCGGTATTGGTTCTGATCGTAGTGACAGGTCTCGGCTTGCGGCTGTCCGCCGGGCAGTCCGGTGACATTCGCCAGCTCAAGCTCGGCGATTGGCAGCCTCGTTCGATGTTGAAGACAAAACAGAGCGTAGTCGAAAGGCCGGCCTTCGGCGTGATCGACGTTCACAATCACCTGGGCGCCGGCGCCGAGCGTCTCACGGCCGACCGCGTGGGTGACTATCTCGCTGAGATGGATGCCGCTGGCGTCCAGACGGTCGTCAACCTCGACGGCGGATGGGGCGAGAAGCTCAAGCAGACGCTCTCGGCACTGGACCAGGCCCATCCGAGCCGCTTCCTGACGTTCGCCCTGCTGGACTACAGCGGGATCGACGACGAGAACTGGGGCCGGCGCGAGGCTGGACGACTTGAAGAGAGCTTCCGGGCCGGGGCGAAGGGACTGAAAATCCACAAGACACTAGGCCTGGGTCACCGTTATAAGAACGGCAAGCTGATGCCCGTTGACGATCCCAAGCTGGACCCCGTCTGGCAAATGTGCGCCAAGTATGATCGGCCCGTGGTGATTCATGTCGCCGATCCGGCCGCGTTTTTTACGCCGCTGGATCGTTTCAACGAACGGTGGCACGAACTCGGCGATCACCCGAACTGGCTGTTCCACGGAGACCGGTTCCCCTCACGGGATGAAATTCTCGCCCAGCGCAATCGCGCTATCGCCAAACATCCGAAGACGACGTTCATCTGCGCCCACTTCGCCAATAATCCCGAAGACCTCGCCGCCGTCGGGACATGGCTGGACAGCTATCCCAACATGTACATCGACGTCGATGCGCGGATTTCGGAACTCGGAAGGCAGCCCTATACGTCACGGAAGTTCTTTCTGAAACACCAGGACCGCATCATGTTCGGGACCGACACCACGCCCCGCCGGGATGCCTATCGGATGTATTACCGCTTCCTGGAGACCGACGATGAGTATTTCGACTGCGCCGAAGGGCACCAAAGGCAGGGTTTCTGGATGATCTACGGAATCTTCCTTCCCAAAAACGTGTTGGAAAAAGTCTATCGCAAGAACGCCGAGCGTTTGTTCTTCGACCGGCCGGCTGCGAAGGTGCTGAGGGTTCGGCAGACGGCAGATTTTGTCGTAGACGGCAAAGGTGACGCCGCTGCGTGGCAGAAGACAGCCTGGGAGCCGCTTAGCCTGCGGATCTCTGGCGGTCATCAGTACCGGACGCGCGTTAAGATGCTCTATTCGGACAGCGGACTGTATGTACTGATGGAAGCCGAAGACGGTAAGATCACGGCAAAGATGGACGAGGACTTTCTCGATCTGTGGAACGAAGATGTCTTTGAGTTCTTCCTGTGGCCCGACGACAAGCACACCGTATATTTCGAGTACGAGATTTCACCTTTGGGTTACGAGTTGCCGATTATCATTCCGAATTTCGACGGCGAATTTCTCGGCTGGCGGCCCTGGCACTACGATGGGCAGCGGAAGACGCAAAAGGCCACCACAATCATGGGCGGCCCCAAACGTTCGGGCGCTAATATAGCGGGTTGGAAGGCCGAGGTGTTTGTCCCATACGACCTGCTCAAACCCTTGCAGAATGTCCCCCCGACACCCGGGATGCGATGGCGAGCCAATTTCTACCGTGTCGATTACGATGGCGGCAAGAGCACAAGCTGGGACTGGGCGAGGGTTGGATCCAGTTTTCACGATTTCAACAATTTCGGTACGCTCATTTTCGAGTAGAGTTGATAAGTCCCTGAGGCCGTATTCAATGAACGGTGTTAAGAGAGCGCTGCCGGCAACGCTCTCAAGCTGCCAGCTCTCGGACTATATTGTGTGTTCTGTTTCCTTCTGAGCTGACCTATCGTGCCAGTACCTCCATTTGCTGCGGTCGTACTGCGGCCCACTTGCAGATCCTCACATCGTCGATCAGACCGGAGAAGAGACTATTTGGACCGTAGTCGTTCACAGCACCGATGCTCCCAGACGATATAGACGACATCACTCACTGTAGAAACGCATCTCAGCTCATATCCACAACTCCGACGACAATCGATCTGTTTTAGAATCTCAATGCCGAAATGCAATGACTCATAGGTGATATCCGGAAGAAAATTTGGTTTTGTTTAGAGTAAAGCAGATGTTCTAATCGTGTTATAAATGAAGAATGTTGATGCCGGCGTCAGAGTTATGAGTTGTAAATGATAGAAGACAGGCTACTTATCTGGAAATTTAAGCACGGCAGCAAGGACGCTCTGCGCCGAATCTACGAAAAGTATTCCGGTTTTCTGCTAACGTTAGCGACGGCTCTCTTGAACGATGTAAGTAAGGCTGAAGATGTAGTACATGATTTCTTTGTATCGTTTGCTCAATCCGGTGAGAAAATCCGGCTCAATGGAAGTTTCAAATGGTATTTAGCAACCTGTGTGACTAATCGTGCGCGCGACAGGCTCCGGGCAAAACAACTGCAGACTGTTGGCTTAGATAAGGTCGATTCGATCTATTCGGATGCTAATGAACCGGAATCGGTAGCAGTGTGTAATGAAGAGTTGCAGCAATTGAGTGCAGCGATGGAACAATTGCCGTATGAACAGCGGGAAGTGATGCTTCTTCACACAAAAGGCGAAATGAAATTCAGGCAAATTGCTAAGTTGCAAAATGTTTCAATCAAAACAGTCCAAAGTCGGTACCGCTACGGACTGGACAAACTGAGGTCGTCCTTGAACGGTGAGATGGAAAAATGAAATCCACGGACAATGTAGAAAAGTTAATAAAAAGAGCGAATGCCACGCCCTGTGCTGAAATGAACCGCAGGACTCTAAGTGATATCTTCGAAGCGCAGGAAGAATCAAGAAGAACAGATCCCGCTACATCTGAGCCGAATATATGGAGGATCATGTTGCAGAGCAAAGCCGGTTATCTGGCTGCGGCATTTCTCATCGCTTCGTCCTGGGTGGCCTGCTTTGTTCTATCTGGAAGAGTCACCAGCCTGAGCAGTGAGCTGGAACTGGCCCGGCGGGATGTCGCTCTTGCCCGGCAGGATGTTGCTGTCGCTCCCACTGACGATTCGGCTACCATCAACTTGTATTTGAAAGAGCATCGGGATGTCGTCGCTCGACATGTTTCCCTGAGTCGGGCCGCGCCACAACCGGTACACATGCAAATCCACCAGGATGATATACTGTATTATGAGTTTTTTGACGATGAGCCGGAGTATATGCATCCCGGCATAATTGTCAGAGGAGCTCCATCTCCACGACAAACCAGTTCGCCTGAAGCTCCCGTGATTTCCAATGGTCACAAATTGACACTGTCGGAAGCGCGAAAGACAGCCGACTTCAATCTGGTATCACCATCATGGCTCCATCCCTACTATACCCTCGATCAGATCAGAAGGATCGAGGGACGCGACGCCATGCAACTGCTGTATACCGACGGTGTCAATTCGGTATCGTTGTTCGAGCAATCTTTGGATGGACAGCGAGGGCTATCGCGGCAGGATTTGAGAGAATATGCCGTGTATCGCAACCGCGAGCAAGCCGGAGGGACTATTCTTGCGTGGAGAGATGAAGCCCTTTCTTATGTCTTAATTGGCAATACGGAAATGTCACAATTAATGAATATGGCGCAATCAATCAGCGCCGCAAGATAAGAGGCAATCAAAATGAATAACAGAAGACTAATCGCACTGACAATAAGCTTGATCCTAGGAGTCGTCCCCGGGCTATGTGTTTTATCGTTTGCAAATGATGAACCAGGGACCAACACAGAAGCCGAACAGCACTTCGAAAAGGCAAATGAGCTGCGCAAAGCCGCCGATTACGCTGCCGCCATCACCGAATACAAGAAAGTCATAAGTCTGTCAGTAAACAGCAAAATCGCCCAGAATGCCCAATACTGGATCGGGCAATCTCATTTCGGAGCGGGTCAGTTTGATGCTGCATTAGCTGCATTTCAGAAACTTCTCGATGAGTATCCGGCCAGTGTGGTCGACCCTTCAATAAAGCAGATGATAGAGCGAGTTCAACAAGCAAAGGAAAATAAGCGACTTTTTGAGGCAGTACTAAAGGGCGATATCGACCAGGTCAAATTGAACCTTTCGTTGGGTGCTGATGTTAATGCCAAAGATAAGTATGGGGCTGCTTTACATCGTGCTGCAAGCAAAGGCCATACGGAAATTGCCAGACTGCTTATTGCTCACGGTGCGGACGTCAACTCAAAGGGCGAGATGGGGTGGACGCCGCTACATTTTGCAGCTCTCCGTGGTAGGACATAAACGGCTGAGCTTTTGATCGTAAAAGGCGCGGATGTTAACGCAAAGGATGAGAAGGAGCAGACGCCGCTACATTATGCAGGTCTGCATGGCAAGACAGAGATGGCTGAACTGCTCATTGCGAAAGGAGCCAACGTCAATGCGCGAGGCTACCGTGGCGGTACTGCATTGCATCATGCGGCCTGGGAAGGCCGCGGAGATGTTGCTAAGCTCCTTATTGCCAAAGGCGCCGACGTCATGGCAAAGGACAAGTGGGACCGCGTCCCCTTGCACGCCGCGGCTTACAGTGGCCTGGTGGAGGTAGCGGAACTGCTGATTGCCAAGGGAAACGACCCGGATGCTAAGGGCAAGCGGGATATGAGCCCAATGCACTACGCCATCCAGAAAGGCCAAATGCATATGGTGGAAGTTCTTATTGCCAAGGGCGCCGATGTTAACATAAATTCTAGATGGGGTACACCGCTTCATTTGGCCGCCGCTCCCAGACCAGACGTGGAGGACAAAACAAGCGCAGAGATCGTCGAAAAGCTGCTCGCCAAAGGGGCAGATGTCAATGCAAAAGACAAGTGGGATAGGAGGCCAATGCACCTCGCCATCGAGAATGGCCAAATGCATATGGTGGAAGTTCTTATTGCCAAGGGCGCCGATGTCAATGCGAAAAACGAGTGGGGCTGGACACCCTTGTACTATGCCATTAGGGAGAAGGACAAGGAGAAGGTAAAAGTTCTCGTGCATATGATGGAAGTTCTTATTGCCAAGGGCGCCGATGTCAATGTGAAAGACAAGTGGGGCTACACACCGTTGCATTGGGCCGTCATGAGCAAAGACAAGGAGAAAGTAAAAGTTCTCGTAGATAAAGGTGCAGATTTAAACTTCACATCCGACGAGGTCTGTCCGCCCCTTCACTACGCGATTTGGAATGAGGATGTGGAGTTAGCCAAGCTTCTTGTGGCCAATGGAGCTGATTTCAACCTAAAGGATTCTGACGGCTGGACAGCCTTTTGCTATGCAGTTGTGGGACGAAACCGCGAGTTGTTAGATTTCTTCATTTCCAAAGGCGCTGAGGTCTCTGACTTCCACTTTGCTGCCTGGCGGGGGAATTTGACCGGTGTTAAGCGTTTTCTGGAACAGGGAACCGATGTCAACGTAAAGGACGACCAATTCAATTGGACACTTCTACACTGGGCGACTTTTACTGACCAAAGGGACATTGCTGAGTTCCTTATCGCCAAAGGCGCTGACGTAAATGCAGGGGGCGAGTGGGACGACCCACCACTGCACTATGCTGCGGTACACGGTCATAGAGAACTGGTGGAACTGCTATTAGCCAAAGGTGCCGAGGTCAATGCAAAAGACAGCTTTGGCAAGACGCCTCTTCACGACGCAGCCAGATCAGCCCATCAGGAGGTTGTAGCAGTACTCATAGCCAACGGTGCCGATGTCAATCCGAAGGATGAGAAAGGCCGCACGCCACTGCATCGTGCAGCCAAGAAAGGCCACGAGAAAGTGGTCGAACTCCTTATCACCAAAGGCGCTGATGTGAACGCAAAAGACTATGAGGGACGTACCCCTTCGTGGAGTGCAAAGGAAAATGACCACACCGAAATCGTCGACCTGCTCCGCCAGCACGGGGCCAAAGAATGACCGCAACTGGCGTGCATCGGGCTGACCGATTGATTCAGCGGCCGTGCGAACGTGATCCACACGAATCAGCCTCGATGATTTTCTTACACAGCGTCCATGGAGGGCTGTGAGTATCTGCTTGCAGCCCTTCATTCTTTGCCAATGCCACTTCAACATGCTTTCAATGAACGAATTCGCTTGACGGCGCGAGTTTCCAGGTGTTGCCCGCGTCCGGTGACATCAGGAGCGATCGGCGGTTCCCACGATGATCGTTGCGATAGAACCAGAACGTCGACCAGTAATCGTAAGAGAGAAATAATGCACTCTCTCTGTCGATGGTCAGTCGATGATAGAAGATACTGTACTCCGAGAACGGGGCCACAACCAGGGGCCGGGCGTCGGACCATTTCTCTGCCGGACGCTTGCTCATGTACGCCAGATTGGCGTAGTGACTCGCCGGGAAATACTTGTTGTCATAAAGCCACAGTCGAAACACCAGGTGCAGAGTGTCGTCACGATCGCAGACCATGCCGACATAGGTCTGGCGCAGGCCCGCTCCGACATCCTCGGCCTTTGTCCAGCCACCGCCGGCCGTGTTGGGCGACAGTGACCGAACATACTTGAAGGCTCGTCCGTGCGTGCCGATCAGCACGTGGAGATAACCTTTACTGTCAATGGTTATGCATGGGGAATTGTGCACATCGTTCGCCGGGGGGCCGTAGCCGACAAGTGCAGGCGAGCTGAGCTGATCGCTTGAGCGGTTGTACGTGGCCACGAACGTAGGTACGCCGGGCGCTTTGGCCTGCGGGAGCGTCGCTTCTCCCCAGGCGATATGAACCTTATCCTCGCGCGATACGATCGTAGAGGGTATTCCCGAATGAGCGGAAAGGCCGATGCACTCTTTCGAGACGGCTATCGCGTCGCCCATGACGATCGAGCCGTCAGGTCTTTTGGCGGGCAGTATCAGATCGAGGTCATTGATGCGGCGCCACATCAATTTCGGATCGCTCGCCGTCTGATGAAAACGCGCCAGAGGAGGCGGTCCACCTATGATGTTGTGTCCGGAAAACTGCTCGATATCGAAGTTGCCCGAACCCGGAACAGGCCATGCGGTGAAGGTCGCACCGCGATCGGCCGAGTGCAGAAGAACGGTCGAGCGACCGTCGCGCCCCAGCAAGTAGATGTCATTGTCACGGTCGAAGGCTATCTTCGTACCGAAAGGTCTCATCGGGATGACACTGTCAGTATCGCCGCGATGTGCCTTGGCCGTTTTGGCCCACACTCCGCCCCGCAGGGTCAGAACGCCGTCACTCGAAACGACAAAGGGCCGGTTCTTCATATCGAAATAGATCTGGTTGTCCAGCGGATACCTGGGCAGATATCCGAACTGCTCGTTTTCGTGGCGATAAGGCTCGAGCTTGACAGGCACTTTCACAGGTGACATCGCCGGAGTGACCCCGCGCCGCACGGTCACTGACGACCACGTCGAAAAACCGGTTTCATCCAGAACTCTCGCCCGAACATAACATTTCCACTCGTCACCTTTCGGCGGCACTCTATATTCAAGGGGTACCAGGGCCGAGGCGTTCGCCTTGAGTTCGACTTCGGTCTTGGGCAATCTAGCCGACCAGGCGGCATCGCCGTCAAACTCCAACGATAATTTCACTCGCTTTGGCGCCGGGCTGTTGTTGTGTACGGTAAAGTTGACCGTGCCGGCGCTTCCGGCATTGGCATAGACATTGCGGCTGTATGGCGTCAGCAGCCACCGGTTCTGATGAAAGGCAAACCATGAAGATAGATCCGGCGTCCACAGAGAAAGATTCTCCCACACCTCGCCTCGTTGCCAGCGTGTTACACCGTCAATGTTGATTACGGCGCGGGCGTCATTCAAATGTAATCGCCACAACTTATCCTTGCGTGATTTGTCGGCACCGAAACGATGCCGCACCTTTCCCTCGGCCGATACGGCAAGTGTCGTTACCTTCTTGCCATCGGCATCATAGACGGGCAATCCATCGACATTTTTTGGCAGACCGCTCACATCAATGGAAAACGCCCTTGTTGGCGGCATGAACCCGACGTCACCCTGCCGCCCGGCATTGCGCAAGACTATGGGCTCTTCATGTCGCGCATCCCTGTGCCCTCGCGATGTCTCAACCAGGAATTTGGGGCAGTTGCTTTTGAATCCCCATGAGACATTCTCACCGTAGCGATCTTCAGTGACGGTAATATTCAATCCATATACCCCGGGCCGCTCGACAGTTGTCCGCAGCAGCACCCGTTGTACAGGTCCCGGGCCGCTTCTCGCCGGTCGTCCGTCATCGCCGATCCATGCCTCAGCAACTACACTTCGGTCCGGCGCAAAGAGAAGAGCACGCAGGTGTGTCTTGTTCCTGCGTATATTGAGATCCTGTTTATGCACCTCAACCTGCAATTCACCCACCGAAGCATAGAAATATACCCCTCCGCATCCACCGAGCCGCAAGGTCATTGTGTCCTCTTCTTCTGCATATCCTGCGGGACTCGCCATCGCAGCTAACAGAAGTAAACCGAACGATAAGGTCGGAATATACTCCTTGTGTTGTCTGACATTTCGCAGTCTCATTGTCGGCTCCTTTCTGAGAAGATTGCCGCTGACTGGACACCGGGCCGGATCGGCTGGCCTGATCCAATCTCACAATCAGTATATCCCCGCAGGCCCAGCTCAACAAGTTCTCCCGAAGCAGCTTTGTCGTGCTTGTGTGCACGGGCGCGATGTTGTAATATGCGGTGGTTGAATAGTGCTCCCAATTGGAAATTCCCGTTTTTGCGCGGGTAAGCAGCTTTGCAATGACAGTTTATGATCCTACTCGCGGGAATTTACTACCCTGAAGGGTACAGGTTTGCAGCTTCGGATACAGGAGTCAAAGATGAAGACCACAAACAATACTGCCGGATGCTCGTTTCTGTGCATCATACTCTTTCTTCTGGTATCGACGGTCCCGGATCTCAGGGCTTCGGACTGGCCCATGTACCGCGGCGACGCGGCGCGCAGCGGTTACACCTCCGACCATCTGCCGGCACGACTGAAGATCAACTGGATCAGAAAGGCCGGCACCGGCCCGCAGCCGGCGTGGTCCGGGCGAGATACGCGGATGCCCTTCGACCTGGCCTTCCAGCCGGTTGTTTCAAACGGTCTGGTCTTCTTTGGCAGTTCCTCCGATTGCACTGTTTATGCGCTTGACACCAGGGACGGTCGCGAGAGCTGGAAGTATGTCACGGACGGACCCGTGCGTTTTGCGCCCGCTCTCTGGCAGGGGCGGCTCTTTGTCATCAGCGACGACGGATATCTCTACTGCCTCGCCGCCGACGACGGAAAGTTGCTGTGGAAAAAACGCGGCGGACCGAATCGGGAGATGATCCTGGGTAACGACCGCCTTATCTCACGATGGCCGGCACGCGGCGGACCGGTCATCAAGGACGGTATCGTCTATTTCGGAGCTGGGATCTGGCCATCCGAGGGCATCTACCTCTACGCCATCGATGCATCCGCGGGCGAGACACTCTGGGTCAACGATTCATCGGGCGCTCTGGTTCTCGAACAGCCGCATGGCGGAAACAGAGCACGTAGCGGAGTCTCGATACAGGGATACCTTGCCATTGCGGGCAATTCACTGGTCGTCCCTACGGGGCGGGCCACGCCGGCGGTTTTCGACAGAGAATCGGGCCAATTCCGGTATTTTCACCTGATGAAATTGGGCGCCGGATGGGGAAATCGAAAAGGCGCCGGGCCCTTTGTCACCTTTGTCGACGAGGATCTTTATGCGGTCGAAGACGATATCTTCCAGGCTTCGGACGGGCGTTTCCTGGCGCGCGGACTGCCCGCGTCATCTACCGCAGTGCTGCCGGACATGCTGGTGTTCACGCGAGGCAACGAGATAAGGGCCATCAATAAGTCATCACTGTGGGTCGAAGAACGAGAGGACCCTAACGCTCGGCCCCTGCGCAAACTGTCCCTCGACGGCATTGCCTGGAGCATCGCCTGTTCGGACCCGGTCGGCGCCTCGGTCGTGCGCGCGAGTGCTTCGAATGAAGCGTCGGATTGGCCGGCAGTGACACAGGTGACAAATCCGCCTCTGGTGGTCGCCGGGCGCACGATCGTAGCCGGCACGCTCAACAGCAAGATCGTCACCGCCAACACCGAGTCGAGGGCCGTTGTCACGACAACAGAGCTTGACGGCCCGGCCCTTGGTTTGGCCGTTGCGGACCGAGCACTCTACGTCGGCACGAACAAGGGCACGATCTACTGTTTGGTACCGGCAGAACCTGACGAAGCCGGGTCGCCGGATAACCGACAGGTGCGTCCGGAACCTTACCGAGTCAATAGACCATACCACCAGATGGCCCAAGAGATCGTCAGGACGACCGGCATTGCCGAGGGCTATTGCGTCGATCTTGCGTGCGCCGATGGCAGTCTGGCTTACGCTCTTGCCGAAGTAAGTGAACTCCACATCATCGCAGTCGATGACGATCCCAGCAAGGTTGCCCTGGCTCGCAGAAGGCTGAGTGAGACCGGATTGTACGGCACACGAGTGACCGTCCTGCAGAGGGATCCTTCAGACACCGGTTTGCCCTCGCGCTTCGCAAGACTCATCGTGTCGGGACGGTCCGTGACCGAAGGCCCGCATGCGGTGCCCGCAGAAGAAATGAGGCGGTTACTCCATCCGTATAGTGGAACGGCGCTGATCGGCAAATCCGGCAATCTCCAACTAACCGACGGCCAGCCGGCGGCGGGGACAGGCGAGTGGACACATCAGTATGCCGATGCGGCAAATACCTTGTGCTCGGTCGATGCTCTGGCGGCTGCTCCCCTGAAGATGCAATGGTTCACGGATTTCGGGGTACGGATGCCGAGTCGGCACGGACGCGGTCCCGCACCGCTGTGTAAGAACGGGATCATGATCGTCGAAGCTGTTGACGGCCTGTTCGCCGTAGATGCCTACAGCGGACACTGGCTTTGGCACTACGAGATGGAGAATATTCTCGAGCCCTATGATCAGGAACATCTCGTGGGAACATCGGGCACAGGGAGCAATATGTGTCTTGGCGCCGACAGCGTGTTTGTCCGCCGCGGCCCGCACTGTCTGCGCATCGGTATGAGTACCGGCAGGCTGATCCGCCAGTACGACATGCCGGAAAGGCGCAATGTCTGGGGATTCATTGCCTGCGCCGACGGTATTCTCTACGGAACGAGCGCCGACCTGACGCATGTCGTGCGACAGCTTTTCAGGAACGTATCGACTATGGAGAAGATGCTGACCCAGTCCCGCAACTTGTTTGCTCTGGACATAGAGACAGGCGAAACTCGATGGGTTTATGAGGCCGCTGAGTCCATTCGCCATAATGCCATTGCCATCTGCGACGGCAGGGTCTATGTAATAGACAAGCCTAAAGAGATCGAGGATCTTCCCGGCCAGGACAATCCCCGGATGAATCCTGTCGCCGAGCCCGAGCAGCCAAAGGTGTCCCGGCTGGTGTGTCTCGACGCAGAGACGGGCGACGTCCTGTGGGAGCAGAGTAGTGACATCTATGGAACAGCCCTAGCGGTGAGTTCGAAGCACAAGGTGCTGCTCATGAGTTATCAGTATTCGCAGCGCTCATACCAACTGCCGTCCGAGAAGGGAGACCGGCTCACCGGATTTCGCACGACCGATGGAGAGCGACTGTGGGATACGATGCAGCGCTACATATCGCGCCCCATCATCAATGACTCGACCATCTATACGCAACCGTACTCGTTCGACCTGCTCACCGGAGTGCGCAACACCAACTTCGAGGTTAAGGGCCGCCAGCCGGGAGGTTGCGGACCCATGACGGGGTCCACTAACTTATTGCTCTATCGGTCGGGCACGCTGGGCTATACGGATCTGTCGACCGGTTCGGCGACGCAAAATTACGGACCCATGCGCCCCGGATGCTGGATCAACGCCATCGTGGCCGGCGGTCTTGTACTGATGCCCGATGCCACCGACCGTTGCACGTGCAGCTACCTCATGAAGACCTCTATCGCACTGGCTCCGGCAGATTGAAGAACGACGTGACTTATTTGATTACACCCTTGACTCTGTCATAACTGATACCGCGGCCGGACTTCGGATACGAATCGAGCGCCGCCTGGAGTTTCTTCCGCGCGAGCTTCGCCTGCTCGCCGGAGTCGCCCGGCGCGATTACATTTCGCTCCAGCACATCGTCGACGGTATCGTACAGATCGCCGTTGTCGTACAGTTTATATCGCTTGTCGCGGGCGTAGCGCACCTCCCAGTGGTTGTACATGTCGTCGAACTTCTTGGCGTAGGGTCTCGGGAAGTAATAGCCGTAGATCCACTCTCGCTTGCGGCCTTTGCGCCCGCAACACTGCGGCCAGAAGCTCCAGCCGTCACCGTCGGCGATTCTCTTCGGCTTCAGTCCAGCCGCTTCGATCATTGTCGGGAAGAAATCCGAAAAGCAGATCAGGTCGTCATTGACCTGCCCAGCAGCGATCTGCCCGGGCCAGTTGACAATCAGCGGGACGTGCGTGCCGTAGTCATGCGTGTAGCCCTTACCGCCGCGAATTTGCCGGCCCTTGAATTGCGATGTCAGTGTGCTGTTGGTCCCATTGTCACCGGTAAAGATCACCAGGGTTCTTTCTCGAAGGCCATTCGCATCGAGCGCATCGACAATCCGTCCGACGCATTTGTCCATATAGTTGACCATGTCGATGAAGTTCTTCTTCTTATCCTTTTCATTTCGGTCGGCACTGTCGGGAGTCGGCGGAAAGGGACTGTGCACAAGATTCATGGGAAAATAAGCGAGGAAAGGGCTGTCCTTGTTCGTCTCGATAAAGTCGACCATGAAGTCGGTAAGGACATCCGGCCCGTACGTTCCCTTCGCAAGCTTCATGATCTTTCCATTGCGCTTAAACGAGGGGTCCCAGTAACGCTGGCGAGTGGTGCCGGGAATATTCCAGAGACAGTAGGTGTCGAAGCCCGCCTCCGTCGGCGAAATTCCGTCATCGCCTTTCTGCAACTGCCATTTGCCCGCGGCGGCAGTCGCATAACCGAATTTCTTGAAGTAGTTGGCAAACGTTGGCTCTCCCCTGGGGTATATGCCGAAATCCTGATAGTTGAACACATTGGATTTGCCGCTCATCAGATTGACGCGGCTCGGCGTGCAGAGCGGTGTCGAGTGGCAATTCTCGAACCGGATGCCCCCGGCCGCTAGGGCATCGAGACGGGGCGTCGAGTATTCGCGGCTGCCGTAACTGCTGAAGCATTCGAAGCCGACATCATCGGCCATGATAAGCACAATATTCGGCGCCGAAGATTCTGCGGCACGGATCGAGGACAGCACAGATGCCGAGACTGCACCAGCTATGACGTGTTTTAAGAAATCTCTGCGGTTCACGGTTCAACCTTTCTATCGTTTGCGGTGATCTATCCATACGCTCCAAGTTCACCCATTCTTCGAGTGTTGACCGATACTATACGGACAACAATGATTATAGCCCATCCGCCGGCGATTCACAATGTATCTCGTATGGTCAATGCAGGGGCGGACGAAGGCGGCGGCAAGTTGAGCTTTCTTATCGCTTGTGCCATGGGTGCACCGACAGTACAATTGCACGGATCGGTCTGACAGGTCCATTGCAAACAACAAGCACTGTAAGGGCATCTGGTATGGAATTTCGAAAACTCGGGCGTACGAATTGGCAGGTCAGTGAAATCGGATATGGCATGTGGGGCATGGGAGGCTGGACCGGCTCGGATGATGACGAGTCTCTGCGCAGCCTGCAACATGCTGTCGATCTCGGATGCAATTTCTTCGACACGGCCTGGGGATACGGCGCCGGCAAAAGTGAGAGTCTGCTCGGCAAGCTGGTCAGGGCCAACAGCGACAAGAAGCTCTATACCGCAACGAAGATGCCTCCCAAGAACATGAAGTGGCCGAGCAAGCGCGAATATGCGTTGGAAGATTGTTTTCCTGGCGATCATATCCAACGGTATGTCGAGAAGAGTCTCAAGAACGCTGGCCTGGATTCCTTTGATTTGATGCAGTTCCACACATGGGAAGATTCGTGGCTCCAGGATGATCGGTGGTTCGCAAAGATGACCGACCTCAAGGCCCAGGGGCTGTTTGGCGCGATTGGGATCAGCATGAATCGCTGGGAACCGTGGAACGGAGTCAAGGCGGTCGAGAGCGGATTGATTGACACCGTGCAGGTGATATACAACATCTTCGATCAGAATCCCAAATGCGAACTTTTCGTCGCCTGCCGCGAGCACAACGTCGGAGTTGTCGCGCGTGTACCCTTTGATGAAGGGACGTTAACGGGAACGCTGACAAAGGAGAGTCGTTGGCCCAAGGGAGATTGGCGCAACACCTACTTTGTCCCTGAGAATCTGAACTCGAGCGTAGAACACGCCGAGAAGCTCAAACCACTGGTTCCCGATGGAATGACCATGGCGCAGATGGCGCTGCGTTTCATTCTCGGCGAACCGACGGTCAGCACGATAATCCCCGGGATGCGCAAGGCCGGCCATGTCGAAATGAACATCGCCACCAGTGACGCAGGGCCGTTGGATGCTGCCTTGATGAGTGAGCTAGCCAAACACCGTTGGGATCGAGAACCAACAGCATGGTCCCAGTGATAGGCCTCAATTTATTTTAGTTCCACGGACCAGTAGGCGTGGTCGAGGAATTGTTTCCAGCTTCTGTATCTGTGGTGGCCAAGGTGGATGTGGGCGAGGGGATTGTGTCTGGGTTTGGCGGGCTTCTTGATCAGCTTTATGCCGGCGTGTTTCGGCATCCGACAACCTTTCCTGACGTTGCAGGCTGTGCAAGCGCAGACGATATTTTCCCAGATTGCCTTGCCGCCGGCGCTGCGCGGGATTACGTGATCGAGCGATAATTCGCTGGTTGGGAAGCGTTTGCCGCAGTATTGGCAAATGTTCTTATCGCGGGCGAAGATGTTGCGGCGGTTGAACTTTACCTCGTTTCGCGGCAGGCGGTCGTAGAACAACAGCCGGATTATGCGCGGCACGGCGATATGGAAGTTTATCGTCGAGACCCAGTCGTGCCCGTCCGGCTCGAAATCACGCCTGAGCTGGCTGACCTCGCACCAGCTATCGAAATTGTAGTTGGAATATCTGCCCTCCTCGAGCGAAACAACCTCGGCGAGATCGCGAAACAGCAGGGAAAAGGCCCGCCTGACACCGACTATGCGGATCGCCATATAGTGCCTGTTGAGCACAAGAACGTTGCAGCTCAAACCGGATTGACGTTCTCCAAAAGTCATCGTTCATCTCATCGTGCACCGTATTCATTCATTGCAGTATGTCACGACGGTGGGATGGAGAACTCTTTAGCCAGTTGCAGTCGTGCTCGGCGGCGAGATTAGACGGCCAAGCACGTCCGCTTCCGTTCAGGCTAAATCGAGCCGCCAAGGCAGACTAAAAACAACGTTCCATTTGCCACCTCGGCTTTGCGGTCCGAAATCAAAAAGAACGGCTTTACGACTCTTCCTTGCTTTCCGGCCCTTGTTCGCCTTGCGGCTCTTCCTTGCTTTCCGAGGCTCCCTGGGCGATTACATTTTCCGCCCTTAGCCCCTTGTCTCCCTCGACTACGTCGAAAGTGACAGGATCGCCTTCAGCAAGAGTTTTGTATCCATCACTTGAAATACTGGAGTAGTGGACGAAGATATCCCGGCCATCCGTGGTGGCGATAAATCCGTAACCCTTCCGCGGGTTAAACCACTTAACTTTTCCGTCTGACATGAAACGCTCCTTTTGCATACTAGAACGAACTATTTGCTGCGCGCCACGCAAATCGCCTCGACTTCTCTCACTCGCAGCAGGAACCGGCCGGGTCTCGCTGCTGGCGACGGCTAACTGATCAGAATGATGACTTCGCCTTGGCCGACTCTACAGCAGGAGCGCAGAGATTTTCTCTCATGAGCCGGCCCATCTTAAACTTAACCGTTCGTTTTGCCGGGACCTCGACGCGCTCGAGAGTTTTTGGATTTTGCGCAACTCTCGCAGCTCTTGTTCTGGTCTCAAAAACGCCAAAGTCCCGGAACTCTAACCGGTTGTCTTCACAGAGTTCGTTCGTTATCTCATTGAGGAATGCCTGAATTATGCACTTTACTGTCACTCGTTTTGCCTGTGTACGCTCGGCTATTCGATCAATAAGTTCTTTCTTGGTGATTGTTGCCATAAACTACCTCATTTCAGCAAAGAGCAATTGGGAAACCGTATTTAAGTTCACACTGAAAAAATCCTGAACAACAAATCAACTCTTCTCGACTATTCAACAAACCATTACATGCTCTAGCACACTTTGTCGCAAATGAGCCGCCGTTTCAGCTCTCACTCGTCCGGCGGGACACTCCTCCCGTTTCGGCCGCGAAACCAACCGGCAAAGCATAAATGCCAAAACACCGCAACTCACTATACAACAAAGACTTCGATTCCTCAAACAATTTCTGCACAAAATTCTTAAGTTTCCAGGAAAATCTTTGGCCCCCTCTCGCAGGCGATGAAAAAACCCCGGTGCGCCCGCGAGGGACCCGCGACTAGCGTCTGATCTGCACAAACTGCTCAAAAATAACATGGAGGCAAAATACTTCATTGACCGACTAAGGATTTGCAGGCATAATCAATCTTTTTATTTTGGCTGGTGAAACAGCCGACACAAGGTTCCAAAACAGGATTGACGTCGTATGTCTCCAGATAAGACTCCAAAAGGCGGCCCTGACAAGCCGTCTCGACAGAAAAAAGACAGGGCGGCCGAAGTTGCAAACACTTTCGAATGGCTGATAACCGCCTTTATATTGGCCTTTGTCTTCAGGACATTCGTCATGGAGGCGTTCCGCATCCCTACCGGGAGCATGGCCGACACGCTCAAGGGGGCCCATTTTCGATTGCGATGCCGACAATGCGGATATGGTTATGACTATGGCTTCATACCGAGACAGTACGGATACCGCGAGGATACGATTCCGTCCCGCCCCGCCGCGCCACCTCCAACTCGCTGCCCCAGTTGTGGTCATCACGATCGCTCGGGCGAAAAGATGCCGGTAGCCAACGGCGACCGCATACTCGTCCTGAAGTGTATCTACCAGTTCATAGAGCCCAAACGATGGGATGTGATAGTGTTCAAGAATCCGCCTGAGCCTTCGATAAACTACATCAAACGTCTGATCGGCCTTCCGGGCGAGAAGGTGCAGATAATCGACGGCGACATATATATCAACGGGCAGATCAGCCGCAAACCGCCCAAGATACTGAATGAGCAGTGGATGCCGGTCTACGACAACGACTATCAACCCGTCCGACCGAGACAACGTTCGTTCAACAATCACGCATGGCGACAACCCTTCGAGAATGTCCAGGGCTCGCAGTGGGTGACAGAGGACGAGACGAGCCCGACCGTATTTCGCCTGGATCAACCCGAAGGACGGGCCGGCCAAATCAACTCGCTTGTCTATAACACTGAGATCGGCAACGACTTCAGAGCGACCTATGCTTATGATGAAATCGACACACACGGAAACATGCCGTACTGCAGCGACTTGATGGTGCGTTTCTCCTGCCTTGCAGCCGGCCCCCAGTCAAGCATTGGAATCGCTCTGAGCAAATATGAGACAACTTATCGGGCTCAGGTCCTCTTATCATCGCAGACATTGGTCGTTACCGCGCACCAAGAAGGCGGCGAGGACGTGCAAATAGCTTCGGTGCCAATCGCCAGCGCCCGGATCGATAAGCAGACACCCATGAAGTTTGCCAATGTCGATCATCGATTGATTTTCGAATACGGCGATACCAAGTGGACACACGATCTGGGCCGCGGCCCAGCAGACGCCGGCAGGATAAGAGAGAACGTAGAGCCGCCGCGCGTGGAAATCTTCGGCTCCGGCAAACTGACGCTCTCACACGTCTCAATATTCAGAGACATTCACTACACCGAGCGTCAGTACGGAAACAGTGGCACGCCGGGCAGGGCAACCAAGGATGCCTTCGTCCTTGGCGAAGATGAGTTTTTCGTATTGGGTGACAACAGTCCTAACAGCGAGGATTGCAGATGGTGGCACAGATCCGGCATTGCGAATAAAGGGCTGGATGATTACCGCACCGGCACTGTCCCACGTGCCTATCTGGTAGGCAAGGCACTGTTCGTCTATTGGCCCAGCGGGTTCAAACCGTTCGAGAAATCTCCGGTCGGAATTATTCCCAATATCGGCCGGATGCGTTTCATCTACGGCGGCTCGAACGGAAACTAGGCTCTGTCTGAAAACTCCGTCGTCGGGTGCGAGAGCGAGCGGTTTTTCGCCTGACAAAGACGGCGAAGCAGGCGATATTGGTTGTATCGTCGATGCAGCCGGA
>CAZLTY010000060.1:0-20612 GCA_964562575.1 uncultured Pirellulales bacterium
TGCCGGCCCAAAGTCTGCCGCTGCGGTCATAAACCAATGCAATAACCATGTTGTGAGGCAATCGGCTGTTCGTGCTGTCGTAGCGTCGGTAGCTGTTTCCATCGCAGACGATAATCCCGTTGCGATATGTTCCAAAACAAACGTTGCCGTCAGGGTCGGTCGCCAGCGCCAGGGTGATCCCGGCGCGACATTCCGGATAGGTGGTCCATTGATTGTCTCGATACGAAGCGGGCCCTTTATCGGTGCCGATCCACAGCGTGCCCGATGTATCCCGGGCCATGCAAAGCACCTCGTTACCGGGAAGTCCGTCGTCGGTGTCGAAGTGATTGTCATGCCGTTTAATATTGCGTAATAATCCAGAACCTCCCATGCCTTGAGCTGGCCGTACGTCTGAAAATCCTGCGGCAGATAACCGAGCATGGACCGAACCCGCCCGGCATCCCGGACGACGTCATGTCCGAAGACTCTTGCCATACCGCCTGTAGGTTTGAGCAGAGTGGTCAGGATCTTCATCAATGTCGTCTTGCCGGCGCCGTTTGGACCGAGCAAACCGAAAAGACCGGTCTCGACTTCAAGGTCCACCGAGTCAAGGGCCTGAACTCCGGATCTATATCTCAACGACAGCGCTTCAAGGCTGATCTTATCTGCAGTTGGTGTCCTTGCGTTCATTAGCAATACTCCGGGTCAAAATGCCGCAGCGGAAGAGACCTCCTCCCGCGATTCGTCGGCGATGAGGCTTTTCTTTGTCCGCAGGAAATAGCACAATACCCCGGCGACTACGGCATAGGCGATGGCCCTTTGCACTGCATAGCTCCAGACAATACGGGGCTCTCTCACATCGCTTTGCTCCGGCGGATTGTTGAAAAGACGGTGTTCCAGTTTGCCCAGAAGCACCTGTCCCTGATCGGTCTCGGTCAGTTCGTACGATTCCCAGGATGGTACGAGGAATGCCCACGCGATTGCGGCGGCGCCGACTGCAATTACAATTATCTGTTTATAGTTCATTATTGGCTTCTCCGTGTTTTCGACTGAGGCCCCCATTTTCGCGCAATTGTCGCGTTCAGTTATGATGTCGCAGACGAACCGATTTTATTTCAGCGAAAACAATCGGATACCGCCATTCTTGGGAAGGGCAGTCTATGGCATTTACCGTTCGTTCCGTGCGATTACCCTCGGCCGCCACCATAGCGAGCGCCAATACGCGCGGTCGGTTGCGTACACGTCGATGGGTGTGTCATCGGACAGATCATCCGGCAGGATGCCATAGCGCTTCATCTCCCTCACATAGGTCGGCGTCGGATGAAAGCCCGGCATGTCGAAGCGTTTGTTCTGTTCGAGGTGACGTCTGCCTTTTTCGCAGACGGCGAGGATCTTCTTGTAGTCCGGATCGTCGGTGCCGGCGAAGACCGCCACCGGTTCGCCGCCGCGCCCGCTTTCGTCTCGCAGTTCGCAGAGCCCGTAACCTCCGGCGTCACTCGCCAGCGGCGCCAGCAGGATCAGAGATTTTTCCGGGCGCGAAAGATTGAACATGAGGTGCCGGGACATTCGGATGCGGATGTCGTCGAAGTCCGGATTCGACAGGATAAGACCCAGATTGTCGGAGATATACCTCGGCACGGGCAGAGACTTATCGTGACATCCCGTGCATCGTCGCGTGATGGCTTCGGCTGCTTCGATAGCCTGGGGCCATTTGCGCTCGGTCGTTTCGAGTACGCTCTTTGGAAAGCCGCCGATCATGCCGGTGCCCAGCGCGGCGTAGGTGCCCGGATACGGAGCGGCCGACTCGATCCAGTAGCGGATCATGTCCTGTTCGTGCCGGGTCAGCTTCGCCTCGTAGTGGCTGCCGTCGAGCATTTTCATCAGCGGGCTGGCTGAGGTTCCCACCGTGCGCGGCGGCAGGTTGGTCCTCAGGCGATCGCGCCCGTCGGAAATCCATTGCAGCGCCGTCAGCGTGTAGTAGCTGTGTGAAAAGATCGGCCCGTGATCGCCTGTCAGGATAATGCCGCCGTCGCGCCGGTCGTAGTCGTGACAGCCCAGGCAGTGTTTGTCCAGGATCGGCTGGATATCACGCGGATAATCGAACACGTCGGGGATACCCGCCAGAGGCGTGACGGGGCTGGGCGCCCGCTTAAGCGCCTGCAGAGCGGCGGTCTCTGTCGCCACGGGAGCTTTCTGCCGCTGCTCGTGACAGCCGACGCAGCTTGTCGTCTCGCCCGGCATGACGGCGAGAAAGCTGTGCATGCGTTTGACCGAATTGTTGTTCTCATCCAGGGCGACGAAGAACAGACTCCGCAGCGCCGGCACTTCCATATAAGCCGAGCCATCGGGCTCGACCGGGACTGTCCCGACGATACGCTCGAGCGTGTATGTTCCGCCGAAACTTATCGGCGGCATTTTGCCGCTGTAATTAATCGGCTTCGAGAGCGTCTCCAACACGAGAAGCTTCTTGATCTCGCCCCGCTTGACGCCTGTCATATTGCGCCCGGCGTATACATCCTGCAGAATCAACCGGCCGGTCGTCTGCTGAAAGTTGCTCCGCGGCGGGATGATCGGCTCGCGCGGCCGCGCTCGCAAAGGGCGAGGCTCATGACATTCGACGCGAGCCTTAACAAGCTCGGCAGGCAGGCGATAAATCTCGCGCGTTTCGCCGTCTCTGTTCATCGCCAGCAGGCGGGGACCTTGAGCTACCAGAAAGCAATCTCTCGAAACGGCATAAGGGTCGCGGAAATTCTCCTTCTCAGTGATCTTGCGACCGGAAGCTAAGAGATCGGGACCCTGCTTTGCTGTCACGATGGCGATGGCCCCCTCGTGTTCTTTGCGCCCGTGGTTGGGGGAGAAGACGGCGACAACTTCGTTGTTGCTGTCGGGGATCGGCTTGGCGTCGATCATCAGGGTTCCGGGGTGGAGGTTGCCGTAGTAGATCATCTGGCCCGTGCCGTCGGGGTTGGCCGTCCAGAGATGGTGGAACGCAACCCGGCTGCGATCGACGTACTCCCAGCGCTCATATATCACCCGACCGTCGGAGAGAACCCAGGGTGTGTTGTCGTGCTCGATGTTGCCGGATACGGGCTGGATGCGACTGCCGTCACCGTCGCACCGGTACAGGATTGCCACCTGGGAATACCAACATGGGACCCAGCGATTGCTGCGGTCCGAGCAGAACATTATCCGGCCGTCGGGCAGGTACGTTGGTTCCATGTCGTTGTACGGTCCGTAGGTAAGCTGCGTGAGGCCGCCGCCGTCGATGTTTATTTCGTAAAGGTGAAAATAATCCGTTCCGCCCGGGCGGTAGGAGATGAGAATCTTGCCCGCATCGTAGTGAACCTGAGGGTCGCGAATCGAGCCGGCCGGGTCGTCGAGCAAGACCTTAATCACACCGCGGCGAACGTTCAACCGGCACAAACGCCCCCGGGCGCCGTAGAGCTTTTTGCTCGGGTCTTGAGAGTAGTAGCCGAAGTTCTCGTACCAGTGACCGCCGGCGCCGCACTGGCGAGAGCTGAAGATAATCTCCTCGACGCCAATGTCCACAGGCCTCGCCTGGGCGCGGGTCGGTGAGATTGCGGCGAGCAGCAGAACGATCATTACTTTAAGCAAGGTACGCATAAGGTACACCTTTTTACACGTTCGTTTGATCATACCAGTATGATACTATAAAATGCCCGAAATGTTAATAGCCTATGCTGACCATTTTGCGAAGGAGAAACAATGCTCACCAAGAAACTCAAACAAGCTCAATTCTGTGCGGTCCTGACACTCATTGTCTCGGTGTCGATTTGCTCCAAACTGCAGGCGGCCCCGAGTCGCGCAAGCCTCGCGGAAATCTATATCCCCAAATTCGAGAAGATACTCAAAGACAACATTGCTTCCTTCTGGTACTCCAAGAGTCTGGATCGCATCAACGGGGGGTACCGGATCAACTTCGGCTCCGACGGCGAGCTTAAAGGCGAAGGGATAAAAATGATTGTGAGCCAGGCCCGCACGGTGTGGTTATTCAGCCGATTGGCTAGGGCTGGCTACGGAGGTGACGAATACATCGAAGCCGCCGATCTTGGCTATCGTTTCCTGAGAGAGAAGATGTGGGATGCCCAAAACGGCGGCTTCTATTGGGAGGTCGACGCGACCGGCGACAAGAAACTAAAGGCCCGAAAGCATCTTTACGGCCAGGCGTTTGCACTCTACGCCATGAGTGAGTTCTATCTGGCCTCTGGTAGAAAAGACGTCCTGGATTTCTCCGTTCGAATCTTCAATCTGCTTGAGGCCAAATCCTACGACAGGACATACGGAGGTTTCATCGAATTCTTCAATGAAGACTGGACGCCAGTGGCTGCGGGCGAAAGTTCCTACATGGGCGCCGAGCCGGACCTTAAACTGATGAATACTCATCTGCACCTGTTGGAAGCGATGACCACTTTTTATCGCGCGAGTAAACTCCCGCTGGCGCGCGAGCGGCTGCTGGAGTTGATTAATATCGAAAGCAACACTGTTGTACGAAAGAACATCGGCGCCTGCACGGACAAGTACGATCGCGACTGGACGCCGCGACTGGCCGGCGACTACGCAAGAGTTTCCTACGGCCACGACATCGAAAACGTCTGGTTGCTGATGGATGCCTGCAATGCCGCGGGAGTCTCGAACCATCCATTCGTTGATTTGTATCGCACTCTGTTCGACTACTCATTGAAGTACGGATACGACGAAGCCAACGGCGGTTTCTATGACAGCGGCCCTTTCAATCAGCCGGCGGACAGGCGCAGCAAAGTCTGGTGGGTCCAGACCGAGGCAATCGTTAGCGCCCTTTACATGAATCGCATGACACAGGGCTCGAAGTACTTGACCGTCTTCAAAGAGACGAGCGATTTTATCGAGAAGAATATGGTGGACTTCGACAGCGGTGAATGGCACGCCGAGATCACACCTGGCGGAACCGCGCGAGGCGACAAGGCCAACGCCTGGAAGGCAGGCTACCACAACGGCCGGTCAATGATCGAGTGCCTGCAAATCCTCAAGCAGTGGGAGGATTAAGAATTCTCTTCGTGGCCGACCTCGTCTTTCTTTTCGAGGACGGAGGACTTGACGAACTTTCTGCGCCGGCCGGTTGAATTACTCTTCTTGCCGGCCGAACACAGCAGATGACAAATCAGTCCAATAGCGAGGACGGCGGCCAGAACTCTGAACATCTTTATGAAAATCACTTTTCATACCTCTCGCACGTCTTACTGCAACGCGCTGTCACCTGCCGGTGCGTCCTCGGTCTTCAGTATGTCGCCTTTGATCAACTCGAAAAGGCTGTTATCGGTGCCAAGGATCAATCGCGTTTTCGCTCCGGCTAGATGTTTCTCGTATAATTCCAGAGTCTTGAAGAATTTGTAGAACTCCGGGTCCTTGCCGAAGGTCTGCGCATATATCTCCGTTGCCTTTGCGTCGGCCTCTCCTTCAATCTCCTGCGCAGTCTTATAGGCTTCCGAGAGAATCGTTTTGACTTCCCGCTCCTTGTCGCCCATGATCTTCTCGTATTCGCCCTCGCCTTCGGAGGTGTATTTCTTCGCGATCCTCTGCCTTTCCTCGATCATTCTCGCTTCGACCTCGGCCTTGACCTCCTGGACATAGGTGAGCCCTTTGATCAAGACGCCGGAGCTGTGGATGCCTATGCCGTAAACCTCACAGGCTGTTCTCGCGGCTTCTGTGATTTCGGCGACAATCGCGGGCCTGCCCTCGGTTACCGGGCTTACCTGAGTAGTCTCCCGCAACTCTTCCTCGGCCACTCTCATCTGCCGGTTGTCGGTGCGGACTATTTCGATGAGGTTTCTCTTGGTTATCGAGTTTTTCGTTCCTGAGTCGATCGTTTCGTCGAGCCTGCCGTGGGCCTGCTCTTCGGTGCCGACGGATCGCAGGAATTGCAGTGGGTCCTTGATATACCACCTCGCCGTACAGTCGACGAGGATGTATTTCCGTTCCTTGGTCAAAAACTGCTCGGGGTAGCCGTTCCATCGCAGCAGCCTTCTCTCGAACTTGCGCACGCTCTGTATAAAAGGCACTTTGAAGTGCAATCCCGCACCCTCGGTAACGGCGATTCCCTCTTTCGCGTATTTGTCCCTTAGCTCGGTCAGCACCTGGTCCTTGTCTCGACCTTCGATCGGGTTGACGATCACCCTGACGGGCTTGCCGAACTGCGTCACCACCGCCTGCTCCGTTTGATCCACCACGTACATCGACATAGACAGTAAGATGAGCAGAACCGCAAGAATCACTATTGTAATGATACGAGTCATTTTATTGCCTTTCTTTCTAAAGAATTCACCACAGAGAACGCTGAGTACGCAGAGAATGAATACATATTACAGCTCTCTGCGTTCTCTGCGGGCTCGGCGGTAGAATATTCTGTTTCGGTACGCATCAGTTTTTCCCGGGTTTTCAATCCGAACTCTTGTCGCTCTCAAGATTGAGCCTCATTAATATCCCGCCATCGGCGCCGCCCTGCTCGATTATCCATTTCTCAGGTATCAGCGGCAGGACCTTGGACATTGTCTCGAGGTACATTCTCTGTTTGGTAATGTCGGGGGCCTTGACGTACTCGGCGTATATCTTTTCGAATTTGGCGATGTCACCCATTGCCTCGTTGACCCTCTCGGCGGCGTATCCCTTGGCCGTCTCAATTGCCTTCTGGGCTTCGCCCTTCGATTTCGGCACGGCTTCGTTGTAGGTCTTCATCGCCTCGTTGATTTTCGTTTCCTTCTGCTGCAGGGCCTTGTTCACCTCGTTGAAAGCCGGCCTGACCTTCTGGGGCGGGTTCGACGATTGAAGCTTGACGGTGACGATGTGAATTCCGGTCTCGTACTCGTCGAGCAGTTTTTGCAGAGCTTCTTTGGCCGAGACTTCGTATTCGATTCTTCCGATGGTTATCGCTTCGTCTACGCTGCCATTGCCAATGAGCTGCCTCATCACCGCCTGGCTCGCATCCCTGATCGTCTGCCTCGGCTCGCGTATATTGAACAAATAGCTGCGGGCGTCCTTTATCAGGTACTGAACAATCCACTCGACGTCGGTAATATTGAGATCCCCCGTGAGCATCACGTATTCGCCTCGGAGTATCTCCTTGGCCCTCTCGGCCAGTTGAGACGTTGCGCTTCGTGAGACTCTTTCTCCGCTCTCTCTTATCAGCCTCATCAAATCCTCGGGGTTCGAGCGTCGGGCATCGATTTCCTCGGCGCCTAAGTATCGCGTGTCCACACCCGCCTTCAAGGTCCGAAAACCAAATTCCTCTTTTTGCACCTTCTTGACCGGGACCGCGACCGCCTCCTCGATTCCCAAAGGCATCTTGAGGTGTATCCCCGGCTCGGTGGTCCGGTTGTAGCGTCCGAACCTCTGAATCACACCCGCAGAGTCGGTGGGCACAGTGTAGACCGACGTCTTCAATCCGCCGGCGACCGCGACAATAACCGCCACTACTGCAATCCACTTCCATCCCACCGTTGGGTAATTCATCCTGGGAGGTTGCTGCTGCATTCTGTCAAAAATATCTCGCAATTCCATAATTAGCCCCGTAACAAACAAAAGTCGCTACTGCGTGTCAAAACACCGAAGCTCTCTCGCGCAGTTCATCAATCCCGATGCTCAAGCTTCGAGATGCCATGATAACCGGTACGGCCTCGATGTAAAGTCTTATAGTGCTTCTGATTGAAAATTTGCGTTCTTGCGCGGGTAAATGTCTTTACAATGACAGGTTGTGGTCTTACTCGCGGGAATTTACTACCCTGAAGGGTATAAATTCCAGCCGCTGGGGCAAAAAACTATCATCACTTGCCGTGGGCGTCCCGGCGTGGTCTTCTCTTGAGAATCTCGGGGATATAAGATATACTCGGGTTCGATCAATGCAAAGGAATATCTCGAAAAACATGTTCACCTTGAATTGAATAGTGGCTCCTAGTGGTATCCGCCAGATATCACAACACATAAGAATGAGCCACGTATTACAGTATAAAAACGTGAATCACAGTTCAGGGGCCTTTTTAAGTCGGGTCTTTGCTGCTATATAAGTTACATGCTGTTAGGCGGATACCACTAGCAAACTATGCGATACGTAGCTATTTCACTTGTTCAGACTTTCGGCGTGCTTCTCCTGGCGGTTTCCGGTGTGGTTGTCGGCCGGCGGTTTTGGCGCGTGCGGAGTCGGGTTTGGATGATCGCGTACGCCGTGCCGCTTTTGCTGGTCGCAATCATCGCAGTGCCCAGGTGGTTGCTGCGGGCCGAGCTGATCCCGCCGTTCAAATGGATCATGGCCGGCCGCACGGAGTTTGCGGTGATGGCCCTGGTTTGCACGATGCTGCTCACAACGCCGCTGTCTCGGCTCCCGCAGCGGCGCAACCGCCGTGCCGTTGTGCTGCTTATGATTTTGTTCACCCTCTACTTCTCCGTATTGCCTTTTCTGATGCCCGCTTTTGAATACTCCCGCTTGGCCGGGCTGGAAACTACACTTGATAGCGACGGCGTATGTCTCCAAAGCACTCAATACAATTGCGGCCCCGCAGCGGCGGTGACGGTATTGCGGAGCATCGGAGTATCGGCCGAAGAGGGAGAACTCGCGCTGCTGGCCCACACGACGCGATTCACAGGTGCGCCGATGGACTCGCTGTGTTACGCGATGCGCAACGACTACGCTACTCCATGCCGCATTGTTTACTGCCGGGACGTCAGCGAGTTGCAGGGCAAGGGGCCTTTTGTCGCTATCGTCAAGTTCAGCTTCCTCGTCGATCACTACGTCGCCGTGCTGTCGGTAACCGAGACCGAAGTCACCGTAGGCGATCCGCTGAAGGGCTTGAGAACATGCACGCCCAAGGAATTCGACAAAGAATGGCGCCGGTGCGCCATCGTCATTGACAGGGACCCAACAGATTAGATTTAAGGATTGGATGTACGATGAATGACTCAAAGACCAAAATCCGACAAGTGTTGTTTCTGCTGTTTGTCATAAGTGTACTGCTCTTGCCGGCGCAGGTCAGTCGCGGCTCAGAAGGCGCGCGGCTCTTTCGAGCGGGCGCCGCGGCGAGCAATATTACGCCACCGCTGGATAGGCCCATCATTGGCGGGTGGAACTCGCCGCCGGGCACGCACGTGCACGATGAATTGTACGCGCGGTGTCTCGTGCTCGATGATGGCACGACCCGGCTTGCCTTTGTCATCTGCGACAATCTGGGAATCGGGCGCGGCGTCTATGACAAAGCCCGGCAGATCATCGGCGGCAAGACCGGTATCGGAGCCGACCATATCATGATGGCTGCCACCCATACGCATTCATCCATAAGCGCACGCGGCGCCAACCGCCTCGCAAAGAGTGGAGAGCTGAGCAATTATCAGCAGTTTCTCGTTGGGCGTATCGCAGACGGCGTCCGCCGGGCTGTGAACAATCTGGAGCCGGCGCGAATCGGCTTCGGCGCGGCCTCCGAGCCAACTCAGGTTTTCAACCGGCGCTGCTTCATGAAACCGGGCGCAGCCGTTCCGAATCCCTTTGGCGGCGAGGACAAGGTCAGGATGAACCCCGGCCGGGGCAATCCCGATATTCTAAAGGCGGCGGGGCCGACCGATCCTGAGATTGCATTTGTGTCGGTCCAGTCGGCGGCGGGCAGTCCCATCGCACTTTTAGCTAACTACTCCCTTCACTACGTCGGCGGGGGCGAGCGGGGAGCGATATCCGCCGACTACTTCGGGATGTTTTCCGACCGCATTCAACAGTTGTTGGGCGCCGACCGAATCGAGCCGGCGTTTGTCGGGATTCTTTCCAACGGGACCAGTGGCGACATCAACAACATCAACTGGCTCGAAAAGCCGCAGAAGAGATTCGCTCCGTATGAGAAGATGCGCCAGGTTGCCGACCTTGTAGCGGGCGCAGTTCTCAAAGCGCACGAAAAAGTTGAATTTCATGATTGGGTCAGGCTCGGCGCGATGCGCGATGAGTTGACTCTTGCGGTTCGCAGGCCCACCGCTGAACAGCTTGATTACGCCCGCGAGATATCGGACAAGCCTGACGACGCCAAGCCGTATCACAGGCACGAGAAGGTGTATGCGCAGCGCACCTTCCGGATGCACGAGTCTCCGAATGAGGTCTCGGTGGTCTTGCAGGCATTTCGCATTGGCGAGCTGGGAATCTGCGCCATCCCGTTTGAGGTGTTTGTCGAGATCGGTTTGGAGATCAAGGCAAAGAGCCCGTTCGAGCGAACGTTTACGATCTCACATGCCAACGGCAGCTACGGCTATCTGCCGACGGTCGCCCAGCACAAACTCGGCGGCTATGAGACATGGCTGGGAACAAGCACCGTCGAAGTCCGGGCCGAGCCAAAGATCACGCGAGCCCTGGTGGGTATGCTTGATCGCCTGAGGTGAGTTGGAGAAAGGAGAGTGTCAATAATGAAATGTTCTCTTGTTGTTTTGGCGTGTGCGAAAGATGCGCCATAGAATGTCAGGACGGACAACAAGTTCGCTGATTCTCCGTGGGCTGCTTCAAATGATACCATAATAAGCCGCGCCGGTCAGGGGAACTAGCTGTTCGGATGAGCCTTGTCTATGTTGGCGACGTTGGTTTGGGGTGTGCCGACAAGATAGATTCGGTTCTTGCCGCTGCGCTTGGCTTCCAGCAGTGCTTTGTCCGCTTGCTCAAAGAGTTCCTGAATTGTGTTGCCGTCGCGGGGGAAACTCGCCAGTCCGCCGCTTATGGTCAGAACGCCCTTGCCCTGAGGGCCAAGATCGCCGGACGTGGACAATTCGGCTGCTTCCAGCTCTCGCACGAGCCGCTTTGCAATGAAGATTGCCTGCCTGGGATGGTCGGCGCTCGCCGAGCGTCTCTCGGTGCCGCTGAGCGGTGGCTCTGCGGTTTCTCTCTTTGGGTCGTCCCAGAAGACGACGGCAAACTCATCGCCGCCGATCCTACCGACGACGTCGTGGGCCCGGCAGCATCGCTTCATCAGAACCGCGGCCTGTTTCAAGATATCGTCGCCCGCAATATGGCCGTAGAGATCATTGTAATGTTTGAAGTTGTCAATGTCGAAAACGAGCAATGTCACGCGCCCGTTTTCTTCGGCGGCGCGCTCGATGATCTGCCGCGAGAATTCCCAGATATATCTTCTGTTCTTTAATTCCGTCAAGTCGTCCTCGGTCGCCAGCCTTTCGAGGTGCCTTATTTTCATCTCCGTTGTGGCGTCAACGCCAAGGCAGGGATTGGCGTTGGCCGTGGCGCCGGGGCGGCTACCCACAACGGATTCGTAAAGGGCGTCTGGCCGGACCGGACAAATCAGATAATCGTTTGCAAGAGCAGTGCCGTTGGCCACCGAGCCGAGAAGTTGTATTGCTATCGGCTCCTCGTACATCTGTGCGAGCAGAACGATCCTGACGTCACAGGCGTTTCTCAATGCCTTCAGGGCACAACTCAACCGGCCCGGTATTCCGGACATAACGACGGTAATTGCCGCGAATTCGTTTGTTGCCGCCGCGCTGAGAGCATCGGAAATGTTCGGGCAGATTTCATAGCGGCTTTCCGTGAGGGTGTCGGCCTCCAAAAAGGCCTTGTTGACATCGCCTACCAGCAGAATTTTGCGTCTGTCACGCCCATGCATAAAGTGTGGTCAGCTCCAACAATAAATTGAAATCACCCATTGCCACATCTGTAGTCATCGTTCAACCGATGGGGACGAAAAAGGGCCTTCAGAGCACAAAGAAAATGCCTCCAGCCAATCCCCATGCTACCACAAACGCTAAGAAAGTCAACTCAAATCCCGACCGCGCGCGATTGATGATCGCCAATTGGATAAGGCGTCGCCGGAAATGCTATTTGACTCCCGCGTCAAAAGTCGATTTCCGTATTGGGAATCAGACTTCAAGATGCGGAAAACGGCCTTCACAAATACTCATGACGCTGGCGTCTTATTTGGCTGGCAGGCCGTCCAGGTTCTTTTGGACTTGTCCGGCATAAAAGCTGTTCGGATACGACTCAATGAAGTCCTCAAGAGATTCTCTTGCCTGGTTGAGATACTGTTGTTTGAGCTCCGTGTTCGATTGATCCTGCTGGTGCCACATGCTGATCTTCAGAAGGCCCAGCTCGTACAGCGCCAGCATGCCGCCGTCGGTCTTGTCGTATTCCTTGCGCAGCTCGTCAAGCTTTTCGGCCCGAAGCTGCTCGTCGGCGACAAGTTTCGCCTGAGCTAGAAGGATATTGTCGCGGAGCTTGTCTTCGGCCTCGGTCTGTTCGAGCAGTCCATCGAGATGCTGTGCATAGTCCAGGGCGTGCGGGTTGAGCATGACGAATTTTGCCAGGCGTTCTATTGATCCGGGCTCTGTGGTTCGGTTTTCCGAGCTGATAAGAAGCCGCAATTGATCCAATCTTCTTTGCAGCTCGCTGAGCATGCGTGTTGTCATCGCCGAGTAGGCCGGCGCACGAAACAGACCGAAGAGTCCGCCGGACGGCGCCTGTTCGGCTTCGAGCAGTTTCGCTTGCACGGTGGTGAGCATACTCTGGGCCTCGGCAAGAAGCTCATCTGCCTCTTCGAATATGCCCCGGCCGGCCAGATGCTTCGCCATTCGCCAGCGGGCCTCCAGCGATTCCGGGCTGGTGCCGAAATCCCGGCACAGTTCCCACCAGATCTTTTTCGCCCTTTCATGCGGGTAATCGCTGTAGAAATGCAGCATCTCCTCTTGTCCGAGCAGATTGGCGTCGGGACTGTATTCGGTCAGAATCGCCTTGTAGTAAAGTGCTATCGGCATCCGGCTGCTGGTCGGGTGTTTACCCGTGAACAACTCGTACTGTTTGAGCAGCTCTTCTTTTCTTTGTTTGTACGCAAGCTCCGGAGGGGCTGTGAACCAGCTCGGCCAGTTGTCGTTCTTTAACTGTTTCTGGATTTCCGTTTTCAGTTCTGCGCGCCGTGCTATCTGGTCGGTGGGGTAGAATAACTTGTCAAGCAATTCCTTGGTGTCGGCGTCCTGCATTGTCCTGTCCAGCGCCTTGGTGATTCTGCGGTCGTGAAATGCGCTGGCATTCTCCGGATTGTTCCTGGCGACGTAGAGGTTGTAGTCCAGCTCGTCAAAACCGATTGCCTTTTCGAAAACGACTGCCGCGATCACGAGCGTAAGGGTCGTGAAGATCCATGTCAGGCCCGGTCGGTAACGCGTAAAGTGCCCGATGCCGAGAACGAAACCGGCTATCACCATCGCGTCAAACCAGGCGCAAATCCAGGGCGCAAATGAAACTCCCCACTCGATAGGTTCCACACCTCTGGCGGGGCCGAAATATCCCCAGTACAGCAGTTGAGGCACCGCGCACAGCGCTATCGCGATAAAGCGCGAGCGAAAACGAAGAGGCCGACACGCTGCGGCGATGCAACTGACCAGCGCGCAGATCGCAAAGGCGGGCAGATTGGCCAGGAAGAAGATCTGGAATATGAACAGGACACTGTAGCGAAAGCTCATCAGTTGCGATATCAAAACCGGCACGACGGCCAAGACGCCCATCAACAGTCCCAGGACGAGGATCTGCCAGGGATATTCGAAAATGCTCACCCCGGTTGTTATAGACCGATCCAGGCGCCAGAATGCAGGATTTGCCACGGTTTGAGCGTCGAACGACCAGAATGTGCCGGAGACGGTTTTCGACCAGAAGACACAACTCACGCCGAATGCTGCGAGGGCAAGGAGCCAGCAGATTAGAACATTCTTGTGGCTGTAGTGCAGGGTCGGACCGACAGCCATAAAAGACTTCGAGACAACAATTGGCGCCTTTTCAGTCTCTTTTTCGTTCATAAGCTTTGCTCTCGATGCCTGAAACTCGACTTTCCTGCTTGCGAGCACCGAGAATCGTGCGACGAGGAACGAGCTATGTTTCTTCACCGCTGCTGACAAGTATATATGCAATGACAATATTTGCAAGACTTTGTTCACACCGGATTGCAGGGCTGACATATTCTGAGTATGGGTTCTACATTATTGTGTAGTGCTCCCGATTGAGAATTCCTGTTCTTGCGCGGGTAAGAGGCTTTACAGTATAGTATTCCCGACTTGAAATTCCCGTTCTTGCGCGGGTAAGTCGCTTCATAATGACAGGTTATGGTTCTGCTCGCGAGAACTTACCACCCTTCAAGGGTGTAACAGGTTATGGTTTTGCTCGCGGGAATTTATTACCCTCAAGGGTATATTCTGTAAAGGTGCACGTCCCATGGCCCGAAGTCGTCTGTGAAGACGCCGTCGCGTAAAGTGACCGCTCTATTCTCGCCGAGAACTTCCACGATTCCGGCGTCTCCGAGGCCCTGCAAGGTGAATGTCGCGGTTGTCTTGTCGCCTCGCATCGCGACGGCGAAAACATATGTCGCGCCGGCGTGCTTTTTGACCATGCTGGCGACGGGCACGGCGTTGTTGTCCGACGAGACGGCCGCCCCGCCGTCAATCGTTGGACTGTTTAGAACGGGCGCCAATTCGGTAATCCGCTTGTTTACCGCAGTGACCGCCGAGAGCATGCCGGGATCGGTTAGAAGCGCCGATTCGTTGAATCTCGGCTCCCACTCGTGAACGAAATAGACAATGCCCGTCGAGCCGTGAATGACCGACATCCACACCTCGCATCTGACCTCGTGGGGTGTGGCCTTCTCTGTAGGGTTGTGAATTCGAGTGCACTCGATGCAGTTCCAGACCGGTTTGGCGCCCTCGGTCCACTTGACAAGCCGCTCGACGCCTTTTGCAACGTACCACAGATTACCGGCCACCTCCGGCTTGTCGTGTGCGGCGGGGTAGATGTCGAACGAGGCGATATCGCAGCCTTTGAGGTACTCGGGGTAGTCCTCGGGGTGGTTGGCCCTGACACCGCGGCCATGCCAGCCGTCCCAGGCCACGCCCTGGCCCAGATTGAGCAGAACAGGACGCGTCGGATCGGCCTTGCGAATCCTGTTGTAGCCCTCGACTATCTTGCTCGGTTCGATGGGCGGGCCATAACCTTTGCCTCTGCCCAGAGACTGGGCGTTGTCGGGCTCATCGCCGTGCATCCAACCGATTATCGTCGGATCATCGGCGAGTTGAAGGCCCGCTTTGTTCTGATGGCAAATCACCTTCATGCCCGCCTTTTTTAGATCGGCAAGTTGCTGGGCGGTCGGGCCTCTCCAGAGCGCAACGTATGTGTTGATCCCCGCCTGCTTGTATCTGGCGGCATTGGCGGGATTCTGGAGCCAGACGGCGATCGGAAAGAAGTCGACGTTGTGAGGCGGCCCATTCTTCCATTTGGCATACTGGTTTACTGGGCCATCTGCCGCCCCCGAGAGGCTGTTGGAGAGTGATATGAGGATAATCAAGCAGCCTTTGCGAATCATAAGTCCACTCCTTTTAGCGTTTCGGCTTTTCAAATGCAACGCGGCGTCTCGAGCGAAGGAGAAGCTAACAACAAAGCACCGACAACGCAAGCAAAAGGCAAATGTCGATTTCTCAGCAATAGGAAAATTTCCAAGATGGGGCTTGATTGGCCGCCATATCAGTATTAGAATCTGTGTTTTTGCCCCGAAGAAACCGGTAGACGAAAAAAGCTGGATCGAAAGGAGAGCAACGATGCGAAAGCCCGTTTCAACACTGATACGTCTGATTCTTGTGCTCGTTTTCTGTGCTTGTTTGTTATCATCCCAATCGGTTACTTATGGTCAGTCTCTGGGCACGATCACCGTCGAGGCAGGAGACTACAAGCGGCTTGATGTGCCGGTGTCGCTCGATCTAAGCGGCCTGCCGGGAATCGGTTTTCCCTTGGAGGAGCTTAGCCTGGTGGAGATCAAGGGCTCACAACGCCTCAGAGTGCCGGCACAGTTCGAGGCCGGCAGCCCGCCCCGGCTGTGGTGGGTGCTTTCGGGCACAACGCCGGCGGCAGGCACACGAACATATGAGCTTGTCAAAGGCGGCGTCCGTTCCCGCACCGGCGTCGGCATCAGGCGGGATGCAAAGGTCATTGAGATTAAGAAGGAGGGGACAAAGGTTCTCAGCTATAACCATGCCATTGTCCCGCCACCGGCTGGCCAGAGCAAACTGTATAACCGCAGCGCCTTCATCCATCCCCTGTGGTCGCCGGCCGGGTCGGTGCTGACGAACATTCATCCGTCGGACCATTATCACCACGTCGGAATCTGGATGCCCTGGACGAAAACCAAATTTGAGGGCAAGGCGGTGGACTTCTGGAACCTCAATGCGGGCCAGGGCACTGTCCGGTTTGAGAGGTTTCTCTCGACCACCAGCGGGCCTGTTTTCGGCGGATTCCAGGCCGAGCACGATCACGTCGCGCTACAGACAGCCGACGGCGAGAAGGTCGTGCTCAAGGAGGTCTGGGACGTGCGTGTCTATAATGTCGGCGGTCCGAATGCACAACGTCCGGGCACCGGCTACTGGCTTTGGGATATTGTCTCGACCCAGCGCTGCGTTGCGGACAGCCCGCTGCTGCTGGAAAAATATCGCTACGGCGGCTTCGGTTTCCGCGGAAGCGCCGACTGGAAGGGCGAGACTGCCAGCTACCTGACCAGCACGGGCAAGACCCGAAAGGACGGTCACGCAACCCGCGCCCGATGGTGCGATGCCGCGGGTGTCTCCGACGGCAAGTGGAAGGGCGTGACGTTCTTCAGTCATCCGAGTAACTTCCGCCATCCCGAGGCGATGCGGATCTGGCCCGGCTTCGAGCAGGAGGTGTTCTTCAACTGGGCGCCGGTGCAGACGGGCGAGTTCGAGATGAAACCTGGCCGCGATCATGTGTTCCGCTATCGCCAGTTCGTGCATGAGGGCAAGGTAGACGTCGAGAGAACCGAGCAGATTTGGAACGACTACGCCCACCCGCCGAAAGTTGAGATTGCCACCGTCGAGTCGGACGATGCTATCATGCTTTTCGGTGGTGCGGGCTTGTCGCAGCACTGGACGACCGGAAGCAGCAAGCCGATAGGGTGGAAGCAGATCGGCGATACGGTGAAGATCTCACCGAGGACCGGCAGCATAGTGACCAAGCGCAACTTCACCGATTTCAAGATGCATCTCGAGTTCAAGATCCCGCAGATGCCGGCGAAAGTCAAGGGTCAGGGCCGGGGCAACAGCGGCGTTTATATCCAGCGCCGCTACGAGCTTCAGATTCTCGACTCTTACGGGCTCCAACTGCAGAAAAACGACTGCGCGTCAATGTACAAGACCAAGGCACCGGACAAAAACGTCTGTAAGATGCCGCAACAGTGGCAGAGCTACGACATTATCTTCGGCGCGGCGAAATTCGACGGTAATAAGAAAACGAAAAATGCTCGAATAACAGTCTGGCACAACGGGATTCTGGTTCACAACGACTTCGAGATCCCGAACAAGACCGGCGCCGGCCAAAAGGAAGGACCCAGGCCCGGTCCGATTCTACTCCAGGATCACGGTAACGAAATATCATTCAGGAATATCTGGATTGTGCCTCTGTAGAGAAAGGCTCCGAAGATGAAAAGAAAGATTCGATCTGCGAGCGTTCTGTTTTTTGCGACGGCGATTCTCCTCTGCGACGTGGCCGGTGGCAAAGAGCCTCACCCGGTAGGGACTTTTTCCTGGCAGGACACCGAAGGCGAGTATCTCGACTTGCTTTTCGACGGCAAGAAGGTGACGCGCTACATGTACGCCTATGATACTTCGACGGAGCAGCGCACATTCGAGACCTACAAGCCGTTTCACCATGTCTACGACGCCGAGGGCAATTTGCTTACGAACGGCCCGGACGGCTCCAGCGCATATCCGAGAAAAGGAATTCGCTATCCGCACCATCGCGGCATTCTCATCGGCTGGAACAAGCTGATGTTCGAAGGCCGGCGGTATGATCTATGGCACATGAAAGAGGTACACCAGGTGCATCAGAAGTTCGCCGAGCTGAGCGCCGGGCCGGATATGGCGCAGTCAACGGCGCTGATTCACTGGAATGCTCTGGACGGCAAACCGATGCTTGTCGAGCACCGCAGGACCATAGTGCGCCGCCAGAGCAATCCGAACGTTATTGTGGTGGATTTCCAAACCGAATTGAGAGCCGTCAGAGGCGATGTGCTGCTGGATGGCGATCCCGAACATGCCGGAGTTCAGTATCGAGCGCACAACGGCGTTGCCGCCGGAGGCAAGGACGACAAGGCGACGTACCTGTTCCACGCCGACGGCATCGATCCGAAGAAAGACTACGATCTGCCCTGGGTGGCCATGTCGTACGCTTTGGACAGCGGGCGCTATGTCGTTCAGCACATGAATCATCCAGGCAACCCGAGGCCGACGATCTACTCGGCCTATCGTGACTACGGGCGTTTCGGTGCGTTTTTCAAAAAGGAAATCCCCCAGGACACGGGCTTGACGCTGTTCTATCGTGTCATCCTGAGTCGGGGCGAGATGCCCGATCGGCGGCTGCTGGCGGACAGGTACTCGGCATATGTTGGCGGGCCGAAAGCTGAGCCACAGAGCCGTTGAGGCCGACGCGAGACGACAATTTGGGAGTTTGCGATTGATTGTCAATCGCAACCGGATATAATTTATGGATCGTTTTTTCGGAGTTTCGGTAGAGAAAAACCCTGGTGCAGTTGGGCGTAAGTCTCTCCATGGAAGGTAGTTGCAGCACTGGCGCTCAAAAGGAGGAAATCGTACGCAGATCGTCCCGGCTCGCTGGGATTGACATTGTTTCGTTTGTAGTGGCACATTATTAGAATCGGAAATCGCAATTTAAGGAGAATATCAAATGGCAAGACCGGTTACACTATTCACCGGCCAGTGGGCGGACCTGCCGCTCGCAAAGCTGGCCAAGAAAGCCGCGGACTGGGGATACGATGGGTTGGAATTGGCGTGCTGGGGAGACCACTTCGATGTGGACAAGGCCCTGAGCGACCGCAGCTACTGCAAGACCAAGCGTGCCCTGCTGAAGAAGCATGGCCTCAAGGTGTTCGCGATATCGACACATCTGGTTGGCCAGGCCGTGTGCGACAATATTGACGAGCGTCACAAGGCAATACTGCCGCCGGATGTCTGGGGCGACGGTGACCCCGAGGGTGTCCGCAAGCGTGCGGCCGACAAGGTAATCGATGCCGCCAAGGCCGCCAGAAGGCTGGGCGTAGATGTCGTCAATGGTTTTACCGGCAGTTCCATCTGGCACATGGTCTACTCGTTTCCGCCGGCCTCGCCGGATGCGATAGAGGCCGGCTACAAGGACTTCGCAAAGCGCTTCCGACGCATCCTCAACGCTTTCAAGGCCGAAGGCGTGAAGTTTGCTCTGGAGGTTCACCCGACCGAGATCGCGTTTGACATCGCCTCGGCTCAGCGCGCCATCAAGGCGATCAAAGGCCACAAGTCTTTTGGCTTCAACTACGACCCCAGCCATCTCGGATACCAGGGCGTAGACTATGTCAAGTTCATCCGCACCTTTGGCGACCGCATCTTCCACGCTCACATGAAGGATGTATGGTGGGGTCACGGAGACGGCACAGTCGGTGTCTTCGGCGGTCATACCGAGTTCGCCGATCCGCGCCGCTACTGGGACTTCCGCTCGATCGGCCACGGCGACATCAACTTCGAGGAAATCATAGTCGCCCTCAACGACGTCGGTTACCAGGGGCCGCTGTCGGTCGAATGGGAAGACAGCCGGATGGACCGCGAGCATGGCGCCGCCGAGGCCGCCGCGTTCTTCAAGAAGGCCGACTTCAAGCCTTCGGCGGTTGCTTTCGATGCGCAATTCGACAAATAGTCGAGATAAACTCTGTGGGGCTCGCGGAGCGTTAAGCTACTGTCTTCGCGAGCCATCGGATAATAGTAAGGTTTACTTATGACAAGTGAGAACAATCTCAGCCGGCGCCGGTTCTTGGCCGGGGCGGTCAACGCTGCGGCCGGGGCGGTGACGCTGCCGTATTTCGTTCCGGCTTCGGTTTTTGCCGGGGCCGGCAGCGCCCCGAGCGAACGAATCACGCTGGGTTTCATAGGCGCGGGCAAGCAGAGCAAGCATCTGATGAAATCTTTCCTGAACTCGCCCGGCACGCACGTCGTTGCCGCCTGTGACGTTGACAAGCTCAAGCTGTCGCGGGGCAAGAAAATTGTCGAAGACCACTACGCCCGCAAGAGCGGAGGAACCTACAAAGGCTGTGACACTTACGGCGACTTCCGCGATGTGCTTGCCCGAGACGATATTGATGCCGTCGTGATCTCGACCCCCGACCATTGGCATGCGATTATGGTCATCCAGTCCGCCGAGGCGGGCAAGGACATCTACTGCGAGAAACCGCTCTCGCAGACGATCGAGGAGGCCAGGGCTATGGTCACCGCCGTGCGGCGTTACGGGCGCGTCTTCCAGACCGGCAGTATGCAGCGCTCGGACTGGCACTTCCGCCTGGGTTGCGAGCTTGTCCTCAACGGTTACATCGGCGAGTTGAAGCACGTCACCGTAAGTGTCGGTGGCCCGGCCGCCAATCCGGCACTTCCCGCTCAGCCGGTGCCTGACTATCTCGATTGGGAGATGTGGCTCGGCCCGGCGCAGTGGAGAACTTATAACTCCGAACTATCCCCACACCTGAGTTGGGACGGATTTCCTCATTGGCGCAATAACCGCCGTTTCGGCGGCGGTGGCATGACCGACTGGGGAGCGCATCACTTCG
>CAZLTY010000061.1:0-20509 GCA_964562575.1 uncultured Pirellulales bacterium
CCTATGATCCCGGCCAGCTCGAATCGGGCAAGACCTACTACTGGCGCATCGACGAGTTCGGCGCCGCGGGCCTGCAGAAAGGCCAGGTCTGGAGCTTCACGACCGCGGGTACCGGCGGGGGCCTGCGAGGTGACTATTATACCGGCGTGGATCTACAAGATCATGTCCTGAGCCGAACGGATCCTCAAATCAACTTCAACTGGGGTCTCAGCGGACCGGACAAAGAAGTCGGCGATGACAACTACTCAATCAGGTGGACGGGTGATCTGGATGTTCCGATCTCCGAAACCTACAGTTTCTACCCGAAAGTGCAGGGCGGCATGCGTTTGTGGGTAGATGACCAGTTGATCATCGACAAGTGGCAAGACCGTGGCATCGACGAGAGATGGCAGGACCATTTCCCCGTCGAGCACCACAAGGCGGTCTACCTGGAAGCGGGAACTCGTTCAATAGTGATGGAATTTGCCTACAGACAGTCCTTTGGCGGAGGTGCGGTGGTGGTGTTGTTCTGGGGCAGTCCCTCAATGCCAAGGCAGGTCATTCCACAGGCCGCTTTTTCGCTGCCGGTCAGGGCCAACCGACCGAGCCCCTCCAACGGCGCAGTGGACATTAGGCAGACGACTACTGTTGACTGGAGTCCGGGACACAATGCTGCTTCGCACCAAGTGTATTTTGGCACAGACCAGGAAGCTGTCAAGGACGCCACTCAGAATTCGCCGGAGTTCAGAGGCAGCAAGCCCCTAGGTTCTGAAAGCTATGATCCCGGATTGCTCGAGTGGGACACAACTTACTACTGGCGCGTAGACGAAGTCAACGATCTCGATCCGGAAAGCCCGTGGATGGGCAGCGTCTGGAGTTTTAAGACAGCCGATTTCCTCATTGTGGACGATTTTGAGGACTACAACGACTATCCGCCGGACGAGATATACAGCACCTGGGCAGATGGATATCTGGACCCGACAAACGGCGCCACGGTAGGCTATCTTCTTCCTAATTGGGTTGCCGGAGAGCATTATGTCGTGACCAGCATCGTTCACGGAGGCTACCAGTCGATGCCACTGTTCTACGACAATACATCCACCGCGACATATTCTGAGGCCGAACGAGCCTTTGCTGTTGCGCAGGACTGGACGCAGGATGGCGTTGATACACTGGTTCTGTACTTCCACGGCGCCGCCGAGAATAGCGGGCAGTTGTACGTGAAGATCAACGGCTCGAAAGTAATCTACGACAATAGACAGACAGCGGATGACATACAGCAGCGACGGTGGGAGAAATGGAGCATCGCTCTCGCGTCGTTGCCCGTAAATCCGCAGAACATCACGACGCTGAGCATCGGGGTTGACGGTGCTGGCGCCAGGGGCACGTTGTACTTTGACGATATCAGGCTATATCGTCCAGTTCCATAGACAGGAGGCAATCGCAGCCACGGGTGGTGATTCACTGCCGGGTTGATACGAAGCTACATGCGTCTGGGTATATAAAGGGAACAATCCTAATATTACAAGTTGTATGGGAGGACTCATGATGTGCAGAAAATTGATCTTCTTTGCCTTTGTTTGATTTGGCGTGTGGCCAAGACATGATTCTTTAATGTAGACTTTGCTTTAGGAGGACTACCATGTGCAAAAAACTTATTGTTTTAGCTTTTGTTGCCCTGACAGTCGGTCTTGTCAATGTCAGTGATGCTGCTGATATATTGTGGACCGGCGCCGGCGCTGACAACCTTTGGGAGAACGGGGCCAACTGGGAAGGCAATAAGGCTCCCGGCGCCGCTGACTGGGCGCATGTCGAATCACCGGGCGCAACAGCTCCGAACGGTCCGGTTGTTCAGGACGGAATGCATATAGAAATCAACGGGATGTCTAATGAACTGCCTGGTGAGCCCACCCTGACGATCACGGGCGGAACTCTAATACTGACCGGCTGGGGAATCTGGTGGGGTGACGCTGGGGACTGTGTTGCTACCTGTTACATGAGCGGTGGCACCATGGAGTTGACTGGAGGGCCCGGAATCCACGAGTTTGGATGGGGCGGCGCCTCCGGCAAATGGATTATGACCGGCGGTACGGTCAACGCCCAGGGCGTTGTACTCTCGACCGGACCCGGCAATACCGGCGAACTTTACCTTCACGGCGGTACCTACAACATTGGCACCTCGCGCGCCGAAAGGTCCGACCGCTTCGGCGGTGGTCTGCAAGTGAATGATGGCGGCCTGATAGATATCACCGAAGGCGCTCTTGTACTGGAGGTGTTGGAAGGCGAAGAGGGCAGATACATGCAGTACCTTGAAGACCTTATGGCCGCCGGTCAGATTACTGCATATGGCGGTGCCGGCGTGTTCGCCATGGACTTCGACGGCAGGAATCCCGGCAAGGTCACGCTGACATCCGTGGAGGCGGGAAAGGCCTATAATCCGGACCCGGCCGACGGTAGTGTCTATGAGGATACGTGGGCGTCCCTCAGCTGGTCGGCGGCAGCCGGCGCGGTATCGCACGATGTCTACGTCGGCGAGGATGCTGACCAGGTGAGCAGCGGCACAGGTGATACGTTCCGAGCCAATCAGGGTGACACGTTCTACATCGTCGGCTTTCCCGGATATCCTTACGAGGAGGGTCTTGTTCCGGGCACAACTTATTACTGGCGGATCGACGAAGTCGAGGCAGACGGTACAACAAACAGAGGCGATCTCTGGGGCTTCACAGTGCCGCCCAAAACCGCCTTCAATCCTGATCCTGCCGACAGCGCCGAATTTGTGGACCTGGACGCAGAGCTGAGCTGGACACCGGGTTTCGGTGCCATGTTGCACACCGTCTATCTTGGCGACAATTTTGACGATGTTAGCAACGCCGCCGGAGGAACCTCGCAGGGAGCTGCAACCTACAGCCCGGGCACGCTCGAACGCGAGAAGGTCTACTACTGGCGCGTCGACGAGTTTGATGCGGTAGAGACGCATAAAGGTGACGTCTGGGCGTTCTCGACGCCGGGCGCGGTCGGCAACCCCGATCCCGCCAACGGCGCAACCGGCGTCCAAATGAACGCTACTCTCAGCTGGACCGCGGGAGAAAGTGCAACTTCGAGCGAAGTATACTTCGGCACCGACAAAGACGCTGTTCGCAACGCCACCTCGGCATCGCCCGAGTTCAAGGGCAGCAGGGCGCTGGGATCCGAGAGCTACGATCCCGGGAAACTCGCCTGGAAGTCTACCTACTACTGGCGCGTCGATGGGGTCAGCGCGGCTGGCTCGGTGAAAGGCATTGTCTGGAGCTTCGAGACGGCCGACTACATCACGGTTGACGATTTCGAATCCTACAACGACCTCGCTGAAGACGATCCCGAAAGCAACAGGATATACCTGACATGGATCGACGGCCTTGGAACAACGACAAACGGATCTGTGGTCGGTTACGCTGATCTTCCTTTGGTCGAGCACGGCGATGTTCACGGTGGCGCCTCATCGATGCCGTATTCCTATGACAACGACGGCAAGTACTCCGAGGCAACCATGACGCTTGATTACCCGCGGGACTGGACGGAAGAGGGCGTTGGCATATTGTCGCTGTGGTTCAAAGGTAATGCATCCAACGCTGCCGAGCCGATGTATGTAATCGTAAACGGCAGCGCCGTGGTCTATAACGACGATCCCGCCGCAGCGCAGGCAGCCGATTGGACCGAGTGGACTATCGATCTGCAAGCATTCGCAATCCAGGGCGTGGATCTTACTAATGTCGATTCGATCGGCATCGGTTTCGGCGATAAGAACAACGTTCAGGCCGGCGGTTCCGGCCAGATGCTCTTTGACGACATCAGGCTGTTTAGGCCGCCGCCGACACCGGTGGGGCACTGGAAGCTTGATGATGGCCAAGGGACTGCAGTGGTTGATTCGTCCGGCTACGCCAATGACGGCGTGATCAACAACCCCAATGGAGGTCTGGGGCCGGACGGCTCGGTTTGGGTCGAGGACCCGGAACGTGGCACCGTCATAAGTTTCAACGGGGCGGCGACCGGCGCTTTTGTTCGCGCCGGCGAGATTCCTCAAATGACGCTGACCAACGACTTTACCTGGGCCTTTTGGGCGAAACACAGCGATGAAAACACGGCGGACAATGATATTATTCTCGGCAATCGGATGGACGAGAATGCAGTCGATTTTGTGCCGCGTCAGTTCATCAAGTTCACCCCGACTAAATTCGAGTGGCACATGAATAGCAACGGCGACGACAACCTGGAATATGACGACATTCCAGCCGACGTCTGGCTCCACCATGCTGTGGTGAAAGCCGCAGATCGGTTGACCTACTACCGCAATGGCATTGAAGCCAGTTCGGGAACCTTCACACAAGCCCTGGATGTTCCTCAGCCCCTCTTCTTCGGTGGCGATAACGAAGGCCTTGAAGGAGAGAATTGGGCCGGGCTGATGAGTGACGTCCGTATCTATGACACGGCGTTGTCTGCGGCTGAGGTCCTTGAGCTTGTGAGTCAATAACATGGACGTTCTACACTGTTTTGAAGAACCGGCTGCTTAATGAGCAGTCTGGGGATCTGGACCATTTTTGGGGCCTATACTAACTGACTTCGTATAGGCCTCATTTTTTCTGACGAACGTTGATCTCACCAGCGCCAGGAATCTCGACGTGGTGACATCTTCTTCTGAGCATCCGGTACTGATCCCAGGACATACATTTTATCCTCATCGGGGGGATACGATGTTCCTTGGCCAGCCCACGGCTCTTGAAGTTTGTCCTTGACTGCACGGTGGCTAATTTGGTACAAAGATAAGGAGAGACATGTGCTTCTCCGGCTGTCCGGCACGTGGATCTTCCCGTTTTTGGGAATTCTCAGGACAGGCACAGAACAGTAGGGTATGAGGGCAACTGAAAGAAGCCGGAACTGCAAGCTCATAAGATAACGTTCTGGCTCTATCACTGACTATCGGTTCATTTAGGAAGGAGGCAGCCTCGGGTCACAGCAGCACGCAGCAATTCTGCAGGCGAAAGAGAGAATCTGGTGAACGTAAGAACAATTGTCAATCATCATTTTTATAGGAGAACTATTATGTGTAGAAGGGTAGTATATCTGGTCTTTGTTGTTTTGGTGTTCGGCTCTATTGGCAACGCCGCAGACGTCAGTTGGAAGGGCGGAGGGGGCAACAATCTTTGGAGCACTCCGGGCAACTGGAGTTCCAACAGAGTCCCCGGTGCTGGAGACGTAGCCTTCGTCGATGTGCCGGCCGCAAGAGCACCGAACGGTCCTATCATTCAGGAGGGGATAAATGCCAAGATTAACGGCCTGGTCTGTGAGGTTGCCGGCGAACCTGAGATTACGATGACCGGCGGAACTCTTGAGATTGGAGCCTACATCTGGTGGGGCGACGGGCAGGACTCCCACGGCACGTTCTACATGAGCGGCGGAACCGTAACGACCGGCAGTGAATTCGAACTCGGATGGGGAGGCGGCACAGGCACCTGGATCATGACCGGCGGCACTGTCACCTGCCCGGAGCTGATCATCCCAACCGGCAGCGGAGCTGGGGGAGAACTGTTCCTTCACGGCGGCACCGTTAACGTTGGCTCCCAGGGCCTCGAAATGTCAGACGTCGGCATCATAGACGTCGGCGACGGCGTACTCATCGTCGATGGCGATCAGACCGCGACAATTCAAGGCTATATCGACAGCGGCCTGATAAGCGCGTACGGCGGGGGCGGCCGTGTCTTACTGGATTACGACCGCACAAATGCCGGCAAGACCACGCTGGCGGCAGCGTGGACCGGAGTGGCCTACAATCCCAACCCGGCCGACGGCGCCTACTATCCGGACACGTGGGCGAACATTAGCTGGTCGGCGGATGAGGCTGCGGTATCGCACGACGTCTATTTCGGCGAGGATTTCGACGACGTCGACAATGGCACCGGCGATACATTCCAGGGCAACCAGGGTGGAACATTTTACATTGTCGGCTTCCCCGGATATCCCTTCCCGGACGGCCTTGTTCCTGGCACAACTTATTACTGGCGAATCGACGAAGTCGAGGCCGACGGCACCGTACACAAGGGCGATGTCTGGAGCTTTATCATACCGCCCAAGATTGCATACGAGCCCGACCCGGCCGATGGAGCCGAATTCGTGGACCCGAACGCCGAGCTAAGCTGGACACCCGGATTCGGCTCGAAACTGCACACCGTATACTTCGGCACAGACTATGACGAAGTGAGCAATGCTACCGGAGGTTCTGCGCAGGGAGTCGCCACCTACAGCCCGCCAGGCCCGCTCGATCGGGAAAAGGTTTACTATTGGCGCGTTGACGAGTTTGATGTCACTGCCACGCACAAGGGCAACGTCTGGGCCTTCTCGACTCCGGGCGCCGTGGGCAACCCGGACCCGGCTAATGGTGCCACAGGCGTGCAGATGACAGCCGCACTGAGCTGGACGCCCGGCGAGAGTGCGACTTCGAGTGAGCTGTACCTCGGTACGGACAAAGACGCCGTGCGCAGCGCCACCTCGGCTTCGCCCGAATACCAGGCTAGCAAGCCGTTGGGATCCGAGAGCCATGATCCCGGCAAACTTGCATGGAAGTCCACCTACTACTGGCGCGTCGACGGTATCAGCGCGGCCAGTGCGCAGAAAGGCAACGTCTGGAGCTTCGAGACCGCCGATTTCATCACTGTGGATGATTTCGAATCCTACAACGACCTTGCCGAAGATGACCCTGAAAGCAACCGGATATATCTGAAATGGGTAGACGGGTTTGGAACGACGACAAACGGATCTGTGGTTGGTTACGCCGATCTGTCCTTGACCGAGCATGGCAATGTTCACGGTGGCCGCACGTCGATGCCGTATTCCTTCGACAACAATCTCAAGTACTCCGAGGCAAATCTGACGTTGGTTTATCCGCGCGATTGGACCGAGGAAGGCGTTGGCATATTGTCGCTGTGGTTCAACGGTAACGCATCCAACGCCGCCGAGCCGATGTACATAATCCTAAACGGCAGCGCCGTTGTCTATCATGACGATCCCGCTGCGGCGCAGGCAGCCGAGTGGACCGAGTGGACTATCGATTTGTCCGCCGCAGGCGGATTCGCAAGCCAGGGCGTGGACCTCACTAATGTCGACTCAATCGGCATCGGCTTCGGCGATAAGAACAACGTCAAGGCCGGCGGCTCCGGTGAGATGCTCTTTGACGACATCGGGCTACTCAGGCCACCGCCGTCGCCAGTGGGACACTGGAAGCTTGATGATGGCCAAGGGGCCGTAGCGGTTGATTCGGCCGGCAATGGCAATGACGGGGCGATCAGCAACCCCAATGGAGGTCTCGGGCCGGACGGCTCGGTTTGGGTCGACGACCCGGAACGCGGCACCGTCATCAGTTTCAACGGCACGGCGGAAGGTGCTTTTGTTCGAGCCGGCGAGATTCCTCAAATGACCCTGACCAACGAGTTTACCTGGGCCTTTTGGGCGAAACACAGCGCTGAAAACACGGCGGACAACGACATTATTCTCGGTAATCGGATGGACGAGAATGCAGTCGATTTTGTGCCGCGTCAGTTCATTAAGTTCACGCCGACTAAATTCGAGTGGCACATGAATGGCAACGGCGACGACAATCTGGAATATGACGACATTGTCGCCGACGTCTGGCTCCACCATGCTGTAGTGAAGGCCGGAGACCAGTTGACCTATTACCGAAATGGCATTGAAGCCGACTCAGGGACGTTCACTCAGGCCCTGGACTTTCCTCAGCCGCTTTACTTTGGCGGCGACAATGAAGGTAGTGAAGGAGAGAATTGGGCCGGATTGATGAGTGATGTGCGTATCTACGACAGTGCGTTGTCTGCGGCTGAGGTTCTGGAGCTTGCTGGTCAATAACGTGCTCGTGTTGCATTGAGCCAGGTCGGAAGCAATTGATGGGCCCATGCCTGAGTTTGCAGGCGTGGGCCCTGATTCCAAGTACGGAGGCTTTGACGCGATGAAGATCGGATTTGCTCCATTTGTTCTTGGCCTGTTTTTTTCGGTTGCTGCCATTGGCTCCGATGTGGATGTGGCAACTGAAATCCTGAGGGAGGCTCTGCTGCCACCCAACGGCCCGGCGGGCCGGCCTCTGCCATTGGTGAGCCATTGGAACATGGGGAGCCAGGGACGCGGCTGGACACCGCAGTACCAGCTCGAACTACTCGCCGGCGGTCACCATATCCTGCCCTGGCTCGGCTGGCCCCGAGGCAACCCCGACGCTTCGGGCAAGAATGCAAAGCGTTTCGGTGACTACTACGGTGCCATTATCGCCTATTGCCGCGAGCACAAACTGCCCATTTGTTTTCGAGGGACTCAATGGGAGGCGATGTTGGTCAAACGCCAATACCGAGAGCTACCAGCCGAAAGATGTCCCACCGTAATTACTCCTGAAGGCAAGACAATAGCCAAGTTGAGCCCGTTCGGGCCGGTTGATCCGTGGCGCGATCCAGCCGCGGAGTACGTGGACACACCTGCGATGAAGAGACTCCAATCCGCCTCTGGCGGATATCCCGATCCGCCGCTGGTGCTCTTTGTCTCGAACAACGAAGCGCCCGATCTTCGCTGGCATCAGGTCGAGCAGTCCAAACGTTATCTGGACAAGTACGGCCAAGGGCGCCCGGACGAGTTCAAGCGCCAGGTAACCGGCGAGGGATGGATGGAGCGATACGCGGCTATGTTCGCGGCGATGCGAGAGGCCCTGATCAGCGAGACGTGGAGGAAGAATGTTCGATTTGTCGGCTACGGCGCTTTTGGCGCTTCACATTTCGGGCGCTGGTCCGCCTGGAAAGATTACTCTCTGATTACGGACGAATGGACTAGCCCCAACTGGCATATATGGGACGGAGGTAGTCCCTCGTACTACACGCACAATTGGAATGATAACCGCGACCATTGGGTCTTCTCCACCCAGGTGCAATCGATGAACTGGATCTTCCAGCTCGAAGAGGCGTGGAAGGCCAACGCGGGCTTCTGGTGGGAAATTTCGACATGGGATGGCAACGCCTCCAACTGGACGGCTCAAACAGAATGCACGACGGAGATGCTCAAGAAGTCCAAGGCCTGCCAGTACGCCAGGGACGGCCAGACATATACGCCCGATCGCCATTTGGGCTGGGTCCAGTTCGGCATGTGGCTCCTGCGGCCCCGCGTCGTCCGCGAGTTTCGAGGCAGCACTACGCCGTTCGAACCGTGGAGACCGTTTTTCGAGCGTTTGTTATTTGCCGTCGATCGAGTCTATGCCGACCAGACTCTCGCCGAGTTCTGGCGCCACGGCAGGCTCGTGCCGAACCGGGCGCATCGGCACCCCTACCAGGAAGACGTACCCGAGAAGTACCGCAACGTCAATCGCTGGTTCCTGCTGGATACGAATCTGGATCCACCACGGCCCTGGGAGCACAAAACAAACATCCCGGTCTTCAGCCTGGCTCTCGTCCGGGGCGATCGGGGGAAACGTCGCTGGCTGATATATACTCACTCGCCGCTGGAAGACAGGCAAGATGTCGCCATATCCGTGCCCGGCTTCGGGAGGATAACGGTCGACGTCCCACGTGCGGGCGCCTTCTATCTAATTGACGAGGCTGATCGAGCGACCACGCCTGTCACTACCGCTCTCTGATCTTGATGTTCTTGAACCAGATTGGAGCCTCGGCGTGTTTGCCCTGCAGACCGATCTTGGTCTTGGCTTGTTTTATCTTTGTTGGTGCTTGACACCAATCAAGGAGGCTTATCGCTTTATGGCCAAAGGATGAACGAGAAGGACCGAGCGTATGGTAAAGCGCATGCTCATATGTCAGGAAGGTCAATCCGATGACCAGCTTTCTCGCTGGTTGAGGATCATTTCTCCGTATCTACCTCCGCCGGCAGCTTCGCTCTCCACTGTTCGGCATCTTCAGGCTTGTCCCAGGCTTCGTAGAGTTCGATCAGGTGGTTAAGTGACTCCAATGTCTGTGGGTGAGTGTCACCGAGTCTCAGGCGGTGGGCCTCCAACGCTTCGAGCAATAGTGGCTCTGCCTCCTCGTACCGAGCTTGCTCTTTGTACACAATAGCCAAGCCGCTCACCTTCCACAGCGTACGGTAGTGCTTGGGGCCGTCCACTTTCCGCTGTATCGGAAGTATTTCGAGATACAACGTCTCTGCCTCCTCGTATCGCTTCTGCTTTCCGTACACTCCAGCGAGGGAGCCCTTGTATAACAGAGTGTATATATTCTCATCGTCCCCAAAGCCATCGCGCAGCCGCAACACCTCGATGTAATGGTGCTCGGCCTCGTCGTAACGTCCCTGGCGCGTGTATGTCCGCCCAAGATTGCCAACCATAAAAAGGCTCAGGTTGTTCTTCTCGCCAAGCACGCGACGCGCAGTCGGAACACCCTTGAGGTACAACTGCTCGGCATCATGATAACGGCCAAGGTTATTGTATGAGCAACCAAGCGCATTGCCTAAGGTCAGCGTTCTGACGTTTTCGTCGCCGAGTATACGCCGGCAGGTTGCCAAGCTTTTCTCAAGCAGTTCTGCAGCCTCTTTATACCACCCCTGATCCATGCGAAGCCAGGCAAGGCGCCCCACGGAGTCGAAAGTCTCCGGGTGCTCGGCGCCGAGATGTTCCTGGCGTATGTGAAGTGCACGTTCAAGGTGAGGCTCAGCCGCCTTAATCTCGCCAAGTTGCCGATATGTCCAGCCCAGCGTATTGCGGAGGGAAGCCTCAACCAGGGGCTCATTAGTGAACTTACCATCGAGGTTTTCCGATGCGGTATCGAGGAACGAGCGGATGGTTACATCTCGGCCCCTGCCTCTCGCCGGATCGACCGAAGCAAGAAGATCGTCACGCAGAAAGGTGCTCACCGCCTCTGAGATTTTTGCCTGACGTTCGGTCTCGGCACGGGCGCGAGCTTGGCCGAGGGCAAAGAGTGTTGATACAACAACTCCGCCTAGCAGAACAACCAAAACGGCCGCAATGCCGGTTACCAATGGCCGGTTCCTGCGGACGAATTTCTTTAGTCGATACACATTACTTGGTGGACCGGCAATAAGCGGATTACCCTTTAAGTAGTTCTCGATATCGTCTGCAAATTCAGAGGCCGAGCGATAGCGCTCTGACCGTCCCTTACGCATCGCCTTGAGTGGAATCCATTCCAACTCTCTGTGCAAACATTTAGTTAATGCCCCGACTTCAGTCTGGCGTTTTTCGGCGACCTTCTTGGCCTCTTCGCCTAATCCTGTCAGCCGGGTACTTGGCGTTTTGGGATCCGTTTCGCGGATAATCTGCCGAATACGGTCGATACCACTTGTGCGAAGAATCTTGGAGTCGAACGGCAGAATGCCAGTCAGAAGGACATACAGCAACACGCCCAATGAATAGATATCCGAACGTGTATCGATATCCTCGGTAGCCATTTCGGCCTGCTCAGGACTCATGTACTCAGGAGTGCCTAATAGTTGGCTGTCCTCGGTAGCCAGTGTTCGTTCGGTGAGTGGCTGAGCAATAGCCTTGGCGACGCCGAAGTCGATGATTTTGGGGGTCGCCTGATCATCCTGCATTGAGACCAGGATGTTCGACGGCTTAATATCGCGGTGGATGATCCCTTTCTGATGGGCATGATGGACACCGAGACAGATTTGCCGGAACAGATTCAGCCGATCTTCTATAGTCAGCTTGTGACGATCACAATGCTCGGTAATGGCAAGGCCCTTGACGTATTCCATGACGAAATAAGGTCGGCCGGTCTCCGTTGTACCGGCATCGTGAACACTCGCGATATTCGGATGGTCCAGCAGAGCTAAAGCCTGCCTTTCGGCCTCGAAACGAGCGATCACCCGTTTCGAATCCATGCCCGGCTTGATTACCTTGAGGGCTACCAAACGTTTGATCGGATGTTCCTGCTCAGCCAGATGCACCACACCCATCCCACCTTCGCCAAGCATCCGGATCAGCCTGTATCGACCTATCCAACCGCCAGGTTTGTCTATGAGGTTCTCCCCATCGGATGTTGGTGCGGAGGGTTCAGCCCTAGGATCGTCGCCGGCGTCCAAGTCTTCCTTGCCAATTGACAACAGTCGGTTCAACCGTTCAGGACCAAGGTCAAATAGTGAAGTCTTACTCATGCCTATAAGTACTGGAATTATTTCTCATACTGCGCTATTTGCGGAAGAAATTTCGATATTTCTGCTAATTCGCCCTCGATCTGGCCGTCCGAAGTAACGGTTTCTCTCAGATGTTTTCGCAAAATGGCCTGAAAACGCCGTTTTGCGGTAATGATCATATTGGAGGCAATTCGTGGGCTTTCGATATCGTACTTGTGGCAGATATCCGCCAAGGACGCCGGATTTACCCCATCTGTGATGGGCGCAAGGATCCTTTCCCGGAAGACGCACCAATGTACGGTCTTGCCTTCCGCATAACACGTAGTCTCGACATCCTCCAGGACCTGTTCTAAGAGCGCCGACACCCACGCATAATCAAAGGACTCCTCCGGCGTGCAATCTCCAACGACTCGCCGAAAATCCGGCGGATCCGTCATATCGAGCGGGACAAGCTTGCCCTTAGGCGTGCGCTTCTGAGTTGTCTCTGCGGCGTGGACGGCAGATATGTAGTTGTTGAGGGCTACTAGCAAATATGATCGGAAGCGACCTTTGGCACGGTCGGCTCGCTGTATGAGTTGCCGGCCGAGAACAACTTCGTGAAAGAAGCCCTGCGTCAGGTCCTTGGCTTGCTCATTGTCATGCCCTTTGCGGCGAAGATAGCAGTAAACCGGCTTCCAGTAGCGCTTGAGCAGTAGTCCGACCAGCGCACGGTTCTTGTCGTCGTCGGATGTGTCAATATTCTCCACGAGGGACCAATGCGTTGTCAGAAACGCTTCCTGCAGCCCGCCCATATCTGTCTTATCCTCGGGTCGCATACGCTTGCCGGTGCTCTCTTGCGGCGGATTGGGAATGGTGCCGATACTTGTGCTCCCTAACGTTTCCGCAAAATTTCCATGATTCTACTGTACCTAATAAGTGCCTTAACTGCAATCGCTTATGGCCCGCCTCGGAAAAAAAGACAAGAAAAATCGCTGAGGCGCGCAGTATTCCACTTCTTTCCAGTAATTAGATACGGCTGCCACCGAGCAGTTGGCTCCGTGGACGCATTCGTAAAGGTCGTATTGACTGGAATTTTGAAGAAAGGATGGTGTAATATGAAATGGTCAAATGATTGCGGAATGAGATTAGTGTTAGTTGGAGTTGTGTTCGCTATCGTGCTTGGTGGCGGCAAGATTGCGAGAGCAGAGCTTGCCTGGACGCAGAAAGCTGACATGCCGACAACGAGATATGGCCTCTCAACCAGTGTTGTTGGTGGGAAAATATATGCTATCGGAGGCTTGGGTGACCTGAGGAGAGTAGACGAGTACGATCCGCGGATGAACACCTGGACAAAGAAAGCCGACATGGCAACTGGTAGAGAATTTGTGTCCACCAGCGTGGTGAATGAGAAGATCTACGTCATCGGAGGCAAAGCAGGTCAGCCTATTTCTGCCGTAGAAGTCTATGACCCAATCACCGATACCTGGGCAATGCAGACCGAACTCCCTTCGCACAGAATGTGGCTTTCCACCAGCGTGGTGGACGGGATAATCTATGTCATCGGTGGTTCAGACGCTAATTGGGGTGGCATGACCCATCTCGGCACTGTGGAGGCGTATAATCCGGCCACCGACATCTGGACAGCTAAACGAAACATGCCCACAGGAAGATCGTTCCCATCAACCTGCGTGGTGGATGGGAAGATATATGCCATTGGGGGTTGGCCAATAGGGCGTTGTGGTACGGCCGTGGAAGCTTACGATCCGGAGACGGACACCTGGACGAGGAAAGCGCCTATGCCAACAGCTAGGTACTTGCTCGGCACCAGCGTATTGGGCGGGAAGATTTGTGCAATTGGGGGCTGGCGGCATTCTTCAGGTGGCCCCTTATATTCAACTGTGGAAGTTTATGACCCGGAGACGGATACATGGACGAAGGAAGGCGATATACCCCTGCCAACGGCGGGCTTGTCCACCAGCGTGGTAGACGGGAACATCTATGTTATTGGGGGAGCTCTCACAACCCATAATGGCATTTTTGTACACACTTCAGCCATGTACGTATCTGACATCATCATTGACTTCAACAGCGACGGAATTGTCGATTCTGCGGACATGTGCATTATGGTGGATCACTGGGGTGAAAACTACTGCTTATGTGACGTTGGTCCGATGCCCTGGGGTGACAGCATCGTTGATGTCGAAGACCTGAAGGTTCTTGCTGAGCATTTGTTTGAGGAAGTACCGCTGCCGCCCGAATTGGTTGCGTACTGGAGATTTGATGAGGAAGGAGGTTATGTCGCCCATGACAGTGCTTCGGTTTGTGATGGCGTCTTAATCGGTGACCCAGTTTGGCAACCTGACAGTGGTATGGTAGATGGAGCGCTTCAGTTCGACGGAATTGACGATTACGTTGAGACTGACTTTGTCTTGAATCCAGCAGATGGCGCGTTCAGTGCGATCGCCTGGATCAGAGGCGGCTATCCTGGCCAAGCAATTCTGTCGCAAGTTGGCGGCGCAAACGCGAGTTGGCTGTGCACGGATTCGGTGGAAGGTTGCCTGATGACGGAACTCGATGATTCCGGTCGATTTGGCACACCCTTGTCATCACAGGCATGCATCACCGACGGCAACTGGCATCGGATAGCCCTGGTGTGGGATAATTCCTACAGGCACTTGTACGTTGATGGAGCGCAGGTTGCGAAAGATGGTGCCCCACTGTCTGCCGTGCACGGCTCAGACGGCGGCCTATATCTTGGCGTCGGCAGCACTTTCGCCCCAGGCTCCTTCTTCTCCGGCCTCATTGATGACGTTCGCATTTACGACGTGGCGCTGACTGCAGAAGAAATCGCGGCCCTCGCCCAGTAGGCCACCTCAGAAAGAAACAAAGAGATATGATCAAAAGTTGTGGATGGACAGATAAAGCAAGCGGCGTATCCTTGTGGTTGTTGAATGAAGACACCGGCGTCGGCTGAACCCAAAAGAACTGATAGTTGAGATTATCGACGAGGCCGACCGAACTACCACACCAGTCACCGTCGCTCTCTGATCTTGATATTTCGGAACCAGATCGGCGCCCCGGCGTGTTTGCCTTGCAGGCCGATTCTGCCTTTGGTCGGTTGCTTGCTAAGCGGCTTGTTCAGCCACGGTGGAATCTTCGACCCATCGGGATTGGTCTTGGCCGAGGTCCACAGACTCATGTCCATCGAGGTGATGCGCTCGCCGTTGAGTGCGACGTCGATTCTCTGGTCCATGCACCTGATAGTGAATCGGTTCCACTGGCCGGGCTTTTTGACCATCGACTTGGTCGGAGCCAGATGTCCGAAGATCGCTCCGCATTGCCAGGTCTTGGGGGACTTGGCCCACTTTTCGGCGAAGTCATCGGCGATCTGTATCTCGACCGAATTGGGAATCCAGTTCTTCATGTCACTGCAATAAACAACGACGCCACTGTTAGTTCCCGAGGCAGTCTTGAACTCTAGGTCGAGGAGAAAATCGTCGTAATCCCTGTCGGTCCAGATGGCCTGGTCCTCACTGGCCGTCAAGACGCCATCGGCTACGGTCCAGATGCCCTGTGGAAATATCGCATTCGACAGGTCAGGCTTAAACAAATCAGGCCAATTTGCAACGTTGGGATGAACTCTGCGCCGGCCGCGCTGTGCACCAGGTGCCTGCTCAGTTACTTCCGGCACAGTGACGGTCGGGTCACCCTCCAGAAGTCCGAGAGAAGCCAGGAACTTGTCAGCCGCGATCAGCGTTCTTTCACGCCACGGCGAACGATTGAAGAAACCATGCGGCTGGCCTTCGGCGAGGTACTTTTCGGCGCGCACGCCGATTTCTTCGGCCTTCTTCCAATAATCGTCGCCGAAAGCCTTCAGCCGGTCGTTCGTGCCAAAAAGCATCAATGCAGGCGGGGAGTTCTTATCAAGATGCGACGTCGGAGAAATCTTACGGGCCAGGTGCTTGTTGTCGCCGAGTCTTGTAATCATCTGTTCGTGCTCGAAGCTGAGCACCGGGTTAAACAATACCATCGCCTGCGGAATCGTAGATATTGATAAATCGTCACCCTCGGCCTCGACGCTGTCGGCGATCATCATACAAGCCGCCAGGTGTCCACCGGCCGAGCCTCCCGAGGCAATCAGTTTGTCAGGGTCGATTCCCAATCGCCTGGAGTTCTTGCGCACCCAGCGCACCGCGCTGCGGGCGTCCTCGACGCACTTGTCGGGCGTGACACCGTCACGACTTTTGACACGATAGTCCGCCCTCGCGGCAACCATACCGCGGCTGGCCAGGTAGTCCGCCTGAAATTCGAACTGTCCCACGGTTCCGCCAGTCCAACCACCTCCGAAGAAGAAGATGATTGCCGGGCGCCTGTCCCTGGTTTTCCAGCCAGGCGGAAAATGGAGATGAATCTTCAGCTCCTTATCGCCGACAGTTTTGTACGTCACGGCTCTGGACTTTGTCGTTTCCTGAGCGCAGAGAACGGTCCCGCTCATTAGCACCACCAGAACGGCGGTCAATACAATCGCAACTCGCTTCATTGTGAACCTCCTGGACTATTGAATGGCGTTTGATCGCTTCTAATCACTTCTTCTGCTTCGGATAGAATCTCTGCCTGTGCTGCTCGGCAAGTTTCTGGAGCCTGGCGGCAACTTTCGGATTCTCAGCGAGCATATTGGTCGTCTCGTACGGATCCTTTCTCATATCGAAAAGCGAGAGCCCGATCTTGGCCTGCTTGTATTTGCCGGCCTGCCCGTTGTCGGCCGCCTCTACCAGGGTTCGATACCCGTGTGGAAGGTGCAGTTTCCAGCGGCCGTTGCCGGTTATTATCCCCTCGAAAGTGCTTCCTGTGGAGAAGGGGTAATACTTGTGCGGATTCTCCGCCCCGGATTTGCCCACAATGAGGTCCCATACGTTCTTGCCGTCAATCGCATTGGCCGGCAGCTCGGCGCCCGCCAGAGCGGCCAGCGTTGGCAGTATGTCAACTGTGCAAAGAGTCTTCGTTGAGGTGGTGCCGGCTTTGATCTTGCCGGGGTATTTCATGATGCAGGCGCTGCGGGTGCCACCGTCGAAACCTGTACCCTTGGCCTCACGATACGGAGTGGTCCCGGCGTGATTGCCGTAGGAAATCCAGGGGCCGTTGTCCGAGGTGAAGATCACCATCGTATTGTCCTCGAGGCCGTTGTCCTTCAACGCCTTGTTGATCTGACCGACGGACCAGTCGATCTCCATCATGACGTCGCCGTACAGGCCGGTGCCGGACTTGTCCTTGAACTTGTCACTGACAAACAGCGGCACGTGAGGCATCGAATGGGGGACATAGACAAAGAACGGCTTGTCCTTGTTACGATTGATGAAATCCACCGCATGCTCGGTGTACGAGGTCGTGAGCATAGGCTGATGCTCCTTGGTGACTCGTTCGATTGTGACCTCGTTGTTCTCCCAGAACTTCAGCGGATATTTGCCCCAATATTCCGGATTCTCCGGGTGAAACTCCCACATATCGTTGGAGTACATCAGCCCGCACGATTCGTCGAACCCCCGCGCAGCAGGGCGAGTTTCAGGTCTGTCGCCGATGTGCCACTTGCCGAAGACTCCCGTGCGGTACCCGCGTTTCTTCAAGACCTGCCCTATCGTAGCGTATTTCGGATCGAGCCCCCTGGCGTTGGGACCGTGTGCTCCGAAGACCTTCGTCCTGCCGGGAAAGCACCCGCTGAGCAGCGACGATCTGGACGCTGAGCAGACCGCCTGAGTAACATAGAAGTTGTTGAATCGGCAACCCTCGGCGGCAAGCTGAGCGACGTTGGGCGTCTTGTAAGCGGGCTGACCGAACGGCTTGAAATCACCCCAGCCCGAATCGTCAAGAAAGATGACAACGAAATTCGGCGGTTTCTCGCGTCTTTGCCCTTTGCAGATTCCGGCCAGTCCCATCGGCGCCACCGACAGAGCCGCTGTCTTGAGGAAATCTCTTCTAGTATAAGCCATGTCACACCTTTCCTTCTGCTGTTGAATACAGTGTCACTTCTATGTCTCGTCATTCCCGCACCTGCTTTCGCAGGTGTAAACATGTCCCCGCGAAAGCGGGGAGCGGGAATCCAGAAGCGCTGATAGACTGGATTCCGCATCAAGTGCGGAATGACAAGCTACCTAATAGAAGCAAGTCAGGATGGGCAACTTTGCCCATGCCGTCAATTCTGCCCAACACAAACCGCATGGGCAGAAAACCTGCCCATCCTACATGCTCAGAGCATAAGGACACAAGAGCACAGGACTTGTGCGCTTATGCCCTATGCCCTGTGACTTGTGCGTCTATACAAGCGTGTCGCGACCCGTGGCGATTGGGTGGAAGATCCCTCGCCCGGCCTTGAGATCCGCCTGCTCCGGCACGAGACTCTGCTTGCTGGAGTTGAGCAGCCACTTCCAACTGAACGTGCGCCCCGTGAAAGCCGAGGTTCTCGCACCGATAGCTGTCAGCGTACTCTCTGCAATCCGCTGGCCCTCGTTGAGCGGCTCGCCCTTGCGGATACTCTGGATCAGGTCGATGTGTTCCTGGTCCATTCCATTGACGTGTTTGCCGCTGAACTTCCACGGATTCTCGCCATCGATGGCACTGCTGCAGTTGCTCTTGCCCTTGGTGCCGACGATCTTCTCACTGTTGCCGCCAAAGTTGGTGGGACTGTGGCCGCTGAAGCTCAGGCAACGGGCGCCGTTTGCATATTCGAACTCGGCATAGACGTGGTCCCAGATATCGCCGTTATATTTTTCCCAGTTGGCCTCGCTGCCGTCGTTGTACTCGCGGCAAACCTCTTTTGCCGACTTGATCTGGCTTTCGTTGTGGCTGCGCCAGGCACGGCCGCCGACCGCCATGAACTTCACGGGCGGGCCTTGGAAGCACCAGTTCATCACGTCAATGTTGTGGATGTGCTGCTCGCATATCTGGTCGCCGCTGAGCCAATTGAAATGGTACCAGTTCTGGCACTGCCACTCCAGCTCGCTCACATTCTTCTCCTCGTACTGCCCGGACTTTATTTCATTGCCCCGGTACCAGATACCGCCACCGTACCAGTAGCACTGGCCTCCCACCAGCTCGCCAATCTGGCCGTCGTGGATACGTTTCATAAGTTCCACGCGGCTGAATTCGTGCCGGCGCTGCGTGCCGCAGACGATGGCCAGGCCCTTTTCTTTGGCCAGCGCCGATGCAGCCATAACCTCTCGACAGCCGGCGACGTCCGTCGCTACGGGTTTCTCGGTGAAAATGTGCTTGCCGGCCTTGATCGCAGCCATCATCTGGCGGCCGCGAAACGCCGGCGCAGTCGCCATCACCAGCAGGTCGGCCTCGCACTGGGCCAGCTTCTCGTGGCAGTCAAAGCCCCAGAAGAGGTGGTCGTCGTCGATCTTGATCCGACCTTTGTACTTGTCCTCTCCCATGAGCTTGTCCCGAGTGCCGCGAACCTTGCTCTCGAACAGGTCGGCCAGCGCAATGACCTCCACCGCGGGATCGGCGTTCAGGTTCTGGCGTATGGCGCCGTTGCCGCGTCCGCCGCAGCCGAGCAGGCCCACTTTGATTTTGCCCGACGCCCGTGCGTGGACCACATGCGATATCGACCCGGCCAATGCCACTGCCCCTGTGGCGGTCGCACTCGTCTTGGATATGCCTTTGTTTTTGTCTGACGCTGTCATATTAAGAATCTCCTTTGATCGTTATCTTTGAGCCTCTCCGGCTGAGCCGGCGGCGTATATTTCAGGATTTCTCGCCTGCCGACTACCCGCGCCTTCTTCTCGGCTTTGGCTGCGCCAGACCGGGCAATTTATACTCACCTGGAATCGCGAATGGCTCCAGCGGCCTCGAATCGCTCAGCTTCATATCGTCCGGCGGCAGATTGTCCAGTGTACAACGGCTCAGGAACCACGATGTCTTGAACTGCTGGCGTGAATACGCCGACTCGCGGCCCATGATCGCACACAGCGTGCTCTCTGTGACCTGCCTGCCTTCGTTGAGCGGATTGCCGCTGCGGATGCTGTTGATCAGATCGGTGTGCTCGACCACGTAGGGGTTCGGATTAGGCCCTTCGTAACTCCAGGCATTCTCACCCTTGATCGTGCCGGCACAGTCGCTCGTGCCCTTGGTGCCGGCCACGCGCTCGCTGACATTGCCAGTCGTTTGGTCGATCTGCCGACACGTGCTGATCGTCCGCACATCGCCCGGATAGAAGAACTCGACGCCGAAGTGGTCGAAGATGTTGCCGTACTGAGGCTCCGTGCGGAACTGCCTGCCGCCGACACCGCGTACTTGCTCAGGAATGGTACCGAAGGCCCAGTTGATAACGTCGATGTTGTGTACGTGCTGTTCGACGATTTGGTCACCCGAGAGCCAGCCGGTGAACAGCCAGTTGCGTATCTGCCATTCTACGTCCGAGTACTTGCCGCTCTTGTAGTTGTCCCAG
>CAZLTY010000062.1:0-20505 GCA_964562575.1 uncultured Pirellulales bacterium
AAGATCAATCAGACGACGCAAAAGATGTTGACCTGGTTTATATTCGGGCCTTTTGCCAGGTTTGTCGCGAGGGCAGTCAAGTGGCGCTACGTTACATTAGCGACCGGCATCGCAGTGTTTCTTGTAACGATTGGTTTTGTAGCAGGCGGCTATATCAAGTTTGTCTTCTTCGACGTTGTCGAGGCCGACAATATGATTGCCACGTTGAAAATGCCTCTGGGAACGCCAGTGGAGCAGACGAGAAAGGTTGTCGAAAGAATAGATGCCGCAGCTCTGCAGACATTGGAAGAATTCGACAGCAAACGCCCGGACAGGCCTTCCCTCATGAAGCACATGTCCGTCACCGTAGGTGCTCATCCCATGGCCGTGCGCACCGGCGCGGTCCAGGTCGATATAGGTAGTGCGGCACAGTCGCATTTGGGTGAGGTCAACATAGAATTGCTCGGAGGCGAAGATCGCGACGTATCCAGCGTTACGATCAAGAACCGATGGAGAGATCTGGTCGGTGAAATACCGGGCGTCTCATCGCTGACGTTCATGGCCGAGGTCATGACCACCGGCTACCCGGTCGCAGTCGAGTTGTCTCACAAAGATTTTGACACGCTGCTTGTGGCCTCCGAAAAACTCAAGACCATTCTCCGCGACTATGCCGGAGTCAGTGACATTACCGACGACTTCGAGCCGGGTAAGGTCGAGCTAAAGCTCGAGCTTAAAGACACCGGACGCACTCTGGGCCTGACTCTTTCCGATCTGGCAAGGCAGGTCAGGCAGGGCTTCTACGGTGATGAGGCGCAGCGCATCCAGAGAGGGCGTGACGATATTCGCGTGATGGTGCGGTATCCTGAAGACGAACGCACGAGTTTGGCCGACGTGGAGAATATGAGAGTCCGCTTGCCGGACGGAACGGAGATTGCATTCAAGACCGTTGCCGAGGTCAAATACGGAAGGGGCTATTCGACCATAAGGCGAGTCGATCGCAGGCGTGTTGTGACGGTCTCGTCCGATGTCGATGAAGATGTCACCCCGGCAGGTGAGATAAACGCCGAATTGCGTGCGAGCGTGCTGCCGAGCCTGACAAACGAGTTCCAGGGATTGCAGTACAGATTTGGCGGCGAGCAGCGCGAACGGAACGAATCCTTGGGCAGCCTGATACCGAATTTCGGGATTGCAATGATGGCGATCTATGCCCTGCTGGCCGTCCAGTTCAGAAGCTATTCCCAGCCGGCTATTGTGATGTCAGCGATTCCGTTTGGCATCGTGGGCGCCACATTGGGACATCTGATAATGGGTTTCAATCTCAGCATACTTTCAATGTTCGGAATCGTTGCACTGGCTGGCGTGGTTGTCAACGATTCGCTCATCATGATCGACCTGATCAACCGCGAGCGCAAAAGCGACATCGAGCTGGCCCAGGTATTGCGTGACTGCGCGACACGCAGGTTCCGCCCGATCATGCTGACGACTCTGACGACGTTCTGCGGACTGCTCCCGATGATAACAGAAAAAAGCCTCCAGGCCCGGTTCCTTATTCCGATGGCCATAAGCCTGGCGTTCGGAGTGCTGTTTGCGACCTGCATAACACTCGTGCTGGTGCCCTCGCTATACATGATTCTTGAGGATTTCAAGAATCGGATTTTTGCAGCCAGAGCGGGCGAATAGAGTCTATAAGTTGTTGGGTTGCATCGAGTTACCAAATATAGACTAATTTTTTCGAAGATTTTCTGGCCAAACGACCTCTCAAAGCGGATAATAATGATGGCCTTCATCTTATTTAAAGAAAGAGGTGCGAATATGATCTCAAGTCGGAGTGGATTTTCTTGTCGGGGGCAATCATGAAAGCTACCGCAAAATTCAAGCCAAATATCGAAGTCGTTCGTGACCCTGAGGTTCTCGCTCAAAGAAGTGCCGAGATTTTTGTTGCCGACGCACGCAAGGCAATGAAAGCGAAAAGTGTTTTCCATGTGGCTGTCTCGGGAGGGCACACGCCCGAAGACTTCTTCAAGCTGTTGGGCGAAATGCCGCAGGCAAATTCTCTGCCCTGGGATAGTATACACTTGTTCTGGGTCGATGAGCGGATAGTTGACGCGGATTCGCCGTGGAGCAATTACAAGCTGGCAGCCGATACGTTCCTGGCCAAGGTTCCCATTCCGCAGGAAAATATTCATCGAATCCCGACCGAGTATGGCGATTTCAAAGATGCAGCTCGCCGCTACGAAGAGACCATCCGAAAGGTTTTCGATTTGGAGCGGGGGCAGCTCCCTGAGTTTGATCTGATTGTGCTCGGCGTGGGCGGCGACGGTCACACGGGTTCGCTTTTTCCGGGATCCTACGCAGCTTTTGACACAGAAGATCTGGCGTGCGCCGTTTATGTCCTGGATGATGATCCCAACAGGATTACCCTTACCCCTCCGGTTTTGTCAGCCGCATCTCATCTGATTGTGTTGGTCAGCGGCGAGGAAAAAGCGGAAATTCTGAAGAAGATTTTGACCAGCGAGCCGGATGAGGTGCGGTATCCTATTCACGCCCTTTGGCCTGTTCTCGAGAAGATTACCTGGCTGGTTGATGCCGCTGCGGCGCAATCTCTGCAGTTATAGCCGGTGACGATTCAGTTGGGGATTATCAGCTTCGTTCCGGGCACCACTACGTTAGCATCTTTTATGGTCTTGCGGTTAGCTTCGAAAATCCTTCGCCATTTTCCCGCCGAGCCGTAGTAATCGTAGGAAATCTCAGACAGCGTTTCACCATTGCGCACGACGTGCAGTCTCTGGGGTCCTGTTCTCTCGGATTGGGTGTATATCGCCGGCTTGGCTGCGGTATCGCGCTGGAGCCTTTCGTTTGTTCTCGTACGGCGAATAGGCGCTCTCGGCGCCGATGTGTTGAGAGCCTCACGCTTTCGACTGTCAACACCCGCCACCGGGTTGCGTGCGGCGCCTCGCCCGGCGGCCGATTCGCCGGTGGTGACGGTGCCGCGGGCATCTAGCATTCGCGCCTGTGGGCTCAGGCTCGGGCGAGTGGCTAGCCAGAGCACAGTTACGCTGACTATAGCCAGGCCCAAAATCAGTCCAATCTTGAGGTCCTTTTGCATTCTTGCCCTTGAAGGGTAGTGAATTCCCGCGAGTAAGATAATGAACTGTTACTGCAGATCTACTTACCCGCGCAAAAGCGGAAATTTTCAATCGGGAGCACTATTGACAACAACAGCAAAAACGTTGCCGCTGCTAGTCCCGCGACAAACCAAAGTGCCGCGTGCTATCGGCTCCGATTACCGTTTCCTACCTTTTGCGTTCTTTGTCTTTGTTCCGACCAACAATATCGGTGCGGCTATCGCGATGGACGAGTACGTACCCACGATGATGCCGAGGCCTATTGCGAAGGTGAAGCCTCTCAATCCGGGACCTCCAAAAATGTACATGATCAGCACGACTATGAACGTGGTCAGAGATGTCATAATGGTCCTGGAAACGGTCTGGTTGATGCTGTTGGTGATAACCTGCGCATTGAGCAGGCGGGACTTGCCGCGGTTTTCCCGGATACGGTCGAAGACGACGATCGTATCGTTGAGCGAGTATCCGATGAGCGTCAGGAAGGCGGCTATCATCGCGAGATTGATCTTGAAATCTCCGACCAGGAGCAGCTCGCCGATCGATGTGCCCGCGATGTACGTGCATGCAGCGACGGCGCCGAGTGTGATGCAAACGTCATGCACCAATGCCGCAATTGCGGCAATGCCGTAGCGGACGTCTCCAAACCGAATCCAAATGTAAGTGACGATTGCGAACAGCGACAGGACAATAGCGATCAAAGCCCGCGTCTTCTGCTCGGCGCCCACCGACGGATCGAACTGCCTGACGCGGGGCAGCGAAGATGCAAGCTGTGTTGCGGCCAGGACTTTTTTCTTTTCGTTTTCGACGAACCGCGTCCATTCGTCCTCGTCAAGCTCGCGAAGGCCCGCTTCGGACTCGGCGCTGACATAAACAAAAGATTCTACTGGCTGGTTAGGGTCGGTCATCGCGTTGAGGGTCGTATCCAGGATCTGGTAGGGATATCGCACGAGATCCTGCAAATCCGGTTTGAAGAGCAGGTCACCGAATCTCCGGGTGATTTCTCCGGCAGTCGCAGCGTTTTCGATTTCACATTCAATTTTGATCCCACCCAGAAAATCAATGAGCTCGGGATAAGAGGCTATCACATCTTCAGCTATCTTCTGCGCCGAGACGATCGTAGGCTTAAGATCCTGCTGAATTTCCAGTTGATTCGCAAAAGCAGTAAGTATTGCATTGTTGACAACTTCATCGACCTTCGGCTCGGCGAGGTTGGCGTCGGGAAAAGCCGTTGTCAGTACATCTGTGACCAGAGACTTGTTCATCTGGCTCGTCGATACTACAACTTTGCCGGCGGAATTGGCGTTCTGCGTCACGAGCAGGTTCGTGAGCGTGCCTGCAAACTGCCCTTGGGCTTTTCTTATTGCACTGCTCAACTCATCGATCGACTGGGCGCCCGCCTGGCCGACAGTCACATCGACGACGAGTCTATTTGTTTCCGTGGTGCTGATTTCATATTGCCTGCCTGATTCTCCAATGCTGTAAACGCTCGCAGTGGAGAGGGCGGGATTCGGGTTGTCGGGATCTTTGCCCATTTGCTGGATCTTGTCCTGAACTTCCTGCCTGCTCATCGAGTTTCTTAGACTGATCTGGGCTGTGGTTCCTCCGGTAAATTCGGTATCGTACTTGTTGTTCGTCGTGTTGTCTCTTGTGAAGAAGACAAACAGCCCTCCTATAACAAGCACAGATGATATGCTGAAGAAAATCGGTCTAGAACGCATCCAGTCCACGTTGGGTTTGTGAATGAGGCGGAGCATCGCAATATGATCTTTGATGATTCGTTTGCTTAGCAGAAGGTCAAAAATCACCCGCGTGACAAACAACGCGGTGAACATACTCGATGCGATGCCGAGCATGAGCACAATGGCAAAGCCCCTGACTTCTTCCGAGGCCCTCCAGTAAAGGATCGCGGCGGTGATAAACGTTGTCAGGTTTGCATCGAAAATAGTCCTGAACGCTTTTTGGTATCCGTTTGTCACGGCGATTCTCAGCGACGAACCTCTCTGCTGTTCTTCGCGAATTCTCTCGAAGATCAGCACGTTGGCGTCGACGCTCATACCGATGGTCAAAATGATGCCGGCGATACCGGGCAATGTGAAGGTCGCCCTGACACCGGCCATAATTGCCAGGATGAAGAGGATATTCATCAACAATGCTACATCGGCGATTGAGCCGGCGAGCATATAGTACACAAGCATGCATACCATCACTGCGACAAGACCGATCAAACCGGCCTGTATACCCTGGTCGCGATTGTCGGCGCCTATGGATGGGCCGATCGTATTTACGGAAATAGGCTGATCGATCAGCATGGCGGGCAACGAGCCGGCGTTCAGTTTGTTGACCATGTTGTCGACTGCTGTTTGAGTGAAGCTGCCGCTTATGATACCCGATCCGGATATTCTCTCGCTGATGTTTGGCGCAGTTATTGCGATGTCATCAAGCAGGATGCACAGAGGTCGGTCGACGTTGTTGCCGGTGAGTTTGCCGAACAGCATGCCCCCTCTGGTGTCCAGTTGAAATCCGATGGCCCGTCGACCCTCATTATCCTGTGTCGGGTTGGCCCTTTCCAGTTTCCAGCTTTTTTCCCCGGGGCTGTGAAGCATAGCCTCATCATCCTGATTGCTGGCCAGGACGTAGTTCTTTCCGCCGAACGGTGCGATGATTGAATCGCGCGCCTTCCATTCCTCTATGTTCTCCATCTCGCGCCACACGTACCTTGTATCTGAGGCGTATTGAGGTCCTTTTTCTATCAGCCTGGTTTGATAGCTGACCATCAGGTCTGGATCCACTTCAGGATGGTCCTGTGTAGGGAGTATCCTAAACTCCAGTATTCCGGCGCCTTTGAGCATTCGTCGCAGTTGCATCGGGTCGTCGAGCCTGCCTCTGTAAGGACTGTACTCGTCATATGCCGCCACCACGTTATCGATTTGGGCCACCCGGTCCGGGAAATCGGCTTTGAGCTTGTCGATCTGGCTTTGGCGATTCTTGGGCGTTTCCAGACAGACATCCAACTGATCCTTGGATAGGTTCAGTTGATCAATCGTTCCCCTGGCGTCCTTATACTGGATCTGTTTGGCCAGGAGCTGATCGACGACTAGGGACCACTCGGTGTAAGTCTTTACATATCCGGTCAGCAGCTCAAGATTGTCGTTGACGTCGGGGAATTCTTTCAACTGCGTCTGAAGGTCATTTACATCCAATTTGGCCCAGTCATTCCTGTTGCTGTTTATCTGATCGAGGTCCAGGCCGGCCGATGACATCTTGGTCTCTTCTGCCTGGAGGTTGCTGTAGAGTTCGTCCCTGTTGGTCTTCAAGGCCGTATGTTCGTCATAGACCTTCGCAAGGTTGTCGAGAATTTCCACCCTGTTCGGGTCCCCCTGCGCAAATGATTCGAAAAGGTCACTTCTCTCGGCGGCCGGCTTTTCGAGCGAGCGCATAATCTTGGCGGGGCTCAGATTTCTGTCGAGCAGGGCCGTCTCGGCGGCTCCATATTCGTTGCGTTTCTGGCGCGCCTCGGCACTGGCCAGAGGCATCTGTATCTCGAATCGCGTGTTGCCCAGCGGTCGCCATATGAGGTTCTGGATGTTGGCGGGGTCTATTCGTCTTCGCAGAACAGTTATCATTCTCGCCGCTAGATCTTTCTTATCCGATTCTTTGAGATTGTGCGTGTCAATTTCGTAGATAAGACTTGTCCCACCTGCCAGGTCTATGCCCGGTTTCAATTTCTCGCCCGGCGGATACAAAGCCCAGGCTCCAACAGCCACTAAGACAGCAATTAAGATGATTTTTGACGTAAGGTTCTTGTTCATAACTTTCCTCGTATCATATTCATACATGCGTGCAGAGATGAGCCGATATTGCGCCTTCTCGACACATCCGCGCATTTACTCAACCACGATTAATCTTTCGACATATTTCTGCTGATTGCTGAACGGAGAATCTTTATTTTCGTATTGTTCGACTCGTCGATTTTCACCGTGATCTCATCGTCCTTGATATCGACCACCGTCCCGATAATCCCCCCGATTGTCTGAACTCTGTCGTTCTTGGTCAGCGCCTGCATCATTTGCTTGTGCTGCTGTTGTTTCTTGCGAGGACCCCTAAAGAGGATCAAATACATCATGACCAGCATCAGGCCAATAAAGATGAACTGCTGACCGCCACCGTCGAAAAAGCCGCGTCTGGTGATTCCGCCGGTCGAGTTGGGGTCGGCCTGACCCGTTGTCGTCACTTCCTCTTGCTGCGAACCTACCGGCGAATCTGTAATGCCCGAGGGCGAATCACTGCTATCTGCTTGAGCTAATATCCATACATTATTCATTCTTATTATCCTTTTAATAACATCAAATATCACCGCGCGAACTGTGATATACGGCCTCACGTCCGAAGGCCAAGCCACATATATTAACGACTTTTCATCATTTTTCAATAATCAATCGTTAATAATGACGCCAGCGTCATAAGTATTTGTGAAGGCCGTTTTCCGCATCTTGAAGTCTGATTCCCAATACGGAAATCGACTTTTGACGCGGGAGTCAATAATCAACTCCCTTTGACCATTCGTCAAATTCACCGCTGCTGAGGGCTTCTCTCGCCCGGCCCATCAGCCTCTGATAGAACGTAAGGTTGTGCAGCGATACTAATATCGGACCAAGCATTTCGCCGGAATTGAAGAAATGCCTCAGAGTCCCTCGGCTGAAACTCCGGCAGCAGTAGCATTCGCAGCCGGCTTCAATCGGGTCGCTGTCGTTTGTATGGGCGCTGTTTCTCAACCGCACCGGGCCGTTCTTGGTGAACGCGAAGGCATTTCGCCCGTTTCTCGTGGGCAGGACGCAGTCAAACATGTCCACCCCGGCCCTGACCGCGGCGATTATGTCCTTTGGTGTCCCGACTCCCATGAGGTAGCGAGGTTTATCCTCCGGCAGCAGTTGTGCTGTGTGGGTTACTGTCCTTATCATATCATCGTGGGCTTCGCCAACACTCAATCCCCCGAGGGCATACCCGTCAAAATCCATTTTGACAAGCTCGGCAGCGCACCGCGTTCGCATTTCGAGATCCGTCCCGCCCTGGACGATGCCGAATAGGAGCTGGTTGCTGTTGGCGTGTGCCTGTTTGCAGCGCCTGGCCCAGAGGATACTCCTTTCAACGGCTTTTTCGAGTTGGGCCGGATCGACGTCGAATGCGGTGCATTGGTCGAAGCACATTATTATGTCGGCGCCCAAACGATTCTGGATTTCAGTTGCGACCTCAGCACTCAGGTATATTCTTGCCCCGTCCACGTGGCTGGCGAATTGGACTCCGTCGTCGTCGATCTTGGCAAGCCGGCTCAGAGAAAACACCTGGTATCCGCCGCTGTCTGTCAGTATGGGTCGGTCCCAGGCCATGAGTCCATGAAGGCCGCCCAGCTTGTCAACCGTTTCGACTCCGGGACGCAGCATCATGTGATAGGTATTGGCCAGGATGATGTTGGCGCCGGTCTCTTTGAGTTGCCTGGGTGTGATACCCTTTACGGCTCCGGCGGTTCCGACGGGCATGAAGACAGGCGTCTCGATATTGCCATGGGCGGTTGCTAGCAAACCACCTCTGGCGGCGGAACCGGAATCTTGATAGAGAACTTCGTATGTCGCCATTTCTGATGTGCCGTCAAATCGGATTTTGCAGTGTCAGTATACCCTTGAAGGGTAGTAAGTTCCCGCGAGTAAGATCATAAACTGTCATTGTAAAGTTACTTGCCCGCGCAAAAGCGTGAGTCTTCAATCGGAAGCACTATAAATCTTCTTTATCCTGGACGCCGGGTAGTAGTGTGAAAGGATCTGCTCGGCGCTCTTGCCTCTTCTTGCCATGCCCTCGGCGCCGTATTGGCACATCCCTACCCCGTGGCCCCAGCCTCTGCCTGACAAGAATGCCCAATAATTGTCCCAATTCACGATTTGGCAGATCGAACTTTTCAATTTTCGACCGGTCGGATCGACGGTCAGGCGAAAATCCTCGGCCCTCAAAAAGTCGCTCTTACCGTTCGAGCCGACAATTTCTATCCTGGTCAGTCGAGAAATCTCTCCGTACTCGCTCGAGTCGGCGGCATTTATACCTGTGATCTTTCCGATCTTTTTGAGTGCCGGATATTTCCGCAGCAGTCTATCGGCAATTTCGGCCTTGTCGAATTTGATCATGGGCCAGAAGAAGAACTTCGGCTTGGCTACGGTCTGGCAAAAGGGACAGGGCACGCCGATCAGCGGTTCGAAGGAGTCGCCGAACACATTGCTGCTGTTTTCAGTGTGTCCGCCGCAGGTTGAGCTAAAGTACGACGGAAAGATCTCCTGGGTTCCGTCGGTGTGTCTGCATGTCAGAACCCGGCCTTTCGTGTGATTGACGGCCTTCCATGTCCGAGTCGACTCGGCGTTGACGCCTCCGTAAACCTGATTCGCTGCGGTTCGCTTCACGTCCCAGTTGCGATTGACGCCGAATCTCTTCTTGATGTAGAAGCAATAGGTCCGTGCGGCGATTGCCTGTGCCTTGAGTGCTTCGGCCTCCCAGTAGTCGGGCATTTCGGCGCCCACCACGCCGGCCAGATAGGGCTCGGGTGGGACCAGATTGATCGCATCGAAGGATTTGCCGTCGGGGTTGACGATGAGCCTTAGGTTGCCGCGATAATCGTCTCCGTTGAGGTTGAAGATGTACGGGTCGTCCGGCAAGATAACGACCTCCTTGCCCGCGAACGCCGGGCCCGCCATTGTTATCCTGCCGTTAATCAGCTTGATATCGATCGGGACATCGGCCTTCTCGATACGGATTTCCGTTCTACGTGTTCGCGGGATGATCCAGTCCTTGCTGAGGCTCAAGGGTGAAACGCTCGTCAGAGTGCACGAGCTGACATTGTCGAGCAGCAGGACTCTTACCCAAAACCGCGATTCGATATCCATCTGGATGGTTGGGGCTGTAAGCTGCCGGCTCTTACAGCCGCCCGTGCTCAGCAAGCCGAGCATGAGGATTGCTGTTAGGCTGCTCGAGATGTGACAACAGCGTCGGCATGAGACTGTCCGCAAGGCAATTTTCCGCAAGCTTGCTGATAGTCGATTTGTGGTGGACAATGTCGGTTCACCTGGTAATGATCGCTTGGTTAGTCCAGACTCCGCAGCGATAATCCGAGGTCGCCGAGGGCTTTGTTGATCTCGTTCAGGCTTGTCATGCCGAAGTTCTTGCAGCCGAGAAGCTCGGCCTCCGTCTGGCTGATCAGCTCGCCGATAGTGCGGATATTCAGCTTCTGCACACATTTTCGAGCACGCACGGACAATTTAAGATCATCTACGGATTTGTGCCTGAGCCCCTCGACTTCGCTGTCCGGGACGGTGTGGTCGGCTGGTTCGGGCGCGGCCGGCAGGTCTTCTTCCAGAGTCATGCCGAGTTTCAGCCCCTTAGGTTCGAGTATGACCTTGATTTCCTGGAGCGAGGTCTCGCCGAAGTTCTTGTAAGACAGCAGTTCGGCCTCACTGATATTCAGAAGGTCGCCGAGCGTCTCGATCTTCATCTTCTTCAGGCAGTTTCTGCTCCGCACCGACAGTTCGAAATCGGATATAGGCGTCTCGAGAATCTGGTTCTTTCGAGTCTTCTTCTGCTCCTTCTCCTCGTCATAGAACATCGTTTTGGAGCTTTCTATGTCCTTCCTGAACAGAAGCGCTCTCTGGTGATTCGGGTAACTCTCCAGGACGGCATCGACACATTCAGTCGCCTCGTCCAATTGGTCGCTGTCTTCGTAAAGCACGGCCAGGTTCAGTAGGGCGTTGACGTGTACGGATGAGCCTGAGGCGATCTGTTTGTAGGAGTTGATTGCAGCTTCTTCGTCGCCGGACAAATCGCTACGGAAGGCCAGGTGGAAAAGTGCCCTTTGATGGTCCGGAGATAACTCCAGTGCGGTGTTGTAACTGTCTATGGCCTGCTCGTAAAGCCCCTGGGCTTCGTTAAGACGCCCAAGCTGGTAGTGGTATTCGGCACTTACGTTTTCAAAATTTGCGCACGCTTTGAGTACCTTGGCCGCTGCCTTGAAATTGGCCGCATGGCGATACGTACATGCCTTTTCGAGCGCCACCTCCAGTTTCTCGGCTTCGTGATTGAGACTCTCTTTCAGGCTCTCGATCGCCTGATCGAATTCGCCAATTCGGCGAAGCGCAAAGGCCCTGCACAGGAATTTCTCTTTGCAGTCTTTGCCCTTAGCCAGCTTCTTGGCCGCCTCGGTGTATCTGCCGAGAATGAAGAGCCCGAGGCCCTGAGCCAGCGAGGCCTTGCGGCCCGTCCCTGACATGTTCGATTCCAGTTGATCGCTGAAATCTACCTGGCTCTTCTCGCTGGAGTTGACGGACTCGGACAGTGTCCTGATCTGATCCATCGAGGGCAAATTGTCGGCGAATAAGTCGATTCCCGATTCGGTAACTGATTCCATTGAAACGTCTCCCGTAATAATCAGTGTTCAACGCGTAATAGTGGTCTGTATTGCCTTTGCCACCCAAAACCAAAACATTATAAGGGCAAACGCAGGATTTGCAACAGGTTTTTTGGCCGCTCTGACCTCCACCGGTCGCATCGAGTCCGGCGACTGGGATTTTCGCCTCTTCCCTTTGCCTTTTTCGCCCCTGTCCGCCGAACGTCATACGCTTGACGCTGCCTTCTGGAGAGCCCTATGCGAAACACGAAAGGGTTTCAATGAAATACCCGCCATATTCCTCCGTGGACATTGAAAACCATAAGCTCCATTGCTTTCGCACCGATGACAGCACTATTGATTCCCGATGGATCGGGATCTTCGATATTGTTCTTCTTCGTGGCTCTTGGTACTCTCGGCGTCTTCTTTTGGTGAATTCTCGTTGTTTGTTGGTGGTTTTCATGGTTATACTGGTCCTGATTGAAAATTCCCGTTCTTGCGCGGGTAAGCGGCTTTACAATAACAGGTTATGGTTTTGCTCGCGGGAGTTTACTACCCTTCAAGGGTATGAATGTCAATCGGAGAATGCACGATGGCGAAACTGCAACCGAATTCGGCCGGCATTGAGAGCTGGCTCAAGTTGATCAGAGCCGACGGTGTCGGCCCGGCGACTTCTGCAAAGCTGATCAAGCGTTTCGACTCGGCGGAAAGGGTCTTGGGTGCTTCGGTCAGTGAGCTGGCGAAAGTCAACGGGCTGGGCTTCAAGACAGCCGAGCGAATAGCCGCAACGCGCGACAGATTCGACCCGGCGCCCGAGTTGGAATTAGCGCAGAGACACGGCGTCTGGGTAATCAATCTCGACGATGAGCGGTATCCGCCCGTGTTGAAGCGGATTTACGATCCTCCGCCTGTACTTTATGTAAAGGGGAGCCTGTGCCGGCAGGACAATCTGGCGCTTTCGATAGTGGGCTCGCGGCGTTGCAGCCTGTACGGCCAGGAGCAATCTTCTCGATTTGCTCATTTCTTAGGCTCGGCGGGTTTTACAATTTGCTCGGGAATGGCTCGCGGGATAGACACCGCGGCGCACCAGGGTGCGTTATCAGCGGGCTCACGCACGATCGCCGTGCAAGGTTGCGGGCTGGCGACGGTCTTCCCGCCGGAGAATAGAAGGCTTTTCGGGTTGATCGCCGAATCCGGGGCGTGCTTGAGCGAATTGCCGATGGTCTGCGAGCCTTTGCGGGTGAATTTCCCGCCGCGCAACCGAATAATCGCCGGGCTTTCGCTCGGGACGATTGTCATTGAGGCCGCGCAGCGCTCGGGCGCGTTGATCACCGCCCGGGCGGCTTTGGATTACAACCGCGAGGTAATGGCGGTGCCGGGCAAGATCGATTCGCCGTTGAGCAAGGGCGCGCACGGGTTGATAAAACAGGGCGCGACTTTGATCGAATCGGTGGAGGACGTGACCGAGGCACTCGGGCATATCGGCGAGCGATTGGGCGAGCACGTAAGCGCTGCAGCGGCGAATGCGTCCGAACGTGCGGAAAAGACCCTGTTTGACGTGAGCCAATTGAAGCTCGGCGGCGCCGAGAGAAAGATATATGATTGCCTGAGCACCGAGCCGTTACACGTAGAGCAGGTGATCGCAGAGACGAATCTCGCGCCCGGTCTGGTTAATGCAACTTTGATATCGATGCGTCTGAAAGGCCTGATAAAGCAACTGCCAGGCAGTTTGTTTGCGAAAGGCTGAGCCTTGAAACCCCTGCTTGAAACCCTTCTTTTCTTTGGCTCCAAAACAACCGGGGCCTATACCGAGTGAATCAGTACAGGCCCCGAGTTCATAAACATGTCGTGTCAGCAGCGCAATTACCTGCCGCTTCAGTTAACTGTCAAACAACTTACCGAACCAGCCGAATGTCGTCGAAGTACATCGTTCCGGCGCCACCTGCAGCCGGGCTGCCCTTCGTGCCGAAGCCAATGGTAATAGTGTTGACGTTGGTGAGGTCGACTCCCACAAATTCCGTCAGGTCGATGACCCACTGGTTCCACCAATCCATCTGCGTTGCGCTCGCGTCGTCGAGATAGACCACCGCATTGCCGTTTAGAGCAACAAACATCCGGTCGGCGGCATTGCCCGAATCGCCACGGAACCACAATGACAGCTTCGCAACGCCTTCCTCGGTCCAGTCACGCGGATAGACCAACGTCAAAGTAGCTTCGGAAGTCTTGTTGGTGTTGTCGTAGAAGTAAGGCATCGACTGGGCGCCGCCGTGAACGATGCTTTGCTCAGCATAAGGCGGAAGGTCATTGCCGACAAGCGCTCCGTTCGTCGTGGTTCCGAAGCCGTCTATCCACTTGTCGAATATCCTGTTGCTCGCGACGTCAGGCGGATCAATATCATTGTAAGACTCGAAGTTGTCCACGAGAATGAATTCGGCCGTCGTAAAGCTCCAGACGAGACCCTTGACCGTTTCAGCCGGATAAACCTCATCCACCCTCCAGGCATAACTGCTGTTCCAGGCGAGTCCTCCAGGATCGTAGCTCTCGGCGCCAAGCGCCTTTGGACCTATGTACTCGGGTGAGGCTGTAGTGGCGTTCTTGACCGCTTCGACATCGCTTCCGAAGTAAAGCTCGTGCGAAGTAGCATTGTCCGCCGCCCTCCAGCTTAGAGTAGCTATCATCTGCACATCCGTCTCGCCGTTAGCCGGCTTCGGATTGCCCACGGCACCAGGAGTCGTGAAGCTCCAGGTATCGCCCTTGTGCGTGAAGGGGGGATCGAACTCATCAACCCGCCAGTAATAGACCTTCTCCGATTCGAGCGTGCCGGGGCTGTGGGTGGTAGCCCCCATAAGCGATCCTCCGGAGGCATTGTTTACTTCGTCATAGTTGGTGCCCATATAGACGGTGTGTAATTTGGCAGCGAAACCTCCCGTCCAGGAGAAGGTCGCGTTCGGATCTACAAACTCGGCGCCGTCAGGCGGGTCAGGGTCATAAGCGGTTCTCGGCGGAATCGAGAAGCTCCAGACGGGACCTTTCCACGGGCTGTTTGGATCCGCCTCGTTGACCTCATCGATTCGCCAGTAGTAGATTGTTCCCGGGACAAGACCTTCGGGAAAGGGAAACCCGGGGAAGCCAGCAACCAGACTCGTTTCCGCCTGATTGCCCCGGAATACACCTTCGGTCCCGTCGTTCACATCATCAAAATTGTCGCCCAGATACACATCGTGCGAGATTGCAAAATCTCCCGCCCGCCAGCTCAGGTTGATCCACGTATCGGCACGCAGGGTACCATCTTTCGGGACAGGGCCGGAGGAATACGGATATCCTTCTCCGCCAAGTAGCATCACGGTCTGAATCTCTTCTTCTGTCATCGCATGGTTGTAAACCCGAGCTTCATCAATCATCCCCCGCAGGAACTCCGTCACGCTCCTGGCACCCCCGATCCAGAAATCGCCGGCTCCTGTACCGTCCCGTGGGCCGCCGCTCCAGTCCACGGTGCCGTCGATGTATGTAACGCCGGTACCCGCGGCACCATCCTGAACGTAAGCGATGTGAACCCAGACCTGGGTAACCGCAGGGCTGCCGCGGTTCTCCCAGCCGCCGCCCATCCACTCACCGCTGTCGGTGATCCAGATCCCATAATGCTCCCCCTGATCACGGCTCTTGGCCATGATCGTCTGCCATGACCCTGGAAGTGCCTCCACGTATATCCATGCCATGATCGTGTAGCTATCCGCGGTGGAGAAAACCATGTCGTCGTCATGGGGTACCTCGACATGACCATCGACACCGTCCACGCTCAGAACAATGCTTCGGGAGGTATCGCTGACAAAACTCGCTCCTCCCACCAACGTACCGTGGTGGTTACCCGAAACGTCTATGGCGTCGCCATTCAGTGGCCAGTATGCTACTAGATCGGGTGAAGCGCTGCTGACCAAGCTCAGCACCAAAACAAAAGAAGTTAAATAGATCGGTCCTCTACACATAATAAACCTCCTTCAAAAAAAGGTCAACATAAAGCGACCCACGCTGGTCTCCACTCCTGACTGCATTTTGCCCGTGCCTGCTGAGGATATTTTCACACGGTCTGACACTGCCTCCTTCCTTGTGAGGGCAGGAAAGACAAGCTTCAATCCTGCCCGGATGGCCTCAAATCCACGGACTTCAGCCTACTCTACTTATACCAGATCAGCCGCCTCCCCGTCAAGAAGAATCACTGCATGACTGAGATGCCAGGATACTGTGATTTCATTCTACAAGCTCCTCAGACAATCTCACAGAGTAGCCCTCAGAGGGGTTTCTCGCTCGTCGTAGTGGTAAACACTATAACAAAAACGGGGATTCCCCCGATCCCCCTAAAATGATTTGGTTACAATAGGAGAGTAGGCTGAGCCTACTATGGCCGAACGTGATAGAATAAATATATCAACTGTGCCTCTAAGCCCCTGCGGATATCTCGCTTTTTCCTCTCCCTCCGCACCGCAGGGGCCACTTTGTAAAATAGGCATACCGCAGCATAGCGGTGCCGGGCAAGATCGATTCGCCGTTGAGCAAGGGGGCGCACGGATTGATAAAACAGGGCGCGACGCTGATCGAATCAGTGGAGGACGTGACCGAGGCGCTCGGGCATATCGGCGAGCAATTGGGCGAGCACGTAAGCGCCGCAGCGGCGAATGCGTCCGAACGTGCGGAAAAGACCCTGTTTGACGCGAGCCAACTGAAGCTCGGCGACGCCGAGAGAAAGATATATGATTGCCTGAGTTCGGAACCGAAACACGTAGAGCAGATCATCGCTGAGACGAATCTCGCACCCGGTCTGGTCAATGCAACTTTGATATCGATGCGTCTGAAAGGCCTGATAAAGCAACTGCCAGGGAGTCTGTTCGCGAAAGGCTGAGGAAGCCGTGCAAGGCTGCGGGCTGGCGACTGCCAACCTAGTTAACACGAGCAACCACCAAATTGAAACCTAATTAATGCCCGTGAACACAACCGCCAAAAGTGTGAGTCAAGGGTGTAAGGGGATGGGAAAACCTCGTTATCGATTCAACCGCGGCAGGCAAACAACAATTCGGCGCTGGTTCTGGTTGCTTGTTCCGACCTATGTGCTGCGCTCAAAGGTCCGTGCGGAATTTCCCGTCGTGACTGATGATCGGCTGGGCGTCGGTCACTCTGCCCAGTTGCCGGCAACCGGGGCCTGTACCATCCAGGCCGAGATCTTCTTTCATTCGCGCGGCCAGTGTAACCAGACGCTCAGCCATCACAGGGTTCGCAGAGGCCACGTTGGTGGTCTCGCCGATGTCAGTCTCCAGGTTGTACAGCTCTTTCTTGGCCAGATGCAGTTTCCACGGGCCGCTTCGAACTGCCTGTAGTTTCAGTCCGCGGTAGTAGTAGAAAACGTCATGTGGTGATTTCGCGCCGGGCTGGCCGGCCAGGATAGGCCAGATGTTGCCACCGTCCAGTTTGCGATCGGTGGGCAGCTCACCGCCAGCCAGTTTCACAAAAGTCGGCAGGATGTCCATCATGCCCGTAATGGCATCGGTTTCGGTGCCGGCGGGAATCTTTCCTGGCCACCACGCGATGGTTGGCTCGCGCATGCCGCCTTCCCACGTGCTACCTTTGAAACCGCGAAGCGGCGCGTTGACGCCCCGTCTCGTGCCGCCGTTGTCCGACGTGAAGATCACCAGCGTGTTCTTGCTCAGCCCTAGTTCGCGGACCGTATCGAGTACCTGGCCCACGCTCCAATCAACTTCCTCGACCCAATCGCCGTAGATCCCGTTCTTCGACTTGCCCTGAAACGCCTTGCCCGGATAGATCGGAAAGTGCACTGCCGAATGGGGCAGGTACAGGAAGAATCGTTCATTCTTGTATTCCTTGATGAACTTCACGGCCTCTTCGGTATAGCGTGCGACCAACGTTGTCTGGTCGTGAGCCAGGACGCGCTGCAAAACGGTTTCATTTCGCAGCAGCGGCAGCGGCGGCTGGCCTGGGCCTTTGCCCCTGCGTTTTGGAATTGGTGCTCCCAAGTTGCTTTTCACGCCATCCTCGGCCGGTCCCATGTCATTCGAGTATGGCAGACCGAAGTAGTAGTCGAAGCCTTGCCGGCGCGGGAGAAACTCGGGCTGATCGCCCAGGTGCCACTTGCCGATACACCCGGTCGCGTAGCCCTGCTGTTTGAGCAATTCGGCGATCGTGATCTCTGCCCGAGCCAGGCCGACGTCGTTTCCGGGAAACAGCACGTGAGGAATGCTCAACGACCGCTTCGGATAACACCCGGTCATCAACGCTGCGCGCGACGGCGAGCAGACCGGCGCTGCGTAGAAGCTGGTCATCTTGCGGCCTTCTTGCGCCATCCGGTCCAGGGCGGGCGTACAGTTCAATTTCGATCCGAACGGCCCGATGTCTGCGTAACCTAAATCGTCGATGTTGATGAAGATAAAGTTGGGCGCCTCGGCGGCGTGCATCGTGCCGGCCGCCATCAGCAGGAATGCCAGAACGAACATTGTCCCTTTCAACGTACATTGGCTCATGAGAGTACCTTTCTTCTTATTCTGAGTTCGGTCAGGAGATTATAACTAGTCAGAAGACTCCAGTGTCGTAAATCCTAAATTCGAATATCTAAATCCTAAACAAATTCAAAATCCTAATGACGGAAGTCTAAAACAGTCCAGCACATCCTCCTGGGCACACGGCAGACGCGGGGCGGATTGCACACGTGGGCATTGCTGTTATTGTTTGAAGAATTTGTGTTTTGGACATTCGATATTGTTTCGGATTTAGCGTTTAGTGCTTAGGATTTTCTTGGCTTCAGTGGGCTCACAGCCCACCAACAAAGCTCCCTTATCTGAAACAGCCCTGTACACTGCAAGTACCATATTACCAGGATTTCATCTCAATTCCACAAGTTCTTGTGACTTGCCTTTCGGCCCTGTTGAGGCACTGTTTTTTCGGTTTGCCGCTTCATTTCGTATAATTTAATGGGGTCGGTCACCTGTCCGCGGGAACAGGCCATCGCAGCGACCAATTTGGGGGGTATTGAGGTCGTCGTCATCAGCGGGCGATATCACAATGGCTGAGGTCAGCAATCAAACAAAGCGTATTGTCGGTGAGATTGCGGTGCTTGTCTGTCTGACATATGTTTGGGGCGTTCGCTCACCGACTGTGAACAGCGCCAGTGTCAAGGCGGGAGTTCTGAAGCAGGTTGTCAAAGCAGATCCTGACAATGTGGACGTCTACCGCTTCCTTGCCGAGTTCTACATCAGGACCGGTCGCAATCAAGAAGCAGCGGACGCACTAAGACAGGTGGTCAGAATACAACCGTATGATGTCCGTACCTGGATGATACTCGGCGACATCCAGGCGGAGTGTGGTCATAACGAGGATGCACTGGCCGCATACCGGAAAGTTGCAGAGCTTCGCTTGGACAACCCTCAGGCGCATTATCAACTCGGCGAAGCCTTTCTGAAAATTGGAGAAGAGGATCTGGCATTGGGCGAGCACAGGAAACTCAAAAAACTCGATGAGCAATTGGCGAATGATCTGCTTGATCGCATTCAAAGTCAACCACAGAGACCGAAGCAGCCGTGACCGAGAAGAAGCACCGGACACCTCGAGCCCAGCGGCGCCGAATAACCGCAGATTCACGTAGATTGACACAGCCCGGCCTGTGGCCGGAACCAAAAAGACTTTAAACCGCAGATTACGCAGATCACGCAGATTAAAAAATAGAAGCCTAACTACTTTGAAACACCCATACTTACAAAACAGCCGTTCAATTATCTGGAAAAACATTTCAGTTGTTTGGAGTTAGTCGTACAGATTTCGCACTCACAAACGCCGTCCCTTCGGCGATGCTCAGGGCAGGCTCTGAGCGGAGCCGAAGGATCTACATTGATCCTTCATAGACTGAAAGAAATGTACCGTACACCTCCTATGAAGCCAGATGTGTCAAGGGTCCCTTTTGGTTTTCTTTTGATTTCAAAATATCATTTGCTCACATCGTATGTAATGCCCAGTTATGATCGGTCGTCTCACACTCCTATTCAGGTTGCTGTGAATGTTTTTTGAATTTGCCCACAGTCCTATTAGACTTTACGGCAGTCGGCCTATTCTTAATTACAGGCTATTACGCCCAAGGTGTGCGCCAGGCTCGACTATATTCGATCTCGATCACTAACAGAGCTTCAATCCCAAAAGTTTATTTTTTGTTTTTTGCCTTCACCCAAAGATGAGGTGAAAAATGAAAAATAAACGTTTTTACAATTTTACACAGCCTTTTCAATCTTGTAGTACCAAGGTCTGTTGTCACGCAGCATCGCCCAGCAACGCATCAGTAAATGACGGGCAACAGCTATTATCGCTATCTTGCGGCGTTTGACGCTGCCTCGACAAACTCGCCTATATATGTGTCTGAGAATTCGGTACATTTTCCGGAGGTCCTTTCGTTAAGGCGTTAGCCTTTTGCCTTGCCCTCTTTGGCCCTTGTAATTGATTCCCGATGGATCGGTATCTTCGATATTGTTTTCTCAGTACCTCTCCGGTGAATAGAATCCCGTGTTAACCGCCATTAATCCGTGTCTAATTCAGTCGGTTATGGATCTTTTCTCTGCGTCCATCAGCGTTAATCTGCGGTTCCTCTTTCTTTTGCCTTTTCACTTTGTCCTTTTTACTTTCTCTGTGGCCCTCAGTGACCTCTGTGGTAGAATATCGTTATTCGTTGTTGGTTGTTCGCAGAAGAAAGGAACTTGAGCCCTCAGCACTCAGCTAACACAAAAATCTGAACCCATTTTTCTGTCCTTTAAAACTCTGCAGTCCCCGCGATCTCTGCGGGAGCCTGTTCTTATCAGTTGCTGTGTTCGTGTAGATTAGAGAACGGTCCATTGGGGGTCCAACCGTTAAGATAGAAGTTGAGCGACTTCTTTAGGCCAATCGTAACCAAGTGCCAATATACTCATGGTTCCCTCATATCCCCGAACTCAAAACGCCCCTTCAGGG